>JAGRMO010000102.1 GCA_020441205.1 Maritimibacter sp.
GATCTTGCCGGTCGAGGTCTTGGGAAGTTCCTCGAAGACGATCCGCTTCGGCGTCTTGAAGCCCGCGAGCCGTTCGCGGGCGAAGGCGATCAGCTCGGCCTCGGTGGCGCTCGCGCCCTCCTTCAGCTCGACGAAGGCGCAGGGCACCTCGCCCCATTTCTCGTCGGGTTTGGCGACGACGGCGCAGAGCAGCACCGCCGGATGGTGCATGAGCGCGCCCTCGACCTCGACCGAAGAGACGTTCTCGCCGCCCGAGATGATGATGTCCTTGGCCCGGTCGGTGATCTTGATGTAGCCGTCGGGGTGCATGAAGGCGATGTCGCCGGAGTGGAAATAGCCGCCGCGGAAGGCCTCGTCGGTGGCCTCGGGGTTCTTCAGGTAGCCCTTCATCACCACGTTGCCGCGGATCATGATCTCGCCGATGGTCTCGGCGTCGGCGGGCACTTCCTCCATCGTTTCGGGGTTCATCACCGTCACGTGCTCTTCCATCACCTGGGCGACGCCGGTGCGCGCCTTGCGCTCGAAGCGTTCGGCCTCGGGCAGATCGGCCCAGTCGTCGCGGAAGATGCATTCGACGACGTGACCGTAGGTTTCGGTGAGGCCGTACATCTGGGTGACGGTGAAGCCGAGCGGCTCGATGCCGGCGAGCACGGCGGCGGGCGGGGGCGCGCCGGCGGTGTAGACGTTGACGATGTGGTCGAAGTCGCGCCGGTCGGCGTCCTTCGCGTTGACGATCATGTTGAGCACGATCGGCGCGCCGCCGAAATTGGTCACGCCCTCGTCGGCGATGGCGTCGTAGATCGCCTTTGCGGTGATGTCGCGGCAGCAGACGACGGTGCCGCCCACCGCCGGGATCGCCCAGGTGTGGACCCAGTTGTTGCAGTGAAACAGCGGCACGATGGTGAGATAGACGGTGTCGCGGTTGAGCCCCCAGTCGAGCCCGAGGCCGAGCGTGTGCAGATAGGCGCCGCGGTGCGAATAGACCACGCCCTTGGGCCGGCCGGTGGTGCCGGAGGTGTAGTTGAGCGCGAGGCTCTCCCATTCGTCCTTCGGCAGGTGCCAGGCGAAGCCCGCGTCGCCGGCGGCGATGAAGGTCTCGTATTCGGTATGGCGGCCGGTGGCGGCGAGCCCGGAATTCGGGTCGCACACCTCGACGATCTTCGGGGCCGGCCCCTCCATCCGTTCGATGGCGGCTTCGGCGAGGCCGATGAAGGCGGTGTCGACCAGCGCCACCTTGGCTTCGCCATGGCCGAAGATGAAGGCGACAGTGTCGACGTCGAGCCGGACGTTGATCGTGTTGAGGATGCCGCCGGTCGCCGGCACGCCCCAATGCGCCTCGGCTTGGGCGAGGATGTTGGGCAGCAGGGTGGCGACGACATCGCCGGGGCCGACGCCGGACCGGCTCAGGGCCGAGGCGAGTTGGCTCGCGCGGGCGCGATACTCGGCATAGGTGAAGCGGCGTGCGCCGTCGACGATGGCGGTCTTGTCGGGAAACAGCGCGGCGGCGCGGTTGAGGTGGCTGAGCGGGGTCAGGGCGACGTAGTTCGCCGCGGTCTTCTCCAGCCCGGTTTCGTCCTTCAGCCAGCCCATGCGGTCCTCCCTCGATGGCGTGTTCCGGCGATTTGGCCCAAGGCGGGGGCCTACGTCAATGCTGCGTGCGCAAACATGGCCCGTTGGCCGGATTGCAGGGCATTCGCCAGCCGGGTTCGCGCCCAGCCCCGTGGACGTGTCCATGAATGCCACGGCACGCGGCGTGACGGGTGGCCCATGGGGTTGATGGTTCGTCCCGCGTCGTGATCTACGTGGCCCCGTGAAGCGCGGTCCAGAGGTGACGATATGACTGGCCTGAACTTGCTTTACCGGAAGCTCGTGGAGTTCCTGGACCGCAAGTTTGCGGGAAACCGTCGGGGTTCTGTCCTGCTGAACGTGCTGTACCTGGCGCTGTTCGGTCTGGGCCTGTTCCTTGCCTACCTTCGGTTCACGCGAACGCTTTGATTTTGGTGCGGCCAGTTTCGGCCAAGCGAAAGGCCGCCCCGAGCGGGACGGCCCTCCTGGCGAATTCGGCGCGCCTCAGCCCTTGAAGCCGCGCTCGATCCGGTCGAGCGTCGCCATCGCCGGCAGCACCTGGGCGACCGAGCCGTTGGGCTCTCGGCATTCCCGGATCGCCGAGATGAACTCGCGGTCGATGAGCTCGATGCCGTTGTTCGAGACCGCCACGTCCGCAAGGTCGATCTGGTTCTCGCGGCCGTCGTAGAGGTCGTCGTAGCGGGCGATATAGGTGCCCTTGTCGCAGATGTAGCGAAAGAACGTCCCCAGCGGCCCGTCGTTGTTGAAGCTGAGCGACAGCGTGCAGATCGCCCCCGAGGGGGTCTTCATCCCGATCGACATGTCCATCGCGATGCCGAGGTCGGGGTGCTTCGGCCCTTCGAGGCCGAAGGCTTCCGACACGGTCTCGCCGGTCTGGTACTGGAACAGATCGACGGTGTGGCAGGCGTGATGCCAAAGGAGGTGATCGGTCCAGGTCCGGGGCTCGCCCTTCGCATTGGTGTTCGTCCGGCGGAAGAAATAGGTCTGCACGTCCATCTGCTGGATCTTCAGCTCGCCGGCGGCGATCTTGTTGTGGATCCACTGGTGTGAGGGGTTGAACCGTCGCACCTGGCCGGCCATGGCGACGAGGCCCGATTTCTTCTGCGCGTCGACGACGCGCTGGCTGTCGGCGAGGCTGTCGGCCATCGGGATCTCGACCAGCACATGTTTGCCGGCCTCGAGGCAGGCGACCGCCTGGTCGGCATGCATCTGGGTGGGCGTCGAGAGGATCACCGCGTCGACGTCATCGCGGGCGATGCAGTCTTCAAGTGTGGTGCCCGCGTGGCCGATGCCGCGCTCGGCGGCGAGCGCCTCGATCTTGTCCTTCGTCGGCCCCATCACCGAAGTGACCTCGACCCCGTCGATATTGGCGAGCGCGTCGAGATGTTTGAGACCGAAGGCGCCATAGGCGCCGGCGACACAGATCCGCATGGTGTTCTCCTTGGGTCGGATGCCTGCGTGTGGGTCAGGCGTGGTTTTCGAGGATGAGATGGCCGACGGCGGTGTTGGAGGCCGGCACATGATAGTGGCGGTGCACTTCGGTGACGGTCTCGTCGAGCGCGCCGCGCATCACCAGCCACATCACCATCTCGATCCCTTCCGAGCCGGTCTCGCGCAGGAACTCCAGATGGGTGATCTTGCGGGCCTCTTCGGGGGCGTTCACAAGCTTGTCCATGAAGGCCTTGTCCCAGTCGGCGTTGATGAGGCCGGCGCGGCCCGCCTGGAGCTGGTGCGACATGCCGCCGGTGCCGTAGATATGGACGTTGAGGTCTTCGGGATAGCTGTCGATGGCGCGCCGGATCGCGCGGCCGAGGTTGTAGCAGCGGTTCGCGGTCGGGGCCGGGTATTGCACCACGTTGACGGCGAGCGGGATCACCTGGACGCCCCAATCGTCTTCGGGGGTCTTGTCGCCGTACATCACCGAGAGCGGCACGGTGAGGCCGTGATCGACTTCCATCTCGTTCATGATGGTGAGGTCGAATTCGTCGAGGATGACGCTCTGGGCGATGTGCGAGGCGAGCTTCTGGTGGCCCTTGACCACCGGCACGGGGCGCGGTCCCCAGCCTTCGTCGGCCGGGGTGAATTCGGCGGCGCAGCCGAGCGCGAAGGTGGGGATCACGCTCGCGTCAAAGGCGGTGCAATGGTCGTTGTAGACGAGGAAGACGACGTCGGGCTTGTTGTCCTCGTTCCACTTGCGGGAAAACTCGAAGCCCTTGAACACCGGCTGCCAATAAGGCTGCTCGGTGATGTGCTGGTCCATCGCCACGCCGATGGCGGGGACGTGGGAGCAGGCGATCCCTGCGGTGATCCGGGCCATTATTTCTTCTCCCATTCGGATTTGGAGCGGTTGCCCTCGATCGGGCGGCCGCCGTCGACCATCATCTTGCGGTAATCGTCGCGGCTCATGCCCGACATCATCGCGGCCAGGTCCTGAAAGACGATCCCGTCGAAGGCGCCGAGCTTGGAGGTGTAGTAGATGTTGCCGCCAAGTTCGAGCAGGCGGTTCCAGGCGCGGTCGCGCACCGCCTGCTTCTGGTCTTCGGTCATCTTGAACTTGGCCATGTGGGCTTCCGGGTCGTCGCGGAAGGCCTGGCGGTTCACCTCCTTGCCGAGCGAGATGCAGAACTGGTTGAGCCAGTAGCCCTCGCGCGAGCGGTCGGCGTCGAAGACGAAGGTACCGGGGATGTCGTCGTAGTCCTTCTCCGTCATGGGTTTCTCCTGTTCGCGTGTGCCCTTGGTGGTAGGGAGCATGGGCCGGGAAGGGAAATTCGAAGCCGCCCCGATAGATTGGTTTTAGCTATAGCGGTGCCGCCGGTCCATGCGGGCGCCCGCCCGCATGACGGGGGGCGCGCGATCGTCTGGCTCCGTCTCATCCGCGCGCCGCGGTGCGGACCAGATCGAGAAATCGCGCCTGGGTGGGGGTGGGCATCCAGCCTGCCCTGGTGGTGAGCCCGATCATCCGGGCCGAGCCGGGCAGGGGCAGATCGAGCGGCACCATCAGGCCCTGCTCGACCTCCACCGCCGCCTGGCGCGGCGACAGGATGGTGAGGTAGGGGCCGCGCCGGAGCATTCCGCGCACCAGCACCATCGACGAGGTGACCACCCGGACCGGCGTGTCGGGCAGATCGCCGATGCCGAGGCTGCGGAACAGGTAATCTCCCGAGGGCGTCTCCTTCGGCGGGGCGATCCAGGGGTAGGCCAGGGTTTCGGCGAGACTGAGCCCCGTGCGGCCCGCGAGCGGGTGGTCGGGCCCGGCCATCACCGCGAGCGGGTCTTCGAACAGGGGCTCCTGAACCACGCCGTCGGCGGGCAGCGGGTCGCGCAGCGCGCCGATCAGCACGTCGAGCTCGCCATAGCGAAGCTGGCGCAGGAGCTCGCCGAAGGGCGCGTCGATCAGGCGAAGCTGAACGCCGGCGGCTTCGGCCAGCAGCGCGTCGCAGGCGGCAGGCAGGATCTCGGCGCGCGACAGCGGCATCGAGCCGATGGCGATGCGGGTCGCGTCGGCGCCGGAGAGCCGGCCGAGCTCGTCGAGCCCCTGATCGTATTCGGCCTCGGCGAGTTTCACCGCGCGGGCGAAGGCCTCGGCGGCGGCGGTGAGCTCGATGCCCTTGCGGCCGGGGGTGAACATCGTGAGGCCCGAGAGCTTCTCGAGGTCGCGGCCGGCCCGGTGGACCGAGGGCTGGGCGATGCCGAGGGCGCGGGCGGCGAGGCTGAAGTTGCCGGCGTCGCGAATGGCGATCAGGGCGCGGAGCTGGGCCGACGTGACGCGGGTGTGGAAATCGGGCGCGGGCCGTCCCTCGCGCCTGGTGGCGAGGCGCACCGCCTGGGCGGCGCCGTCGGCCAGCGTCGCGAACATCCGGCGCACCCGCGTGAGCAGCACCTCGCCCGCCTCGGTGGGGAACATGCCCTCGCGCCTGCGGTCGAGGAGCCGGGTGCCGAAGCGCTGCTCAAGGCCCGAGATCGCCTGGGTCACCGCCGGCTGGCTGAGGTGCACGCGATGCGCCGCGGCGCTGATCCCACGCGCGTCAGAAACTTCCATGAAGGCCCTGAGGTGCCTGAGATTTGGGATTTCCGTCGTCATTCCGGTGCTTTGCTCGGATTCGTGCCCGGCCGTCCACGGGCCATCTATAGCAAATATTTATGACGCGGGCGCGGGAATCAAATGGAAAGCGCGGGGCTTCGGGTCTAACCCGATGGCAGGCCAGGGCGGAGGCGCCCGGCGCTTGCGCGCGTGACAGGATCCTGAGGAGAAACCAGATGTCCGACAAGAAAACCGCCCTCGTGATTTCCGCCCATTCCGCCGACTTCGTCTGGCGGGCGGGCGGGGCGATCGCGCTGCACCAGGAGAAGGGCTACGAGGTGACCGTCGTCTGTCTCAGCTTCGGCGAGCGCGGCGAGAGCGCCAAGCTGTGGAAGCAGGAGGGGATGACGCTCGAGAAGGTGAAGGCCGCGCGCCGCGAGGAGGCCGAGAACGCCGCCGCCGCGCTCGGGGTGACCGACATCCGCTTTCTCGACCGCGGCGATTACCCGCTGGACCTGGGCCGCGAGACCCTCGACCAGATGGTCGACATCATCCGCGAGGTTCAGCCCAAGTTCATGTTCTCGCATTCGAAATGGGATCCGTACAACACCGACCACATGCGCACGACCGATTTCGCGCTGGAGGCGCGGATGGTGGCGCAGGCCTGGGGCCACAACCCGGGCCAGAAGGTGCTTGGCGCGCCGCAGCTCTATCTGTTCGAGCCGCATCAGACCGAGCAGATGGGCTGGAAGCCCAATGTCTTCCTCGACATCAGCCCGGTCTGGGACAAGAAATGGGCCGCGATCCAGTGCATGCAGGGCCAGGAGCACCTGTGGCATTTCTACGAGAACGTGGCCGAGAACCGGGGCAACCACTACCGCCGCAATTCGGGCGGACAGGCAGGCGGGAAGCCCGCGAAATACGCCGAGGGCTTCGAGGCGATCTTCCCGCGCACCGTGGAGGAGCTCGAATGACCTATCAGCCGGGCACCACGGGCGTCGTCGTCCAGAACATCGAGCGGGTGAGCCTCGAGATCGTCGACGGGCTGGCCGAGTTGGGCTGCGCCACTGTCCACGAGGCGCAGGGCCGCAAGGGGCTGCTGGCGAGCTACATGCGACCGATCTATGCGGGCGCGCGGGTGGCGGGCAATGCGCTGACCATCCTCGCCCCGCCGATGGACAACTGGATGATCCACGTCGCCATCGAACAGCTCAAGGCCGGCGACATCCTGGTGCTCGGCACCACCTCGCCGTCGGACGCGGGCTATTTCGGCGATCTTCTGGCGACCTCGGCGCAGGCGCATGGTTGCCGGGGCCTGGTGATCGACGGGGGCGTGCGCGATGTGGCCGATCTCACGCAGATGAGCTTTCCGGTCTGGTCGAAGGCGGTCGGCTCGCAGGGCACGATCAAAGAGACGCTCGGTTCGGTCAACGTGCCGGTGGTCTGCGCGGGCGAGCTCGTCAACCCCGGCGACGTGATCGTCGCCGATGACGACGGGGTGGTCTGTGTGCGCCGCGAGGAGGCGGCCGAGGTGCTGGAGAAGGCCCGCGCCCGGGTGGCCAACGAGGAGGCCAAGCGCGCGCGTTTCGCCAAGGGCGAGCTCGGGCTCGACATCTACAAGATGCGCGAGCGGCTGGCGGAGAAGGGGCTCAAATATGTGTGAGAGGGCCGCGCTGCGCGCGTGCGCGCCTGCGGCGGGCAGGGCGGGGGCGCTGCCCCCGCACCCCCGGGATATTTTCGGACCAAAGAAGGAGCGGGGCGGTGTCTGACGGCATTCGCTGCATGTGGATGCGCGGGGGCACGTCGAAGGGCGGGTTCTTCCTTGCGGACGATCTGCCGGGCGAGGCGGGGGCGCGCGACGCGTTCCTGCTCCGGGTGATGGGCTCGCCCGATATCCGCCAGATCGACGGGATGGGCGGGACCGACCCCCTGACCTCGAAGGTGGCCGTGGTGAAGGCATCGGACCGTGACGGCGTCGATGTCGATTACCTGTTCCTGCAGGTCTTCGTCGATCAGCCGATCGTCACCGACGCGCAGAACTGCGGCAACATGCTCGCGGGCGTCGGACCCTTCGCCATCGAACGCGGGCTGGTGGCGACCACGGGCGACGTGACCCGGGTGGCGATCTACATGGAGAACACCGGCCAGGTGGCGGTGGCCGAGGTGCAGACGCCGGGCGGGCGCGTGACCTACGCGGGCGGCGCGAAGATCGACGGCGTACCGGGCACGGCCGCGCCGATCCCGCTCGAATTCCGCGACACCGCCGGCTCGTCCTGCGGGGCGCTCTTGCCCACCGGCAACGCGGTCGACGTGATCGAGGGGGTCGAGGTGACGCTGATCGACAACGGCATGCCCTGCGTGGTGATGCGGGCGGCCGATCTCGGCATCGGCGGCGACGAGACGCCGGAGGCGCTCGAGGCGAACCAGGCGCTGCGGGCGAAGCTCGAGGCGATCCGGTTGAAGGCGGGGCCGATGATGAACCTCGGCGACGTGGCGGCGAAGAGCGTGCCGAAGATGACGATGGTCTCGGCGCCGAAATCGGGTGGGGCGATCAGCACCCGCACCTTCATCCCGCATCGCTGCCACAAGACCATCGGCGTGCTCGGCGCCGTCTCGGTCGCCACCGCCTGCCTGCTCGAAGGCTCACCCGCGGCGGCGCTGGCCGAGACCGGCGCCGGCGAGACCCGCAGCCTCTCGATCGAACATCCCACCGGCGAGATGAGTGTCATCGCCCGGCTGGACGCAACCGGAACCCCCGTCTCCGCCGCCATCCTGCGCACCGCGCGCAAGCTGATGGACGGCGAGGTGTTTGGAGACTGACATGGCCGAAATCCAGATCACCGATGCCGATTGGCTCGATTTCCACCCGAACCCGTCGGTGCCGCGGTTCGTGCTGCCGGCGGGCGCGGTCGACGCGCATTGCCATGTGTTCGGGCCGCGCGACGCCTTTCCCTTCGCGCCCGAGCGTAAGTACACGCCCTGCGATGCGGGCAAGGACAAGCTGTTCGAGCTGCGCGACCATCTCGGGTTTTCGCGCAACGTGATCGTGCAGGCGACCTGCCACGGCAAGGACAACGCGGCGATGGTCGACGCCTGCCGGGCGGGGGGGGAGCTTGCGCGCGGGGTCGCCTCGGTGCGCCACGACATATCGCGGGACGCGTTGGCCGAGATGGACGCGGCCGGAGTACGCGGGGTGCGGTTCAACTTCGTGCGTCGCCTGGTCGACGCGACGCCGCGCGAACATTTCGTGGAAGTGGCCGAGCGGATCCAGGCGTTCGGCTGGTCGATCGTGGTCTATTTCGAGGCGCAGGATCTCGCCGATCTGGCGCCGTTCCTCGCGAGCCTGCCCGGGACCATCGTGGTCGACCACATGGGGCGGCCGGACATCGCCAAGGGCGTCGACCACCCGGATTTCCAGCGCTTCGTCGAGCTCATGGCGGAACACGAGAACATCTGGTCGAAGGTGACCTGCCCGGAGCGGCTGAGCGTCCAGGGCCCGCCCGATTACGACGACGTGGTGCCGTTCGCGCGCCGCATCGTCGAGCTCTTCCCCGACAGGGTGCTCTGGGGCACCGACTGGCCGCATCCCAACATGAAGTCGCACATGCCCGACGACGGCAAGCTGGTCGATTTCATCCCGAAGATTGCGCCGACCGCCGAGCTGCAGCGCAAGCTGCTCGTGGACAACCCGATGCGGCTCTACTGGGCGCACTGAGGCGTCCGACGTCATTGCGTTTTGCTGATTTCGGGGCCGCCACGAGCGGCCCCGTCACCGTTTTGGTCAAGGGAACAAGGGGCGGATGCACAAGGCGGCTATTGGTTTTGTGTACGGACCATTCAATTCATGCTGTCGGGGCCACGACTTGATCTAGGTCAAGTTTTTCGTCCCGGGACGCGTGCCAGATCGCTCAGGACCAGGAGAAGGAGACCTGACAATGGCCGACCAGCCAGCGTTCGACTACCACATCGACATTCCCGGCACGACGATCTTCGACGGCAAGCAGGCGATGAAGGGCTATGCGCTGAACAAGATGTGCTACTCGTTCAACCAGAAGGCCAATCGCGACGCCTTCGTTGCGGACGAAGAGGCCTACATGGACAAGTACGGCCTCAACGACCAACAGAAGGCGGCGATCCGGGCGCGCGACGTGCTCGGCCTGATCGACGCGGGGGGCAACATCTACTACCTCGCCAAATTCGCCGGCATCTTCAAACTGAGCGTGCAGGATGTCGGCGGGCTGCAGACCGGCAAGACCACGGAGGAATTCAAGGAATTCCTCAAGAGCCAGGCGTAGGAGGAGGAAACCATGGCGAAAATTCTCGGCGGCATCACCACTTCGCATATCCCGGCGGTGGGCAACGCGATCCAGCGCGAGCTGTATGACGATCCCTACTGGAAGCCGTTCTTCGACGGCTATCCGAAGGTTCATGCCTGGATCGACGCGCACAAGCCCGACGTGGTGATCAACATCTACAACGACCACGGGCTCGGCTTCTTCCTCGACCGGATGCCGACCTTCGCGATCGGCGCGGCGCATGAGTACCGCAACGAGGACGAGGGCTGGGGCCTGCCGTCGCTCGACCCGTTCCCGGGTTATCCGGAGCTCAGCTGGCACGTGATCGAGAGCATGGTGGCGGATGAGTTCGACATTACGTCATGCCAGGAACTGCCGGTCGACCATGGTTTCGTCGTACCGATGCAACTGTTCTGGCCGGGCGCGCCGCATCACCCGCATATGCCGAAGGCGGTGCCGATCAGCGCCAACACGGTGCAGCACCCGATCCCGACGCTGAAGCGGGCGCTCGATTTCGGCCGCGCGCTGGGCCGGGCGCTTCGGAGCTACCCGGGCGACGAGAAGATCGTCATCCTCGGCACCGGCGGGCTCTCGCACCAGTTGGACGGTCAGCGCGCGGGCTTCATCAACAAGGAGTTCGACCAGTACTGTCTCGAGAACATCGTCTCGAACCCGGACGAGCTCACCAAGATCACCCGGATGGAGCTGGTCGAGAAGGCTGGCGCGCAGGGCACCGAGTTTCTGATGTGGATGATGATGCGCGGCGCGCTCGGCGACGACGTGACCGAGATCACGCGCAACTACCACATCCCGATCTCGAACACGGCGGCAGGTACGCTGCTTCTGGAATGCGCCGCCTGATCGGGTGACGCCTCGCGAAGCCGAAACGGTGTCCCGCCCCGGGGCACCGTTTTCGTTTGCGCGCCCAGCTAATGCGGGCTGCGTTCGGCCCAGCCGGCGAAGACCTTCTCGAGCGCCACGACGATGTAGTAGAGCATGATGCCCAAGAGCGCGAGGGCGATCAGGACGGCGAACATCAGCGGGTAATCCGAGTTGGTCTTGCCCGAGTCGAACAGCGCGCCGAGGCCGCGGCCGTGGGGCGAGACGATCTCCATCAGGTTGGTGCCGATGAAGGCCAGCGTCACCGCCACCTTGAGCGCGCCGAAGAACTCTGGCAGCGTCTTCGGCAGGGCGATTTTCCAGAAGATCGTCGATTGCGAGGCGCCGAGCGAGCGCAGGATGTCGCGGTATTCCGGCTCCAGCGTCGAGAGGCCGATCGAGACCGAGACGGCGATCGGGAAGAACGAGATCATGAAGGCGATGAGCACGGTGTTAAAATCATGCGCGCCGACGAACATCAGCGCGACGATCGGCACGACGGTGGCCTTGGGGATGGCGTTGAAGCCCACGAGCAGCGGGTAGAGCGCATCGCGCATCAGCCGCGAAAAGCCCATCACCATGCCGAGCCCGGTGCCGAAGATCACCGCGATGACGAGGCCGACCACGGTGCGCCAGAGGGTCTGCCAGCCCATGGTGAGGAAGAGGTGCCAATGCTTGACGTAAGCCGGGCCCAGATCCGAGGGCGAGGCCATCTTGTAGTTGGGCCAGCCGGCGACCCAGACGATGAATTCCCACAAAAGGAGGAAGACCAGCATCGCGACGGCGGGGACGAGGACTTTCTGCAGCGTCTGAAATTTCATGCTGCATCCTCCGAAGTGGGTTCCGCCGGTGCCCGGCCCTGAGCGATCTCGATCTGGTGGCGCAGGATCGCCAGCATCTCGGCCGCTTCGGGGGTGTAGAGGTGCTCAAGGTCGCGCGGACCGGTGTTGGGTACGTCGAGCACGTATTGGGTGCGGGCGGGGCGGCCCGAGAGCACGACCACCTGGTCGGCGAGGAAGATCGACTCGCGCAGATCGTGGGTGATGAGGATGCCGGTGAAGGGCTCGTTTTCCTTCACCTTGTGCATCGTCTGCCAGAGGTCTTCGCGGGTG
>JAGRMO010000103.1 GCA_020441205.1 Maritimibacter sp.
CGGCACCCAGACCGGCGAGGGCGAGCGCCAGGCCAAGCTCCGGCTGGCGATGAAAGAGGTGCTGCCGATGCTGGAGGCGGCCGACATGCGGGCGCTGGTCGAGCCGCTCGGCTTTCCGCGCTCGTCGCTCCGGCAGAAATCCGAGCTGGTTGACGTGATCGACGCGCTGGACGCGCGCGGCCGTTACCGGCTGGTCCACGACACGTTCCACCACACGCTCGCCGGCGGCGGCGCCTATTATCCAGATTACACCGGGATCGTGCATATCTCGGGCGTGGTCGACCCAGCCGTGCCGGTCGACGAGATGGAAGACGTCCACCGGGTGCTGATCGACGGGCAGGACCGGATCGGCAACATCGCGCAGATCCGCGATCTCGTCGCGGCGGGCTACGACGGGGTGTTCTCCTACGAGTGTTTCTCGCCCGAGACCCATGCGCTTGCCGATCCCTATTCGGCGATCCGCCAGTCATTCGATTTCATCGTCGCGCAGGTGCAGGCCAAGGCGGCCTGACGCGCAGGTGAACGGCCTTCGCTTCGGTGGGGGCATCCGGCAAAGGAACGGTGCGCCGGACACCATCCAGGGAGGAATGAAAGAGATGAAAAAGACAATGCTTGCTGCGACCGCGTTTGCGACCCTGATGGGCTCGGCCGCGATGTCGGAGACCGTCGGTGTGACCATGGCGCTGTTCGACGACAACTTCCTCACCGTGCTGCGCAACGGGATCCAGGAATTCGCCGACGGGCTCGACGGCGTCGACGTGCAGATCGAGGACGCGCAGAACGACGTGGCCAAGCAGCTCGACCAGATCAACAACTTCATCGCGAGCGGCGTCGACGCGATCATCGTCAACCCGGTCGATACGTCCGCGACCCAGGCGATGACCGATGCCGCTGCGGCCGCGAATGTGCCGCTGGTCTACGTCAACCGCCAGCCGATCAACCTCGACACGCTGCCCGACAACCAGGCTTTCGTCGCCTCGAACGAGGTCGACAGCGGCACGCTCGAAACCATCCAGCTCTGCGACAACTGGGCGGCCGAGGGCAAGACCGAGGTCAACGCCTATGTGATGATGGGCGAGCTGTCGAACCAGGCGGCGGTGCAGCGCACGGCGGATATCCACGACGTGATCGCTGCCGGCAAATGCGCGGTCACGATCAACTTCATCGACGAGCAGACCGCCAACTGGTCGCGCGACGAGGCGCAGGATCTCATGACCAACTGGCTGTCGACCGGCGAGCCCTTCGACGGCGTGATCGCCAACAACGACGAGATGGCGATCGGCGCGATCCAGGCGATGAAGGCGGCGGGCATCGACATGGCGAGCGTGCAGGTCGGCGGCGTCGACGCGACCCAGGATGCGCTGGCGGCGATGCAGGCGGGCGAGCTCGACGTGACGGTGTTCCAGAACGCCGCCGCCCAGGGCTCGGGTTCGCTCAACGCGGCGCTGTCGCTCGCGCGCGGCGAGGCGGTCGAGAAGGCGGTCTGGGTGCCGTTCGAACTGGTGACGCCCGACAACATCGCCGACTACCTGTCGAAGAACTGATCCGCCGGCGGGACTGAACACGAGCGGCACCCCGAGACGGGTGCCGCTCAAACCGCACGGGCGAAACGCCGGCGGCCAGCAGGGAGCATCACATGACCGACACCTCGCACGGCATCGGCGGGCTGAGTTTCGACACCAGAAAGCGCACCCGTCCGCCCGAACTCAACGTCTTCTTCGCCCTGATCGGGATCGTGGTGATCTTCGAGGCCCTCGGCTATCTGCTTCAGGGCCAGAGTTTCCTGTTCGACAGCGCCGACCGGTTCCCTTCGATCTTCAACGAGGCGCGGCTCAAGATCATCATCCTGCAGGTGGCCATCGTCGGCATCATCGCGCTGGGCTCGACCCAGGTGATCATCTCGCACGGGATCGACCTCAGCCCCGGCTCGGTGGTCGGCCTCACCGCGATGGTGGCGATGTCCTTCGCCCAGACCGCGACGGTCAACGGCAACCCGAACCCCAAGGCGATCTTCGGCGATTGGGCGATGGACCTGCCGGTGATCGCGCCGATCGTGGTCGGCCTCGCGATCGGCTTCGGCGCCGGTCTGGTGAACGGGCTGCTGATCGCCTACACGCGCATTCCGCCGTTCATCGCCACGCTCGGCATGATGGTGGCGGCGCGGGGGGCTGCGAAATGGTGGTCGAAGGGCCGGCCGATTTCGTTCCCGACCGAAGAATTCACCTGGATCGGCAACGGGCTCGGCGGCTGGATGCCGGTGGTGATCTTCATCGGCCTCGCGATCCTGTTCATGCTGGTGCTGAAATACACGGTCTACGGCAAGCACACCTACGCCATCGGCTCGAACGAGGCGGCGGCGCGGATGTCGGGGATCAATGTCGAGCGCCACAAGGTGCTGGTCTATGTGATCGCGGGCATGCTCGCCTCGCTGGCGGCGCTGGTGCTCGCCTCGAAGAACCTCACAGCTCAGGCCGGCATGGGGGTGATGTACGAGCTCGACGCCATCGCAATGACGGTGATCGGCGGCGTGTCGCTCAACGGCGGGCGCGGCTCGGTGATCGGCACGGTGCTGGGGGCGCTCATTTTCGGCGTCATCATTTCCGGCTTCACCTTCCTCAAACTCGACGCCTACTACCAGGAGATGGTGAAGGGCGCGATCATCGTGGCCGCCGTGGTGCTCGACCAGTGGCGCCAGCAGCGCCAGTCCGCGCGGTCGTAAGGAGAGAGACATGAAAGACGACATCATTCTCGAAACCCGGGGCCTGACCAAGCATTACGGCGGCGTCCATGCGCTCGAAGACGCGAACTTCGTCCTGCGCAACGGCGAGCATGTCGCCATCGTCGGCGACAACGGCGCGGGCAAATCCACCTTCGTGCGCCAGATCACGGCGGTCGAGCAGCGCACCCGGGGCGACGTTATCTTCGACGGCAAACCGGTCAGTTTCGGCGGCCCCCTCGAGGCCCGCGAGGCCGGGATCGAGACCGTTTTCCAGGATCTCGCGCTCGCCGACGATCTCGACGTGCCCGACAACATCTTCCTCGGCCGCGAGAAGACCAAGGCCAACTGGCTCGGCCCGTTCCGCATTCTCGACTACAAGGCGATGCGGCAGGCGACGCTGGAGGGGCTCGAGAAGACCGCGGTCAAGATCCCCAATATCGCCAACACGATCCGCAACATGTCGGGCGGCCAGCGGCAATGCGTCGCCATCGCCCGCACCGCGAGTTTTCAGGCCAAGCTCACAATCATGGACGAGCCCACGGCCGCGCTCGGGGTGCAGGAGACGGCGATGGTCGAGAACATCATCCGCACGCTGAAAGAGGCGGGACAGCCGCTCATCATCATCAGCCACAACATGCGCCAGGTGTTCGACCTCGCCGACCGGATCGTGGTGTTCCGTCGCGGCCGGATCGCGGCCAATCTCACCAAGGACCAGACCGACCCGCAGGACATCGTGCAATACATCACCGGCGCCAAGACCGGCGAAGGCTACGAAGACGCCGCCTGATCCTCCCGCCGCCCCGCGCTCCGGCCCCGGCCGGGGCGCGGCCTTCTCAACCGGCGCAACGCCGCCACCCCGCGGGACAAGACCATGACCCTCAATTTCGCCGTTCTTGGCGCTGGCCGCATCGGCCAGGTCCACGCCCGCGCCATCGCCTCGGTCCCCGGGGCCGCGCTCGTCGCCATCGCCGAGCCCGACGCAACGGCCGCCAAGGCCGCAAGCGCCGCCTTCGGTTGCGAGATCCGCTCGATCGACGCCTGCGCCGCGTCGCCGGATGTCGACGCGGTGGTGATCTGCACACCGACCAACACCCATGCCGATCTGATCGAAAAGTTCGTGCGCGCCGGCAAGAAGGTGTTCTGCGAAAAGCCGGTCGATCTCGACGTCGCACGGGTGAAGCGGGCGCTCGACGTGGTCGAGGCCGAGGGCGGAACGCTGATGGTCGGGTTCAACCGCCGGTTCGATCCCGATTTCATGGCGGTAAAGGCGGCGATCGACGCGGGCAAGGTCGGCGATGTCGAAATGGTCACGATCATCAGCCGCGATCCGGGCGCACCGCCGGCGGGCTACATCAAGGTCTCGGGCGGGATCTTCAAGGACATGACGATCCACGATTTCGACATGGCGCGCTGGCTGCTCGGCGAGGAGGTCACCACCGTGATGGCCGCAGCCTCGGTGCTGACCGACCCAGAGATCGGCAAGCTCGGCGATTACGACAGCGTCAACGTGATCCTCGCCACCGCTTCGGGCAAGCAATGCGTCATTACCAATTCGCGCCGGGCCACCTATGGCTACGACCAGCGCATCGAGGTGCTGGGTTCGAAGGGGCTGGTCGCGGCGCAGAACACCCGCGAGGCGAATATCGAGCTCGCCGGCGCCAATGGCTTCGTCGCGCCGCCGCTGCTCAATTTCTTCATGACCCGCTACACCGCCGCCTATGCCAACGAGATCGCCGCCTTCGTCAAGGCGGTGGCCGAGGGCACGACCCCGCCGACCACCGGCGAGGACGGGTTGAAGGCGCTCGAGCTTGCCGTCGCCGCGCTGGAAAGCGCCGAGACCGGCCGGGCGGTGAGGCTCGGCTAGGGCAATGGCGGGCGTGCGCAAGTCCGGGCCCCGTGCCCTCGCCGCCAGCGGGAGACGCTGGCGATGAAGAGCCTCGACGTGATCACGATCGGGCGTGCCGGGGTTGATCTTTACGGCACGCAGGTGGGCGGCCGGTTGGAGGACATGGGCTCCTTCGACAAGTATATCGGCGGGTCTCCGACGAACATGGCCTGCGGGACGGCGCGGCTGGGGTTGCGCTCGGCGCTGATCACAAGGGTGGGCGACGAGCACATGGGGCGGTTCATCCGCGAGCAGCTTGTGCGCGAGGGGGTGGATGTGCGGGGGGTGAGGACCGACCCCGCGCGGCTCACGGCCCTCGTGATCCTCGGCATTCGCGACCAGCAGCAATTCCCGCTCATCTTCTACCGCGAGAATTGCGCCGACATGGCGCTTTGCGAAGACGACATCGACGAGGATTTCATCGCGAGCGCGCGGGCGGTGGTGGCGACGGGGACGCATCTCAGCCACGTCAACACCGAAGCCGCGGTGGTCAAGGCGCTCAACCTCGCCCGCCGGTACGGGGCGCAGACCGCGCTCGACATCGACTACCGGCCGAACCTCTGGGGGGTGGCGGGGCATGGCGCGGGCGAGAGCCGGTTCGTCGCCTCCGAGGCGGTGACCGCGAAGCTGCAATCGACGCTTCATCTGTTCGACCTCATCGTCGGGACCGAGGAGGAGTTCCACATCGCCGGCGGCACCACCGATACGCTGGCGGCGCTCAGGGCGGTGCGCGCGGTGTCGGGGGCCACGCTGGTCTGCAAGCGCGGCCCGATGGGGGCAGTGGCCTTCACCGGCGCGATCCCCGACAGTCTCGATGCGGGCGAGAGCGGCCCGGGCTTTCCGATCGAGGTGTTCAACGTGCTGGGCGCCGGCGACGGTTTCATGTCGGGGCTCCTGAAGGGCTGGCTCGACGGGGAAAGCTGGCCGACGGCGCTCACCTATGCGAACGCCTGCGGGGCGCTGGCGGTCAGCCGTCACGGCTGCACGCCGGCCTATCCGTCGTGGGAAGAACTCGCGTTCTTCCTCGCCCGCGGCGTGGTCCGGCCTGACCTCAGGAACGACCCGGACCTCGAACAGGTGCACTGGGCGACCAACCGCAAGGGCGACTGGAGCACCATGCGGGTGTTCGCCTTCGACCACCGCGCGCAGCTCGAAGAGATGCCGGGGGCCACGGCGGAGAAGATCGGGGCGTTCAAGGCGCTCTGTCTCGCGGCGGCTTTGCAGGTGGCGGGCGCTGCGCCCGGCCATGGCATCCTCTGCGACGGACGGCTCGGGCGCGAGGCGCTCTACCGGGCGGAAGGCACCGGGCTCTGGATCGGCCGGCCGGCGGAGCTTCCGGGCTCACGCCCGCTCGCGCTGGAGCCCGAACTGGGGCCCGATCTCGGCGGGCTTCGGCAATGGCCGAAGGACCAGGTGGTGAAGCTTCTGGTCTTCGCCCATCCCGACGACGACGCGGGCCTCTGGGAGGCCCAGGCCGCGGTGGTGCAGCGGCTGTTCGCGTCCTGCCGGACCCAGGGGCTCGAGTTCCTGCTCGAAGTGATCCCCTCGAAGGTGGGGCCGGTCGACGACGACAGCACGGCGCGGGTGATCCAGCGGTTCTACGATCTCGGAGTCTATCCCGACTGGTGGAAGCTCGAACCTTTCAAGACCGAGGTCGCCTGGCAGCAGGCGGTGGCGGCGATCGAGCGGAACGACCCGAGGACGCGGGGCATCGTGGTGCTGGGGCTCGACGCGCCCGAAGACGCGCTGGCGGCGAGCTTCGCGCTGGCGGCGCGCCAGCCGCTGGTGAAGGGCTTCGCCGTGGGCCGGACGATCTTCGGCGATGCATGCCGCGCCTGGATGTCGGGCGCGATGAGTGACGAAGACGCGGTGGCGGAGATGGCCGAACGCTATGCGCGGCTTTGCGCGGTCTGGGACGCGGCTCGGGCGGCGGCGCAGGCGCGGGGCTGAGAGGGCGGAATGGGGGGCCAGCCCCCCAAACCCCCCGAGGTATTTGAGGAACAAAGAAGGACGGTATCCTTCGAGGCGAGGACGAAACGATGGAAACGATCCGGCTGACGGCGGCGCAAGCGCTGGTGAAGTGGCTCTCGGTGCAGCTCACGGAAGAGGGCGACCGCTTCATCGAGGGGATCTGGGCGATCTTCGGCCATGGCAACGTGGCGGGTCTGGGCGAGGCGCTGTACCATGCGAAGGACGCGTTCCCGACCTGGCGCGGCCAGAACGAGCAGACGATGGCCCATGCCGCCATCGCCTATGCCAAGACGCACCGGCGGCGGCGCGCGATGGCGGTGACGTCGTCGATCGGACCGGGCTCGACCAATCTGGTGACGGCCGCGGCGCTCGCCCATGTCAACCGGCTGCCGGTGCTGCTCATCCCGTCCGACATCTTCGCCGGCCGCGGCCCCGACCCGGTGCTGCAGCAGATCGAGGATTTCGACGACGGCACGGTGAGCGCGAACGACACGCTGAGGCCCGTGAGCCGCTACTTCGACCGGATCCTGCGCCCCGAGCATCTGTTGACCGCGCTGCCGCGTGCGTTGGCGGTGATGACCGATCCGGCCAATTGCGGCCCCGCCACGCTCGCCTTCCCGCAGGATGTGCAGGCGGAGGCCTTCGATTATCCCGTGGCCTTCTTCGCGCCCCGGGTCTGGCGGATCCGCCGGCCTGAGCCCGATCCGGTCGAAGTGGCCGAGGTGGTGGCGCTCCTGAAGGCGGCCGAGCGGCCGATCCTCGTGGCGGGCGGCGGGGTGAACTACTCGGGCGCAGAGAGCGAACTCCTTGACTTCGCAAAGAAACACAATGTGCCCGTTCTGGAAACCCAGGCCGGGAAAGGGGCAATCTCCTGGGAGGAGCCGCTCAACTTCGGCTCGCCCGGGGTGACCGGCTCGGGTGTGGGCAATGCGGTGGCCGCCGAGGCCGATCTGGTGATCGGGGTGGGCACGCGGTTCCAGGACTTCACCACCGGTTCGTGGACGGTGTTCTCGAACCCCGCGCGCAAGCTCGTGTCGATCAACCTTGCCGGCTACGACGCGATGAAGCACGGCGCGATCGGGCTGGTGGCGGACGCCCGCCAGGCGATCCGGGCGATCGACGCGGCGCTCGGGGGCAAGACCTACGCCGACCAGGACCTGGGCCGGCGCGCCGCCTGGTTCGCCGCCACCGAGGCGCTCTGCGCCGCGCCGAACCACGAGGGGCTGCCGACCGACGCCCAGGTGATCGGCGCGGTGCAGCGCCAGGCCGGGGCGAACACGGTGGCGATGTGCGCGGCCGGCTCGATGCCCGGCTATCTCCAGGTGCTCTGGCGCGCCGCGCCCGGCGGCTACCACATGGAATACGGCTATTCTTGCATGGGGTACGAACTGGCGGGCGCGATGGGGATCAAGCTCGCGGACCCGGCGAAAGAGGTGATCTGTTTCGTCGGCGACGGCAGTTACATGATGGCGAACTCGGAACTGGCGACGGCGGTGATGCGCCGGGTGCCGTTCACCGTCGTGCTCACCGACAATCGCGGCTACGGCTGCATCAACCGGCTGCAGAGGGGCTGCGGCGGGGCCGAGTTCAACAATCTCTACGCCTCGTCCAATGTCGAGGCGCAGCCCGAGATCGATTTCGTGGCCCATGCCGCGAGCATGGGGGCGCATGCCCAGAAGGCCGCCAGCATCGCCGAGCTCGAAGCCGCTATCGCCGCTGCCCGCGCGCGCGACATTCCCTCCGTTATCGTCATCGACACCACGCCTTATCCGACCCACGAGGAAGGCGGCCATTGGTGGGACGTCGCCGTGCCGGAGGTGAGCCAACGCGCGGAGGTCCGGCAGGCCTATGAACAATACCAAGAGATGATTGCGAAGCAGTCGATCAACTGAAGACCAGCCCCGAGGGGGCAGAGACAGGACGATGACCATGATCCTCTACGGCACCAACCCCATTGCCTGGGCCAACGACGACGACCAGTCGATCGGCGCCGATATTCCCACCGACCGCATTCTCGACGAGGCCGGGCGGCAGATCGGCTTCGACGGGATCGAGAACGGGCATCGTTGGCCCGACGACCCGGTGGCGCTGCGCGAAATGCTCGGGGGCCACGGGCTTCGCTGGATCTCGGGCTGGTATTCGACCGAGCTTCTGGTGCGCTCGGTCGAGGAAGAGATCGCCGCGTTCCAGCCGCATCTGGCCAAGCTGCG
>JAGRMO010000334.1 GCA_020441205.1 Maritimibacter sp.
CCGGTCGAGGGCGCCGCGCTCAACCTGTCGCCCTCGGGCGATCTGGTCGAAGCGGCGGCGAACCTGTTCCACCACCTGCACGCGCTCGATGCGGCCGGCGACGGGCCGATCGCGGTGTCGCCGGTGCCCGACCACGGGCTCGGGCGGGCGATCAACGACCGCCTGCGCCGGGCTGCCGCGCCGCGCGACTGACGTCGGGCCAGCGCGCCGGAGCGGTGGCGGCCGGTGCCGTTTTGATGCAGATTGGCTATCGAAGCCTGCCGTTTCGATGAGAGCTCCCAATCATGCTGTCCAAACTCGACATGTTCATCGCGCTTGCCCGCGAGCAGCATTTCGGCCGCGCCGCGGAAAGCCTCGGGATCACCCAGCCGACGCTGTCGACCGGGATCAAGCAGCTCGAAGAACAGCTCGGGGTGCAGCTCGTGCGTCGCGGTTCGCGGTTCGGCGGGCTCACGCCCGAGGGGCAACGGGCGCTGGTCTGGGCGCGGCGGATCGCCGGCGACGCGCGGCGGTTTCGCGAAGAGATGCGGGCGGCGCGCGAGGGGCTGGCGGGGCACCTCAGGCTCGCCGTCATCCCCACCGCGCTCACCTGGGCCTCGCGGCTGGCGGCGCACCACGCCGCGCGGCATCCGAACGTGGCGTTCACCATCCTGTCGCGCAATTCCGGCGACATCCTGGCGATGCTGGAGAATTTCGAGGCCGACGCCGGGCTGTCGTATCTCGACAACGAACCGCTCGGCCGGGTCACCACCGTGCCGCTCTACCGCGAGGCCTATACCGCCGTCTGCGCGCCCGATCATCCGCTCGCCGCGAAAGCGGAGATCGACTGGGCCGATCTCGCCCGGGCGCGGCTCTGTCTGCTCACGCCCGACATGCAGAACCGGCGGATCATCAACCGCGCCTTCATGGAGGCGGGGATCGAACCGGTTGCGGCGATGGAATCGAATTCGACGCTGGTGCTCGCGAGCCACGTCGCCTCGGGCGGCTGGGTGACGGTGCTGCCGGGCGACGTGGCCGCCTTCTTCGCCGGCGCCAAGGGGCTTCGCATGGTGCCGATCCGGCAGGTGGCGCCGGGTCCCGCCGTGGGGCTGGTGACGCCGCATCAGGACGTGCACACGCCGGTGCTGCAATCGCCGCTCGATGCGGCGCAGGCGCTGTCATTGATTGAGTAACCCTATCGGTTAACGGTTTTGCGATATTGATTTCCAATCCTTCGGCGGTGATCCTTCGGCTGCGCGCGCGATAGATCCGGGAGATTCGAATGGCCGACCAGAAGGTGTCCGACACCGCCATTTCGGCGTTGATCGAGGCCGAGCTCGGGCGGGAAGGCCCGCTCCTGCCGATCCTGCACAGCCTGCAGACCCGTTTCGGCCATGTGCCCGAGGCGGCGTTGCCGCTGATCGCCGAGGCGCTCAACATCGGCCGGGCCGAGGTGCACGGGGTGATGAGCTTCTACCACGATTTCCGCACCCAGCCGGTCAGCGGTCCGGTGGTGAAGATCTGCCGCGCCGAGGCCTGCCAGGCGCAGGGCGGGCGGGCGCTGGAGGCGGAGGTGGCCGCGCGGCTCAGCGGCGCGACGGTCGAGGCGGTCTATTGCCTCGGGCTCTGCGCCAATGGGCCGGCGGCGATGGTCGGCGACCGGCCGATGGCGGCGGCGACGCTCGACAAGCTGGCGGCGGAGGTGGCGCGATGAAACTCTTCGTTTCGGTCGATGCGGTGGCGCGCGCCCTCGGCGCCGAAGCGGTGGTCGCGGCGCTGGTCGCCGAGGCCGAGGCGCGCGGTGTGGCGATCGAGATCACCCCGGTGGGCTCGCGCGGGATGACCTGGCTGGAGCCGCTGGTCGAGGTCGAGGTCGACGGTGTGCGCCAGGCCTATGGGCCGATGGCGCCGGGCGACGTGGCGGCGCTGTTCGACGGCACGCTCGCAGGCCACGGTCCGACCGAGGAGATCGGGTTCTTTGCCGGTCAGACCCGGGTGACCTTCGCGCGCTGCGGCCGGATCCATCCGCTCTCGCTCGAGGCCTACGGGGCCGAGGGCGGGCTCGCGGGGCTGCGCAAGGCGCTGGCCGATCCCGCCGGGATCGTCGGCGTGGTGACCGAGAGCGGGCTGCGCGGGCGGGGCGGCGCGGGGTTCCCGACGGGGATCAAGTGGAAGACGGTGGCCGAGGCGAAGGCCGAGCGCAAATACATCGTTTGCAACGCCGACGAGGGCGACAGC
>JAGRMO010000104.1:0-12371 GCA_020441205.1 Maritimibacter sp.
CGATCTCGTCGCCCGGATGAACGATTGGCGCGTCGCCGGCTGCGTGCTGGTGCCGGTGCGCTCCGAACGCGGGGCAGGGGCCCAGAAACTGCGCGATCTCGGCATGACGGCGGTGCTGGTCGACCGGGTCTCGGCCGACGACCGCTACGACACCGTCGCCGCCGACAACCACGCCGCCTCCGCCGCCGTCGCCGATCTGATGATCGGCGCGGGGCATCGCCACATCCTGTTGCATGGCGCCACCCAGATCTCGAAGGCGGTGCGCACCCGGCTCGACGGTTTCGAGGCCCGCGCCCGCGCGCTCGACCCCGCCGTCCGGCTCGACGAGCTTCTGTCGGACGAACACTTCGACATCCAGCGCGACGCCATCCGCGCCTATTTCGATGCCCACCCCGGCGCCGATCGGCCTTCCGCCGTCTTCTCGCTCTCGCAGCATTCGACCCTGCTGGTGCTGTCCGAGATCCGCCGCCGCGGCCTCGACCTGCCCGGCGACATCGCCCTTGTCGGCTTCGACGATGCCGACTGGATGCAGACCACCTGGCCCTCGATCACCGCCGTCGCCCAGCCGGTCGATGCCATCGCCGAGCGCGCCGCCGCGGCGCTGCTCGCCCGCGTCGAGGGCCGGAGCACCGGCTTCCCGGTGCAATATCTCGAACCCTGCACCCTGCGCGTCCGCCAATCGGCCGGGCAGGGGCACAAGCATCCGCCGCGCCGCACCGGTCACGGCGGTTAACCGCAAAGAATGGTCCAAGAGGAGGAAACCATGTCCAGACTGAAATCCACCCTGAAGCTCGGCGTCGCCTTCGCCACGCTTCTCGCCGTCGCCCCGGCGATGGCCGAGGGCGAATACGGCGTGCTGATGAAGACCCTCGCCAACCCGTTCTGGGGCGCGATGGGCATGGGCGTCGAGGATGGCGCCAAGGAAGCCGGCGTCGCCTACTATCTGCAGGCGGTCGAGAGCGACCAGGCCGCCGAGCCCCAGCTCAACGTCTGCAACACCATGCTCGAGCGCAAGCCCGTGGCGATGATCACCGCCGCGATCAACTCGACCAACCTTCTGCCCTGCCTCAAGGCGGCGCAGGAGGCCGGCATCAAGGTGGTCGATCTCGACGGCAACCTCGACCAGGCGATCCTCGACGCCGAGGGCATCGACATCACCTTCCGCATCGGCTCCGACAACGTGCTGGCCGGCGCCCAGGGCGCCGAATACGTGGTCAGCCAGCTTGGCGCCGACGCCACCGGTCCGGTGCTGGTGATCGAGGGCCTCTCGGGCAACATCACCGGCCAGAAACGCGCCCAGGGTTTCGCCGACAAGCTCGGCGAACTCGCCCCGGGGCTCGAGATCGTCGCCTCGCTGCCGGGTGACTGGGACCGCGGCAAGGCCGCCAACATCACCAACGACATCCTCACCCGCAACCCAGATCTCAAGGCGATCTTCGCCGCCAACGACGGCATGGCGCTGGGCGCGGTCGAGAGCGTCTTCGCCGCCGGCAAGGGCGGTGAAGTGGTGATCGTCGGCGTCGACGGCAACTCCGACGCGGTCAAGTCGATCAACGAAGGCCGGCTCACCGCCTCGGTGGCGCAGCTGCCCTACCTGGTTGGCAAGCAGGCGGTCGAGAACGTCAAGGTGGTGGTCGAAGGCGGCGAGGTGCCGCACGAGATCATCGTGCCGACCCTGGTGCTGACCAAGGAAGTGATGGACGCGGGCACCGAACCGATGCTCGAATACGTCAAGTGATCGCCATCCGGTGATCCTTCGGCCGGCGGGGGCGTCAGGGCCCCGCCGGCCCCATCGCAAGACCAAGACGCGCGCGGCTCCCCCACCCGCGAGACCGGAGACGACACCTCATGACTTCCCCCGACGCCGGCCGGATGCGGCCGGGCCCGAGCCTCTGGAGCCGGATCCAGTCCGGCGCCATCGAGCGGTTTCACATCCGGATCGAAAGCCTGATCGTGCTCCTCGTGCTCGCCGCCGCGATGGCGGTGCTGAGCCCCTATTTCCTGTCGTGGAGCAACTTCCTCAACATCTTCCTCGCCACCGCCACCATCGGCGTGCTGGCGATCGCCGCCACCTATGTGCTGGGCTCCGGCGGGCTCGATCTGTCGCTCGGCTCGGTCATGGGCCTCGCCGGCGTCGTCGGCGCCTGGGTCGCGGTCAAGGCGGGCCTGCCCACCCCGGTCGCGGTCGCGGCCACCGTGGGCGCGGGCGCGCTGGCGGGCTTCGTCAACGGCCTCATCATCACCCGCGCCTTCGTGCCCGCCTTCATCGTCACGCTGGGGATGCTCGGCATCGCCCGTGGCCTCGCCCTCGTCATCAACCACGGCGCGGCGATCTACGGCCTGCCGGCGGCGATGGTCTATCTCGGTCAGGGCCGCCCGCTCGGCATCCCGATGCCGGTGATCATTTTCATCGCCACCGCCATCGTGATGCACATCCTGCTCGCCTACACCCGCTACGGCCGCCATACGCTCGCCATCGGCGACAGCGAGAACGCCGCGCGCACCGCCGGCATCAACGTCCAGCGCCACCGGCTCTCGCTCTACACGCTCTCCGGCGCACTCGCGGGGCTCGCGGGCCTGATCTTCGCCACGCGCGTCAACGCCGGCGATCCCACCGCCGGGCTTACCTACGAGCTCACCGCCATCACCGCCGCGATCATTGGTGGCACCAACCTGTTCGGCGGCCGCGCCTCGATCCTCGGCACGATGATCGGCGCGCTCATCATGGGCGTATTGCAGAACGGGCTGAACCTGCTCGCGGTGCAGAGCTACTACCAGCAGATGGCCATCGGCGCGGTGCTGATCCTCGCGGTCTTCATCGACCAGTGGCAGGTGCGCAAGGAGAGCCGGGTATGAGCCTTCTCGAGATCACCAACGTCTCCAAGAGCTTCGGCCCCGTCCATGTGCTCGACGGCGTGAGCATGTCGGTCGACCGCGGCGAGGTCGTCGGCCTCGTCGGCGACAACGGCGCCGGCAAGTCGACGCTGATGAAGATCGTCACCGGCATGTACACCGCCGACCAGGGCCGGCTCACCCTCGACGGCGACGATATTCTCACCCATTCGCCCGGCGAGCGCCGGCGCATGGGCATCGAGATGATCTATCAGGATCTCGCGCTCGCCAAGCAGCAGGACGTCGCCGCCAACATCTTCCTCGGCCGCGAGCCGCAGAAAAAGGTACTCGGCATCAATTTCGTCGACCGCGCGACGATGCGCGCCGAGGCGAAGGCGATGATCGACCGGCTCGGCGCGCGTTTGCCCGCGATCAACCGGCCGGTCGGCAGTTTCTCGGGCGGCCAGCAGCAATCCGTCGCCATCGCCCGGGCGCTGACCTTCGACCCCAAGCTCGTCATCATGGACGAGCCCACCGCCGCCCTCGCCGTGCGCGAGGTGCAGGGCGTGCTCGACCTCATCCGCCAGCTCAAGGCGAGCGGCATCGGCGTGATCCTCATCTCGCACCGGCTGAACGACGTGCTCTCGGTCACCGACCGGATCGTGGTGCTGAACCACGGTCGTGCGGCCGCGAACCTCACCACCGCCCAGACCGACATGGCCGAGGTCGTCTCCGCCATCGTCGGCGGCGCCGACATGGCCGATGCCGCGGCGCATGAATCGAGGGGATAGACCATGGCACTACTCGGCCTTCACACCTTCGCCGCCGCGCCCCGTTGGGACGTGCCCCGGATGCGCGCCCTCGTCGAGAAATTCGAGCGCCACAAGGTGCGGGTGCTCGAGATCCCGCTGCTCGACCCGGCCGAGATCGACGTCGCCGAGACCCGCGCCTTCTGCGCCGAGACCGGCATCGCCCCGGTCTGTTCGTTGGGCCTGCCGCCCGAGATCGACGTCATCGCCGCGCCCGACCGCGGCCTCGCCTTCCTCGAACCCGCCTTCGAAGTGGCCGCGGGCATCGGCGCCTTCGCGCTGGCCGGTGTCACCTACGGCACCATCGGCAAGATCTCCGGTGCGCCGCGCAGCCCCGAAGAATTCGACGGCACCGCGCGTTTCATCGAACGCGCCGCGAAACGGGCGCGCGAGCACGGGCTCAGGCTCGGCATCGAGCCCTGCAACCGCTACGAGACCCATATCATGAACACCGGCGCCGAGGCCCGGGCCTTCTGCGAGGCGGCCGGAGAGGACAACGTGTTCATCCATCTCGACAGCTATCACATGAACATCGAGGAGCGCTCGCTCGCCCAGGGCATCCGCGATTGCGGGCCATGGCTGGGCTACGTGCACCTCTCGGAATCGAACCGCGCCGCCCCTGGCCACGGCACCATCGACTGGGCCGCGCTCTACGCGGCGCTGGTCGAGGTCGGCTTCGACGGCATCACCACGCTCGAAAGCATGAACTACGTCCACCCCGCCATCGCCTCGGCGCTGGCGATCTGGCACCCGGTCGAGGCCAACCCGGACGACGTGATCGACAAGGGTCTGCCGGTGCTGCACGCGGCGGCCGAGGCCGCGGGCTTCCACTACCAGTGAAGCCGAAAGCCGCCGCTACGCCTTCGCTGCCGGCGCCTCCGGCAGCGCCGCGATCTTCGCGCGGAACCGCTCGGCCCCGTCGCGGATCTGGTCGAGCACCTCGTCGATCGCCCAGTGCCGCTCAGGCAGATCGTAGGTGATCGCCCGGGTCTGTTCGCTCGCGAAGGTGCCGAGCCGCCGGTGGAAGCGCTTCGCGAGCTTGGGATAGCCATGCGCCTCCGACATCGCCGCGAGCACGAGGAACGTGTCGAGTTCGGCCGCGAGGTCGGGATGGGTGGCGCCGTGATCCCAAAGCCAGCGGTAGAGATCGGGGTGAAAATTGTTCATCACTCCCGAGAACCCCGCGCCGCCCTCCTGCATCACCGGCCAGGCGATGGCGGCATTGGCGTTAAGGATCGCGAGCGGCGAGCCCTTCGCCAGCGCGATCCGCGCCCGCACCACGTCGAGATCGCACGACACGTCCTTGAGAAAGGCGAAATGCCCGTTATCCGCCACCCAGCGAAACTCGTCGCCGGTCAGCAGCCGCCGGTAAGGCGCGGGGCATTCGTAGAGCCCGAGCTTCATGTCGGACGGCAGGTTGTGCATCACCTCCTGCATCCGGGCGATGAGCGTGCCCGAAGGCTCGCCCCGCGCGGCGAAGCGGTTGGTGACGAATACCACCGCGTCGACCCCGGTCTCGGCGATGTCGCGCATTTCGCGCTTCTGCGCCTCCTTGCTCTCGGAGATATGCCCCGACGCCACCACCGGCACCCGGCCCGCGACATGCTCGACCGTGAACCGGGCGAGCGAGACCCGCTCCTCGAGCGTAAGCAGGAACATCTCCGACGACTGGCAGACCGCGAACAGCCCGTTCGCGCCCCTGTCGATGTACCAGTCGATGAGGTTGGCATAGCCTTCCCAGTCGATGCGGTCGTCCGCGGCGAACGGCGTCAGCATCACCGGATAGATGCCGGAAAATTCGTGCATGTCTTTCGTCCAGTAGGTCAGCCGGCGTAACCGAGCAGGCGGGGCAGGAATAGAACGATGTCGGGTACGAGGATCATGAGCAGGAGCGCGGCGATCAGCACGGCGAGGAACGGAAGCACCTCGCGGATGATTTCGCCGAGCGGAATGCGCGTGACCGCATTGATGACGAACAACAGGATGCCGTAGGGCGGCGTGATCAGCCCTATCATGCAATTGACCACCGCCACCACGCCGAAATGCACGAGGTCGATGCCCAGTTCGCGGCAGGACGGCAGGAACAGCGGGATGATGACGAGGATGATCGTCGTCGCATCGAGCACGCAGCCGAGCACGAGAAACAACAGGTTGACCCCGAGCAGGAACACGAGGGGCGAGACGTTGAGCCCCACCAGTCCGCTCGCCATCCGCGCCGGAATGTTCTCGGCCGCCACCACGTAATTGAGGATGAGCGCCCCGCCGATCACCAGCCCGACCGCGGCCGAGGCCCGGGCGCTGTCGACGAGGATGCGGTAGAACGCGCCGAGCGAAAGCGCGCGGTAGAAGAACGCGGCCAGCATGAGCGCGTAGAAGGCGGCGACGGCGGCCGCCTCGGTCGGCGTGGTGACGCCGCCGTAGATCCCGTAGAGCAGGATCGCCGGCATCAGCAGGGCAGGGAAGGCCTTCACCGTGAGCGCCGGCAGCTCGCGGACCGGCACCGGCTCTTCGGTGCCGAAATCGCGCTGGTGCGAGATGAAACTGTTCATCGCCATCAGCACCACGCCCATGAGCAGGCCGGGCACGATGCCGCCGAGGAACAGATAGCCGATCGAGCTGTTCGAGACGAGCGCGTAGAGCACCATCGGGATCGACGGCGGGATGATCGGGCCGATGGTCGCCGAGGCGGCGGTGATCGCGGCCGCGTAGCCCCGGGTGTAGTGGCCCGACTTCACCATCATGTCGATGATGATCTTGCCGATCCCGGCGGCGTCGGCCACGGCCGAGCCCGACATCCCCGAGAAGATCAGCGAGGCGACGACGTTGACATGGCCGAGCCCGCCCTTGAACCGGCCGACCAGCCCGACGCAGAACCGCAAGAGCCGGTCCGAGATCGTGCCCGCGTTCATGATGCCGGCGGCGACGATGAACAAGGGCACCGCGAGCAGGATGAAGCTCGAGAACAGCCCGTCCATCAGCACCTTGCCGGCGATGCCGATGCCCTCGCCGGCGACGCCGAGATAGACGAAGGCCGCGAGCAGGATCGCATAGGCAACCGGCATGCCGATCGCCGCGAGGGCGAACAGCACGATGAGGCAGAGGGCGAAGGCGAGGCTCATGTCTTGTCCGCTCCGCCGGCGCCAGCGACGATATTCTCGGGATGCCCGCCGGTGCGGTGGATTTCGTCGGCGAAATCCTCGGCGATGTCTTCGTAGTGGTGCAGATCACCCTCTGCGCCGTGGCGCCACGCCCGCCAGGCCCGCCAGCCGTAACGCAAGGGGACGACGACGAGGAACAGGATGTAGACGAGATAGATGTCGCGCATTCGCACCCAGTCGCCGAGCAGATGGTTGAGCGAGGCGGTCTTCTTGAGCCTGAGGATGTAGAATTTGTCCCAGGTCGGCGCGAGCGAGGCGAGGAGCCCAACCGCGATGGCGAGCCCGGCGATGATCGCGAACCACTTGCGCACGCCCGGGCGCACATGGGTATAGAGAATGTCGAAGGTCACATGGTCGCGCTCGCGCACCACGAAAGCGTTGCCCCAGAACACGATCCAGACCCAGAGCGCGGTGCAGAATTCGAGCGTCCAGCCGTAGAGCCCCGGTTCGAGCAACGGCACCGCCTCGGCGAGCCATTCGAGCCGTGCGGTATAGCGCACCAGGATCTGCAGGATGAAGGTGGCGAACATGGCGGCCATCAACATGGCCGCCACGAATTCACCGATGCGGGAGACCCGCCGAACGAGCGGTTTCATGCGCGTCTCCCCAGGGCGCTCGACGCCTCAGTTGCCGAGCGCGTTGATCTGGTCGAGCACGCCTTCCGGCCAATCCTTGGCCAGATCCGACGACAGATAGGCTTCCTGCACATGGCTGCGGAACGCGGCGAGATCGGGCTCGTAGACGTCGAGCCCCTGATCCTTGAAGAATTGCACCAGTTCGTCCTCGAGCGCGAGCTGCTTCTGCCGTCCGCTCTCGGCCGCGTCGTCCGCCGCCTTCTGCACGGTCTCCTGCTGCTCGGGGGTGAGCCCGTCCCACACCGCCTTCGAGAAGGCGACGTAGTTGAGATCGACCAGATGCGAGGTGAGGACGATCTGCTTGGTCACTTCGTAGAACTTCGCGTCCTTGTCGGTCGGCAGCGGATTGTCCTGCCCGTCGACCGAGCCGGTCGACAACGCGGTATAGACCTCGGTAAACGCCATCGGCGTCGGGTTGGCGCCGAGCGCCTTGCCGAGGAACTGCCAGGCGTCCGAACCGGGCATCCTGAGGTTGACGCCGGCGAGATCGGCGGGCGTCTGCACGTTCTTCTCGGCCTGGCTGAAGCGCAGGTTCACGTGCCGCCGCCCGAGATACATCACCGAGAGCAGCTTGACGCCGAGCTCGTCCTCGACCTTCTGCTTGAACGGGTCCATGAGCGGATCGTTGAACACCGCGACCTGATGCGCCGCGTCCTGGTGGACGTAGCCCGCGGTGAAGATCGAAAACTCGGGGAAGAACTGCGCCAGCTCCTGCGCCGAGGCGATCGACATTTCGAGATCGCCCGAGGCGATGGCTTCGAGCTCCGAGCCCTGGGCGATCAGCGAGGCGTTGTAATGCGGCTCGTAGGTGGCGAAGCCCGCGACGGCGGGAGCGAACACCTCGGCCAGCGCCACCGAACGCTGATCGGTGTCGGACGCCGGCGTCGACATCCGCAGCGTGATGGCGTCCTGCGCCAACGCGCCGCCGGCAAGCGACAGCGCCAGGCCGAGCGCGCAAGCGCTGGTCGCAAAGGTTCTGCGGGTGATGGTCATCTGCATTCTCCTCCCAGAGATTTCCGTTGTTTTTGTCTGCCCGCCCCCTGGCTCTTCGTCCCGGGGCGAAGCGGCACAGCGAGCGTATCACGCACGCGCGCGATGTCATTAATTTATCGGGCGGTAAATTTGCCCCCAGCGTCCCCCGCCCGGAGACCGAACAGCCGGCCCGGCGCCTCGGCCGCGACCGGCGCGCCGGCGAGCCGCGCCAGATGCCAGGCCAGCACCTGATTCGAGCTCAGCACCGGCTTGCCGAGCGCCTGTTCCAAGGGCTCGATGATGTCGAGCGTGCGAAGGTTGGTGCACGACAGGAAAACCGCCTCGACCCCCGGCTCGCGTCCCGCCGCCAGCCCCGCCTCAAGGATCGAACCCGGGTCGATCCGCGCCACCACCGCCTCGGTCTGCACCCCGAACGAAAGGGTCACGGGCACCGTGAAGCCCTCCACCGCGAAGGCCGTCCGGATCGGCTCGGCCACCGAGGCGACATAGGGCGACACGAAGGCGAAGGCGCCGACGTCCAGCGCCCTGAGCGCCGCGATAGCGGCGGTGAGCGGGTTGGTCACCGCCCGCGTGGCGGCACTTCCCGAGACCAGCTCGGCCACCCGGTCCGCGCCGATCCGCGTGGCGCCCGAGGTGCAGGCATAGCCGATCGCGTCGAACGCGACCGAGGGCGGCAACAGCGACGCGGCCTGCGGCAGCTCCGCCTCCATCGCCGCCAGCGTCTCGGGCGTCACGTCGGCGCCCGAGGGGATGCGGGTTGTGTAGAAAGCGACCGCCGGGTCGGGAAACAGCCGGCGCATGTCCTGCTCCACCGTCTCATCCGATTGCAGCACGATGAGCCCGAGCGTGCCCTTCGCGCCGATCGGGCCGGTGATCCGGTGGGGAAAGTCGCTCATCATCCGATCTCCGGCAATTCCGGCGGCGTGCGGGTCGACAACAGCTCGGGGCCGCCCTCCCTGAGCACGATGTTCTCTTCATGCACCATGATCCGCCCCGGCGACATCTCCACCCCCGGCTCAAGCGTCAGCACCATGCCGGCGCGCAATGGCGTCCTGTCCTTCGGCGTGAGCGAGGGCCACTCGGTGAGCGTGAGCCCGAGCCCGTGGCCGAGCCGCCCGCCGAGCGGCACCGCCCCCCGTACGGTCAGCGCATCGGCCATCAGCCGGTGCAGATCGGCCGCGATCATCCCGGGCCGAAGCGTGCCGAGCGCCACCTCGGTCGCCGCGAACAGCGCCGCATGGGCGCGCTTCGCCGCGTCCCCCGCCGGGCCGATCGCCCAGTTGCGGTCGAAGTCGCAGAAATACCCCTCGCGCACCGCCCCGGTGTCGAGCATCAGGACGTCACCCGGCGCGAGCGGGCGCGCGTCGGCGGGCGAGATCACGTCGCCGTAGCCGCCGGGGCCTGCGCCCCCCGCCACGTAGCTTACCCAATCCGCCCCCTCGGCGAGTAGCGCGATCTGGAAGTCGCGAAACACGGCGTCGAGCGGCCGGCCGGCGCCGGCGAATTCCGGCACCCGGGCGAAGGTGCGGTCGGCCACCCCGCAGGCGGCGCGGATCTTCGCCACTTCCGCCTCGGATTTCACCTCGCGCACCCGCTGGACGGTCGCGGTCGCGTCGACAAAGCGGCGCGGCGCCAGCCGCTCGACCACTCGCGCGTAATCGCCAAGCGGCATCCGAAGATGGGTCTCGAGCCCCATCGGCAGCCCGATCGCCCCATGCGCGGGCACCAGCCCGGCGAGCGTCTCGGCCAAAAGGCTCACCCCGTCGTCCACCGGGTCGGGCGCGGCCCAGGTGCGGATGTCGTCGATCCAGCACCGGCCCATGAGCTCGGCCCCGATGGCGGGGATCACCGCGACGGGATCTCCTGCCGCGGGCACCACGACGAACCAGGGCCGCGCCGGGCTCTCCCAGAACCGGGTGAGAAAGCCGGTGACGTAGAACACGTCGGCCGGCACCGTCAGCACCAGCGCATCCTGCCCCGCAGTCCGCATGACCGCCTGCAGCCGCTCGGTCCGGGCGCGGTATTCGGCGGCGGGAAACCCCAAGGAGCGCTCAACCATCCTCCGGCCCCTCGCTGACGATGGCGAGCACCCTTGCATCGGCCGGCAGCGCTGGACGCAAGGCGCGCAAGGCGGCGATCCCGGCCGCGCCCGAGGGCGTGGTGGCGATGCCAAGCCGGGCCAGCGCCGCCACCGCGTCCGCCGCCTCGTCCTCGCTCACCGTCGCGAACCAGTCGGCATCGCGCGCGAGCCCGGCGAGCGCGATCATCGAGGGCGTCTTGCAATCGAGCCGCCCCATCGCCGAGACCGGCCCTTCGGTCGTCACCACGCCGTTGGCCCGCACGCTCTCGATCAGCGCCGGGGCCACCTCGGGCTCGACCACGACCACCACCGGCGCGTCGCCCCAGGCCGCGCGGGCATGGGCGGCCACGGCGGCGGCCAGCCCGCCCACGCCGGCCTGCACATATATATGTGTGGGCGGCGCGTCGCATTGCGCCGCCGCTTCGGCCGCGAGCTGCAGATAGCCCTCCATCACGAAGCCGGGAAGGTCTTCGTAGCCGGGCCAGGACGAATCCGACAGAAGCGTGCCCTCGCCCCGCGCCGCCGCTTCTTCCGCCGCCGCCATGCTGGCCTCGTAGGTCGCGCCCGCACGCATTACCTCGGCGCCCTTGGCTCTCAGCCGCGCGGCGAAAGCCACGGGCACCGCTTCCGACAGATAGATCACCGCCCGCGCGCCGAACAGCCGCGCCCCGGCCGCGACCGAAAGTCCGTGGTTGCCGGCGCTCGCGGCGATATAGGTCCGGCCATGGAGCGCGCTGGCCCAGTCGTCGCCCGACCCTGCTGCGGCCGCCTCGCGCGCGATCGCATAGGCCGCCCCCAGCGCCTTGAAACTGCCAAGCCCCATCCGCCCGCGCTCGTCCTTGACCCAAAGCCGGGCGATTCCGACCGCTGCGGCGAGGTCCGGCAGGTCGATGAGCGGCGTCGGCGCATGGGCCGGGCAGAGCGCGAGCAGTTCGGCCACCCCGGCCGCATCGTGCGACGGGTAGCCCTGCGCGCCCGGCAGGCCCACGCCGCGCAGGGTGTTCCTGAGGAGATCCGGCATCGTCTTTCCTTCGATTGATGCCCCAGCCTAGCAGCCCCGCCTCCGGACGGCCCAGCCTTTCCGTCGGTTTGATCTGCGATTGCCCTGCGCTGTCCGTGCCGAATCGCCGGTCGCAGGCGCCGGGGCGCAACCTCCGCGCGAAACCGCGCGTCGCGGCCCGATTCGTCGCCGGCCGATCCCGCTAGTCGGCGCCGCAGGTTCTGTCTATCGCCGTCGCGCACACATCGTTCCGCGCGCAACAATCAGCCGAGTTTCGCCGCACCGTTCCGGGATTCCGCCGAACGGACAGAACGACGCAGGTGCAATGAGGGTCGTTTCCGTTTTTTAATCGGTTGTCGTCAAGGATTCGCCCAGATTCGCCGACAACTCTGCCCCGTCGGAGGGCCGACACAGCTGCCAACGGCCCCCTCCGAGCTGCATCTGCCGCACCGTCGGAGGGGCCCAAAAAATTGAGGAAAAACCCATGAGGGGGGATAAGACCGAGCTTTCGCTCGTCGTGAACCTGCGCCTTGTTGCCATGCTCCTGGTTGCCGCGAACATGCTGTTCGCCGCCGCGGCTGCCACCGCTGCGCCCGCCATCAAGGCCGCCTTCATCACCGACCGGGGCGCCGCTGCCGCGCCCTCTGGTGCCGCCGGGATCTGCCAGACCTACAACTGGGCCTGCGCCCGCATCGACCAGTCGGTCGCGCCCGACAAGCGTTTCGACCTTGTCCGCTCCGTTAACGCCCGGGTGAACCATTCGGTTCCCGCGATCAACGACGATCGCCAATACGGCGTCGAAGAATACTGGGCGCTGCCGACGCAGAGCGGCGGCGACTGCGAGGATTTCGCGCTCCTGAAGAA
>JAGRMO010000104.1:12478-12856 GCA_020441205.1 Maritimibacter sp.
TTCGTGCTCGACAACCTGACCGATTCGATCCGGCGCTGGTACGAGACGAGCTACATGTTCCTGCTGATGCAGGATCCGGCCCGCCCGGCCGGCTGGGTCAAGATCTACGCGAGCGGCTGATCCGGCGCCGCCGATCCCGATCGCCGAAATGAAACGGTGCGCCCCCTGGGGCGCACCGTTTTGTCTTGCAGTCCATTCACGGCCGGGGCGCCGGGGCGCCCCGGGGAAGGGAGCTTAGTCCTTGCAGGTGCCCGACGGCCGGCCCTTGTCGCCCTTGTCGCCGTCACCTTTGCCGCCATGGCCCTTGTCGCCGCCGTGGCCGCCGTTCCAGCCGCCATTGTCGTGATGGTCCCAGCCGCCGCCGTGGCTGCCGCCGCC
>JAGRMO010000105.1 GCA_020441205.1 Maritimibacter sp.
CCTGCTCAACATCCCCGGCGACGAGCCCGCGCTGATGACCACGCTCGACGGCTACCCGATGGCCAAGGCGGGCAAGGCGGGCGAGGCTCTGGTGCTCTCGGGCGTCGCGAGCTTCGTCGGCGCCTTCCTCGCCACCATCGGCCTGATGCTGCTCGCGCCGCTCCTCAGCCGCGTCGCCTACCAGTTCGGCCCGGCCGAATATTTCGCCCTCTACCTTCTCGCCTTCACCACCCTCGGCGGGATCGCGTCCAACAACCAGGCCAAGGCCGCGCTCGCCTCGATCCTCGGCCTCGGCATCGCGATGATCGGCGTCGACCACACCACCGGCATGACCCGCTACACCGGCGGCAACCTGCACCTGATGGACGGGGTCGATTTCCTCGTCGCCATCGTCGGCCTGTTTGCCGTCGCCGAGGTCTTCATCTTCATCGAGAGCCACGGCAAGGGCTCCTCGATCGGGGTCAAGCTGGAAAAGGTCAGCGTGCCGATGAAAGAGATCGTCGGCGGCACCTGGACGATGTTGCGCGCCACCGCGATCGGCTTCATCGCCGGCATCCTGCCCGGCGCCGGCGCCTCGCTGGGCTCGTTCATGGCCTATATGGCCGAGAAGAGCATCCAGGGCGACAAGGCGGGCTTCGGCGAGGGCAATCCCAAGGGGGTCATGGCGCCCGAGGCCGGCAACAACGCCGCCGCCGGCGGCGCACTCGTGCCGATGCTCACCCTCGGCGTGCCGGGCTCCGGCACCACCGCGGTGCTGCTCGCGCTCCTGATGACGCTCAACATCACCCCGGGCCCGACCCTGTTCACCGACCGGCCCGACGTGGTCTGGGGCCTCATCGCCTCGCTTCTCATCGCCAATTTCGTTCTGCTCGCGATGAACGTGCCGATGGTGCGCATCTTCGTGAAGATCCTGAGCGTGCCGCCCTGGATCCTGCTGCCCGCGGTGATGATGATCTCCTTCGTCGGCATCTACTCCCTCTCGGGAAGCTATTTCGATCTCCTGATGATGATCGTCTTCGGTGTGGTCGGCTGGATCTTCCGCAAGCTCGACATCCCCACGGTGCCGATCATCCTCGGCATCCTGCTCGGCTCGTCGATGGAGAAGAAGCTGCGCGAGGCGATGGTTCTCTCGGACGGCGAGTGGAGCTACCTGTTCTCTTCGCCGATCGCCATCGGCCTCTGGATCTTCGCCATCGCCGGCTTCATCGCGCCGATGTTCCTGCGCAACGTCCTGAGGAAGCCGCAGCGGATCACGGATTGACGCCGGTGGCGTTCGCGGCCGAGAACAGGGTCACGAAGCGGGGTCGAAACCGCTTGAACCAGGCCGCGACGAGGCGGCCTGGCCCGGTCCGGAGGCAGCCCCCATGCCCACACGCGTCCTGATCCCGTCCGGCGTGCTCGGCCTCGGCTTCGACGAGGCGGCGCTCTGGCGCGGGGTCGACCTCGCGCCAGATCTCATCGCCATCGACGGCGGCTCGACCGATTCCGGCCCCGCTTCGCTCGGCACCGCCACCTCGAAATATTCCCGCGCCGCCTCCAAGGCCGAATGGCGGGTGCTGATGCAGGCCCGCGCCCGGGCCGGGGTGCCGCTGGTGATCGGCACTTGCGGCACAGCCGGAACCGACGCGAATGTCGACTGGATGTACCGGATCACCGCCGAGCTCGCCGAAGAACTCGGCCAGACCCTGAAGATCGCGAGGCTCTATTCGGAGCAGGACCCCGCCGCGCTGGCCGACGCCTTCGACGCCGGCCGCGTCGCGCCCCTCGATCCCGCGCCCGCGACCGACGCGGCCGCCATCCGGTCCATGGCCCATATCGTGGCGCTGGCCGGCGCCGAGCAGATCCAGGCGGCGCTCGCGACCGGAGCCGACATCGTGCTCGCCGGGCGCACCACCGATACCGCGATCATCGCCGCCCTGCCGCTCGCCCGGGGCGATCACGCGGGCGCCGCCTGGCACGGCGCCAAGGTGGGCGAATGCGGCGCGCTCTGTAGCACAAATCCAACCAGCGGGGTGATCCTCGCCCAGTTCGACGCCACCGGCTTCGAGGTCCGTCCGCTGGCAGACGGTGCTGTATGTACGCCGCATTCGGTCTCGGCCCACATGCTCTACGAGAACTCCGATCCCTTCGTCCTCTACGAACCCGGTGGCCATCTCGATGTGACACAGGCGCATTACGCCGCGATCGGGCAGGGGGCCGTCCGGGTCGAGGGCGCGCGCTGGGTGCCGGCTGAGACCTACCGGGTCAAGCTCGAAGGCGCGCGCATCGCCGGCTACCAGACCACGCTGCTCGCGACGCTGCGCAACCGCCGCTACGTCGACAACGCCCGCGCCTGGGCGGCAAAGCTCGACACCTTCCTCAAGCGCGAGATCGCCCGCCGCATGGGGCTCGTCGCCGATGCCTACGGTCTCGAGATCCGCCTCATCGGCCTCGACGCGACGCTTGGCGCGCTTGAGGCGGGGCAGGGCCGCCCGGTCGAGGTCGGCGTGCTCGTCATCGTCACCGCGAAAAGCCAGGACGAGGCCACCGAGATCGCCAAGCTCGTCAATCCCTTCCTCCTTCACTACCCGCTGACCGAGGACGAGGAGCTGCCGACCTTCGCCTTCCCCTATTCGCCGGCGCACAGCGAGCGCGGCGCGCTCTACGAATTCGCCCTCAACCACACGCTCGCGCTCGACGCCCCGATGGACGCCTTCCGCCTGCAGCTCGACGAACTTCGCCATGGTTGAGCTTGCCAGCAAGGTCGACAAGATCCGCTCGAAGAACGCAGGCCCCTTCTGGGTCACGATCGACATCTTCTGCGGCTCGCCCGATGCCTTCGATTGGACCCGCCGCGCGCTCGCCTCCGAGACCGTCGCCGCGCTCTACCGGGTGCCCCTCGACACGCTCAAGCGCTTCGAGATCGAGAGCCTGAACGTCATCAAGTTCTCCTTCCCCCGGCCGGTGCCGCAGGCCGCGCCCGACGACCGCGACCAGCACGGCGCGCAATACGCGGTGCTGCTGCAGGAACTGACGGTTGCGTGACCCGGCGCGTCTCGCCCTCACGCTGGCCATCGGCGGCCTCGGCGCGGCCGGCTTCGTCCTCGCGCATCTGCCGCTGCCGCTCCTCCTCGGCCCGATGCTCGCCTGCCTCGCCGCCGCCCTCGCCGGCGTCCGGCTGAAGGGCGCGGGCAAGTTCGGCACCTTCATGCGCACCTTCATCGGTGTCGCCGTCGGCGCGTCGATCACCCCAGCCGTGGTCGCCGAGATCCCCGGCTACGCGGCGACGCTGGCCTTCATCCCCGCCTTCATCCTGGTCATCGGCCTCACCGGCTACCCGCTGTTCCGCCGCCTCTTCGGCATGAACCACGCCACCGCCTATTACGCCTCGATGCCGGGCGGCCTGCAGGACATGCTGGTCTTCGGCGAGGAGGCCGGCGGCGACGTCCGCGCGCTCTCGCTCATCCACGCGACGCGGGTGATGGTCATCGTCACCTTCGCGCCTGTCATCATGCAATATGTCTGGGCCGTCGACCTCACCGCCCGCCCGGGCCAGAGCGCCGCCGAGACCGCGCCTTTCGAGATCGCGGTGATGGTGGCGGCAGGCTTCTTCGGCTGGAAGATCGCCGAGCGCCTCGGCCTGTTCGGCGCCTCGATCCTCGGTCCGATGATCCTCACCGCCGCGCTCTCGCTCGCGGGCGTGATCCACACCCGCCCGCCGGCCGAGCTGATCTGGGCCACGCAATTCTTCATCGGCATCGCCATTGGCGTGAAATACGCCGGCATCACCGCCCGCGAACTGCGCCACTTCGTGCTCGCGGGCCTGGTCTACGCCCTTGCGCTCGCGCTCATCTCGCTGGGCTTTATCGAGGCGATCGAGCTTCTCCACCTCGCCGACCCGATGGACACCTTCCTGTCGTTCCTGCCGGGCGGGCAGGGCGAGATGGTGGTCATCGCCATCGTCGCCGGCGCCGATCTGTCCTTCGTCGTCACCCACCACCTGTTCCGGGTCATTCTGGTGATCTCGCTCGCCCCCGTCGTCGCCCGGATCTGGGGCCGGCGCGGCTGAGCCGCCACCCCCGTCACCCCTCCGCCGCCGGACCCGCCGGTCGCGGCAAACCCCCGAATGTGAACGCCGGATCACCCTTCGCGGCCCCGCAAGTTTCGCCGCGCAAGATCCGGTGCGCGACCCGAATGCAGGCCGACCGCCTTGAAATTGCACAACGAAACCGCGCCTGCCGCATCCGGCCGACAACATGTCGTTTTCAGGTTGCTTTGACCCGGGGGCTTGGCCTCTAATGTTACAAATGACAGAGCACCCGCGATTGACGGGCGCCAAACCTGACGGGGAGAATGTATTGGCCGAAGCAGCTGCTGGCGATGCTTTCGTACAGTTCGAACGCGTCCAGAAATCCTACGATGGCGAATCGCTGGTCGTGAAGGATCTCAATCTGTCGATGCCGAAAGGCGAGTTTCTGACGATGCTCGGCCCCTCCGGTTCCGGCAAGACCACCTGCCTG
>JAGRMO010000335.1 GCA_020441205.1 Maritimibacter sp.
GGCCGAGGTGAACGACAAGGGCGAGGTGACGGTCGAGGGCGAATTCATCGGCCGTCTCGAAGGCTTCCGGTTTCAGCAGGACAAGTCGGCGTCGCCCGAAGAGGCGAAGACCCTGCGCGCAGCGGCGGTGGCGGCACTGGCGCCCGAGTTTCACCTGCGCGCCGACCGGTTCTACAACGCACCCGACACCGAGCTCGACTATACCGAGCAGGGCGGGTTGATGTGGGGCGAACACGCGGTCGGAAAGCTGGTGAAGGGCGACGACCCGCTGAAGCCGAGGGTCCAGGCCTTCGTCGACGACGAGGCCGGCACCGATGTGGCCGAGAAGGTGACCCGGAGGCTCCAGCATTTCATCGACCGCAAGGTCGCCGCCCAGTTCGAGCCGCTCGTCGCCTTGCAGCGTGACGAGACCCTCGCGGGCCTCGCCCGTGGCCTCGCCTTCCAGCTCGTCGAGGCGATGGGGATCATCCCGCGCGACAAGGTCGCCCAGGACGTCAAGGCGCTCGACCAGGAGGCGCGCGGCGTCCTGCGCAAGCACGGCGTCCGGTTCGGCCAGTTCACCATTTTCATGCCGGCGCTGCTGAAGCCCGCCCCGACGCGCCTCAGGCTCGTGCTCTGGGGGCTGCACACCGGGGCCGACGTCTTCCCCGAAGCCCCGCCGCCGGGCCTGGTTACCATTCCGGTCGTCGAACATTCCGACCCGGCCGTTTACACGTTGGCGGGTTATCACCCGGCCGGCCACCGGGCGATCCGCATCGACATGCTCGAACGTCTCGCCGACCAGCTGCGCGCCCAGGACAGTCGGTCCGGCTTCGAGGCCAACCCAGACATGCTGTCGATCACCGGTATGACGCTGGTGCAATTCGCCGATCTCATGCAGGGTCTCGGTTATGCCGCCGAACGCGGCGAACGCGAGAAGCTGCGCGCGCCCGACCATGACAAGGGCGCCAACGGCGTCTCCGAGGTCGAGGCGATGCCGAAAGTCGACCGGATGCCCGATCCGCATCCCGGCGACCCGGGCGTGAGCGAAGTCGATGCGATCCCCGAGGCGGACGGCGCCGGCCATTCGAAACACCTGCACATCGACCATCTGGACGGCGAGGGCTTCTCGTCGGTCGAGGCCCAGCCCGATGTCGACGACGACGACGAGTTCGAGCCGCACCCGGGCGATCCCGGGGTCAGCGAGGCGAGCGCCACCGAGACCCCGGGCAACGAGCCCGAGATCTTTTTCACCTTCACCTGGGCCGGGTTCAACAAGCCCAAGGGCCAGGGCGGCGGGCGCGGCAAGCCGCGCGACGGCAAGCCGAAGGGCGGCCGTGGCGACGGCGGTCGCGGCGAAGGCGGCGGCAAGGGGCGCGGTCCGAAGGGCCCGAAAGGCAAGGGCGACGGCGGTGCCAAGGCCCGCAACTTCGAGGCCCGGCCGCAGAAGCGCGACAAGCCGATCGACCCCGACAACCCCTTTGCCCAGGCCCTGATGGGGCTGAAGGACAAGGATTAGTGGCCGACAGCCGGTCCGACCCGGCGCCGCCGGCGGCGATGCGAGCCGACAAATGGCTCTGGCACGCGCGGTTTTTCAAGACCCGGGGGCTGGCGTCCAGCGTCATCTCGGGCGGCCATCTTCGGCTGAACGGCGACAAGGTACACAAGCCGGCGCAGAGCTTGCGTCCCGGCGACGTGCTCACCTTCGCCCAGGGCCGGCGTATCCGGGTGGTGAAGGTCATGGCCCTGTCCGACCGACGCGGCCCCGCGCCCGAGGCCCAGGCGCTCTACGAGGACATGAGCCCGGACGTGCCGCCGCCGCCAAACCCGGCCTACGACGGCAAGGGCCGGCCCGGCGGGAAAGATCGCCGCAGGGCGCAGGCGATGGACCCTTCGCGACTTGATTGATCCGGGTAAGCCGGTTAGCTAGGCCCAATCCATTCGCTTCGGGGTGTCCCATGACCTATATCGTCAATGACAAGTGCATCGCCTGCAAATACACCGACTGTGTCGAAGTCTGTCCGGTGGATTGCTTCTACGAGGGCGAGAACATGTTGGTGATCCACCCGGACGAATGCATCGACTGCG
>JAGRMO010000106.1:0-227 GCA_020441205.1 Maritimibacter sp.
CCACTCGGCCACCTCTCCGTGCCGGGCTATCTATCCTCTGGCGCCGAGCCCTGACAAGGGGGCTCGGCAAAAAAGCCGGGGCTGTCAGGGGGCGCAAAACGCGGAAGACGCGCCGACAGCGCGCACCGAAGCCGGGTGGTGGAACGTCATCGGAAAGCCGGTCCGCCCCGATGGGCATCGCCTATGGCGCCCCGACGGGAAGGAAGTGGCGGAGAGACAGGGATTCG
>JAGRMO010000106.1:256-6032 GCA_020441205.1 Maritimibacter sp.
ACCGCCCCGTTCGACCACTCCGGCACCTCTCCGCGGGGGTCTGGCGGGTGACATAATCGGAGGGGCGCGGGCTTGCAACCGGTTTTTTCGGGCCGCTCCGCGCGGCCCCTTCGCCGCCGCAACGGCCTTCGCGCCCCGGGTTCGGCGCCGCGCCGCTGGCCCCTCCGCAGGCACCCTGGCACGGGCTTGTGGCGCGGGACCGCGCAACCTACCTTCGCCACAGGGGCGAGCAGCTTTGAGGAGAGACGCATGACACGATTGAGATCCCTGGCGGGCGCCTTTGCGCTGCTGATTGCGGCGCTTTGGGCGTTCGCCGCCCCGGCCGCCGAGCGCGACACCCTGCGCGCCTTCCTCGAAACCACCGGCTTCGACGTGGCGATCACCGCGCTGCAGCAGGAGGCGATGTCGGGGCCGGGGATGTCCGGCGTCGAGGCCGACGATTTCGGCTCGCAATACGTCAAGCTCGCCGAAAAGGTCTTCGATCCCGACCTCATGCTGAACCGCGCCGTCGACATGATGCAGGCAGTGATGCCCGACGATCTCGTCGGCCATGGCGCCGCCTTCTATGCCAGCGACCTCGGCCAGGAGCTGGTCGAGATGGAGAACGCGAGCCACATGGCCGATGCCGAGGCGCGTCAGGCCGAAGGCGAGGCGGTGGCGGCCGAGCTCGCCAAGTCCAATCCCGGGCGGCTCGAGGATTACCAGGCGATGATGGATGCGATCGGCGGGGTCGACGCCGGCGTGCGCGCGATCCTCGAAGTGCAGATCCGCTATCTCATGTCGGCAATGGCGGCGGGCTCGATCGAGCTCGATTTCTCCGAAGCCGAATTGCGCGGCATCCTCAACGAACAGGCCCCGGCGATCCGCGAGGACATTGCGCGCTCGTCGATCATCGGCGCGGCCTACACCTATCAGAGCCTGACCGACGACCAGGTGAAAGCCTACCGCGCGGCGCTCGAAGACCCGCAGATGCAGCAGGTCTACGAGATCCTGAACGCGGTGCAATACGAGGTCATGGCCGAGCGTTACGAGGCGCTGGCGGTCGAGCTTGCCAAGCTCGCGCCGCAGACCGAGCTCTGAGCCGCAGCGGGCGGCGTGAGGCCCGGGGAAATCCCTTGACTTCACGCCCGTTCCCCCACATAAGCCGGGCTTCCGGACGGGGGAGGCCCCCGAAACCGGCATCTAACACAACGCCCGAGAGGGCGCGCAGTTCGCAGGCGGCCAGTGCCGAAGGGCAGGGCCGGAACGCCGGGACACCGGGGCCGAAGGACGCGGGGAAAAGAAGGAAGATCAGATGTTTGCGGTCCTCAAGACCGGCGGCAAGCAGTACAAGGTCCAGTCGGGCGATGTACTCCGCGTCGAAAAGCTCGCCGCCAGCGCCGGCGACAAGGTTCAGTTCAACGAGATTCTCATGGTCGGTGCCACGGTCGGCTCCCCCCTCGTCGAGGGTGCGGGCGTCCAGGCCGAGGTGATCGACCAGATCAAGGGCGAAAAGACCATCGCGTTCGTGAAGCGCCGGCGCAAGCATGGCTCGAAGCGCACCCGGGGTCATCGCCAGCAGCTCACCCTTCTCCGGATCACCGAGATCCTCGAGAAGGGCGCCGACAAGTCGGGCGTGATGGCCGCGATCGGGGCGGGCTCCGCCACCGCCGTCGCCGTGACCGCCGCGAAACCGGCGAAGAAGGCAGATAAGAAGGCCGAGGCCGCCCCGGCCCAGGCCGCGGCCGGCGCCGACGACCTCAAGGAGCTGTCCGGCGTTGGTCCGGCGCTCGAGAAGAAGCTGATCGAGGCCGGCGTGACCTCGTTCGCGCAGATCGCCGCCTGGACCGAGGCCGACATCGCCGAGTTCGACGAGAAGCTGAACTTCAAGGGTCGGATCGAGCGCGAAGGCTGGGTCGACCAGGCCAAGAAACTGGCGAAGTAAGGAGAGAGCGAGATGGCACACAAGAAAGCAGGCGGCAGCTCCCGTAACGGCCGCGATTCCGCTGGCCGCCGCCTCGGCGTCAAGAAATCCGGCGGTCAGGCCGTCATCCCGGGCAACATCATCGTCCGTCAGCGCGGCACCAAATACTGGCCGGGCCAGGGCGTGGGCATGGGGACCGATCACACCATCTTCGCGACCGTCGAAGGCAACGTGACGTTCCACAAGGGCCTCAAGCGCCGCACTTTCATTTCGGTCACTCCGGTAGCGGAGGCCGCCGAGTAAGCCGAACCCTGGCGCAGACGAGTATTCTACGGGGATCGGCGGAAACGCCGGTCCCCGTTTCGTTACCGATGGTCGATTTCATATTGTTGCCCGTTTCCCCACATCAAAAGGGCCCGCAGAGAGGCCAGGTGGGCACGGGTATTTCGGAGGAGGTGTAATCATGTTGGAGGACAGCGTGGCGGATCAGCCCGTGATCGAGGCCGGACGTTTCGCCCTGCGCCCGCCGCGGCAGGGCGACACCGGTCTGTTGAGCCTGTACGCCGGCGACAAGCGCGTCGCCCGCGGCACGAGGTCGATCCCGCATCCGCTGCCGCCCGGCGCCGTCGAGGCCTTCGTCACCCGCGCCCTCGCGGCCGACCGTGAGGAAGACGTCTGGGTGTTGGACGGCGGCGAGAAGGGTCACGAAGTGCTCGGCGTCGTGTCGCTGCGCCGGATGGACCGCAACCAGTCGCAGCTCGGCTACTGGGTCGCGCCGGCGATGTGGAACACCGGCCTTGCCTCCGAGGCGGTCAAGGCGATGGTCGAGGCCAACCCGCTCGACAACGAGATCCTGTTCGCCGAGGTGTTTCAGGACAACCCGGCCTCGGCCCGGGTGCTGACCAACGCGGGCTTCGAATATATCGGCGAAGCCGAGGCCCATTCGGTCTCGCGCGGGGCCAACGTGCCGACCTGGACCTACATCCGCCGGATGCGGTGAGCCGATGAACTATGGCGTCACCCTCCGGACGGAGCGGCTGACGCTCCGTGCGCCGCGTCCCGACGACGCGGCCTGGATCGGCTGCGAGATTGCGCGGCCCGAGGTTCACCGCTGGCTCACCGCGGTGCCGCGGCCCTATGGGCTCGCCGATGCCGAGGACTGGATCGAGGCCAATGCCGGCGGGTCTGGCGCCTTCGTCATCGACGCGGGCGGCGATCCGCTCGGCGCGCTGACGCTCGGGGCCCCCGGCACGGCGCCCGAGCTGGGCTACTGGCTGAAACGCGCGGCCTGGGGACGCGGGATCATGACCGAAGCGGCGCGGGCCGCGCTCGGCTGGCAGTTCTCCCGCAGCGACGCGACCGTCGCCTCGGGCCATATCGTCGGCAACGCCGCCTCGCGCCGGGTGCTCGCGAAGCTCGGCTTCGCCGATACCGGGCGGGTCATGCGCCCGAGCCGGTTCCACGGCCACGACGTCGAAATCCAGCGCATGATCCTCGCGCGCGCCACCTGGGAGGCCAACGATGCAGACTGAGATCATCACCCCGCGCCTCACCCTGCGCCGCGCGAGGCCCGGCGACCTCGACGCGCTGCACGCGCTCGCCTCGGATTGGGAGGTGGTCAAGCAGACCGCGACCTGGCCCTGGCCGCCCGACCGCGCGTTCACCGCGACGAGATCGACGCCGATCCCGCCCGAGGACGGCATGGGCGGGCCGGTCTTCTCAGGCGACGCCCTCGTCGGCATGATCGGCGTGGCGATGAAAGAGGGCAAGACCGAGCTCGGCTACATGTTCGCGCAGCCCTATTGGGGTCGGGGCTATGCCACCGAGATCGGCCGCGCGCTCATCGCTCATGCCTGGGCGACCTACGATTGGCCGGCGATCGAGGCCTGCGTTTTCGACGACAATCGGGGCTCGGCCCGGGTGCTTGAAAAGCTCGGCTTCACCGAGACCGGCCCCTGCACCGGCGCCTGCGCGGCCCGTGGCGCGGTGCTGCCCACCCGGACCTTCCGCCTGCCGCGCCCCTGACGCCGCCCCTTGAGCGCATCCGCGTTTCCCACTATCGCTTCCGCCCAACGAAAGGCTCGCGCATGAAATTCCTCGATCTGGCCAAGGTCTACATCCGCTCCGGCTCCGGCGGGAACGGCTGTATCTCGTTCCGGCGCGAGAAATTCGTCGAATTCGGCGGCCCGGATGGCGGCGACGGCGGCCATGGTGGCGACGTGGTGGTCGAGACGGTCGACGGGCTCAACACCCTCATCGACTTCCGTTACCAGCAGCATTTCTTCGCCAAGAACGGCCAGCCGGGGCAGGGTAGCCAGAAGACCGGCAAATCGGGCGACGACATCGTGCTGCGCGTGCCGGTCGGCACCGAAGTGCTCGACGAGGACGAAGAGACGGTGATCGCCGACCTCACCGAGCTGGGCCAGCGCATCACCCTCGCCCAAGGCGGCAACGGCGGCTTCGGCAACCTGCATTTCAAGACCTCGACCAACCAGGCGCCGCGCCGCGCGAACCCGGGCCAGCCGGGCGTCGAGCGCACGATCTGGCTGCGGCTGAAGCTCATCGCCGACGTGGGTCTCCTGGGCCTGCCCAACGCCGGCAAGTCGACCTTCCTCGCCGCCACCTCGAACGCACGTCCCAAGATCGCGGATTACCCGTTCACCACGCTGGTGCCCAACCTCGGCGTCGTCGGCGTCGACAATGTCGAGTTCGTCGTCGCCGACATTCCCGGGCTGATCGAGGGCGCGCATGAGGGCAGGGGGCTCGGCGACCAGTTCCTCGGCCATGTCGAGCGCACGGCGGTGCTCCTGCACCTGGTCGACGGCACGTCGGACGACGTGGTGGCCGACTGGCAGACCATCATCGACGAGATCGAGGCCTATGGCGACATCCTCGGCGACAAGCCCAGGGTGACCGCGCTCAACAAGATCGACGCGCTGCTGCCCGAGGAGATCGACGAGAAGCGCGCGGCGCTGGAAGAGGCCACCGGCGGGCGGGTCTTCACCATGTCGGGCGTCTCGAAGGACGGCGTGACCCGGGTTCTGCGCGAACTCCGCGCCGAGATCGCCGACGACCGCCTGCGCAAGGCCCGCGAGGATGGCGACGAGCCGGAGGAGACAGCGTGGTGGCCCTGAGCGAGGCGAAACGGATCGTCGTCAAGATCGGCTCGGCCCTGCTGGTTGACGCCGCCAGCGGCATGTTGCGGGCGGGGTGGCTCGCCTCGGTCGCGGCCGATGTGGCGGCGCTGAAGGCGCGGGGCGCCGACGTTGTGCTGGTCTCGTCCGGCTCCATCGCGCTCGGCCGGCGCGCCCTTGGCCTCGCCCAGGGCTCGCTGCCGCTCGAACAATCCCAGGCCGCGGCCGCGGTGGGACAGATCCGGCTCGCGCGCGCCTACGAGGAAGTGCTGGCGCCGCTCGGCATCACCACTGCCCAGGTGCTGGTGACGCTGGAAGACAGCGCCGACCGGCGCCGCTACCTCAACGCCCGCGCGACGCTGGAAACGCTCCTCTCGCTCGGCGTGGTGCCCATCGTCAACGAGAACGACACCGTCGCCACCGACGAGATCCGCTTCGGCGACAACGACCGGCTGGCCGCCCAGGTCGCCGTCACCGTGGGCGCCGATCTGACCGTGCTGCTCTCGGACGTCGACGGCTTCTATTCCGGCAACCCGAAGCTCGACCCGACCGCGACGCGCTACGACGTGGTGCGCGAGATCACCCCCGATCTCGAAGCCCGCGCCGGCGAGGCCGGGACCGGGATGGCCAAGGGCGGGATGAAGACCAAGGTGATGGCGGCGAAGACCGCCACCGCGGCGGGCTCCGACCTCATCATCACCTTGGGCGCGCCCGACCATCCGTTGGCGGCCCTCGAGCA
>JAGRMO010000107.1 GCA_020441205.1 Maritimibacter sp.
CGCTTCGTTCACATCGAAGATGTCGGGGGTTCAAATCCCTCATCACCCACCATCCCCTCCCGCCGGCACGATTAGGCTCCGCGTCCCGGCGGTGTCGCGGAGGCCGTCGCCCATGTATCCAGAGCTCATCGTCCTGCGCCATGGCCAGACCGCCTGGAACCTCGAAGGCCGCTGGCAGGGCGATCGGGACTCGCCCCTGACCGCGCTCGGCGAGACTCAGGCCCGCGCGATGGCGGGCGTGTTCGAGGCCGAAGGCATCACCCGCGCGACCCACGCCGCCTTCGTGAGCCCCAAGGGCCGGGCGCGCGCCACCGCCCGGATCGTGCTCGGCGAGAGCTGGGAACCCGCGGTCGATCCCAGGCTACGCGAGATCGGCGTCGGGGGCTGGGAGGGCTGGCTCATCGCCGATATCGCCGCCGCCGCCGGCCTAGGCGGCGACGCGACCCCCTACGACCTCTACGAGGCCGCCCCCGGCGGCGAAGGGTTCGATGGCCTGAGGGCCCGCGTCGCGGGCTTCCTCGCGAGCCTCGACCGCCCCTCCGTCCTCGTCACCCATGGCATCACCAGCCGGATGATCCGCACCCTCGCGACGGGGCGCGACCTCGACCGGTTCGACGAGTTGCCGGGCGGGCAGGGGGTGGTATTCCGGGTGCGCGACGGCCGCCACGAGGTGCTCGGGCCGGCCGGCGGCTGACCGGGGCCGCCGCGCGACGCCACGCTCGGACCGCCGGAACTCTCCACCCCGCCGGCCACCGGCGCGTCACCGGCGGAACTCTTCGGCAGGATATCACCGGCGCCGGGACGCCGACGGGGGCGCGCGTTTCGCCCTCCGTGCCATCCTCGTCCGCCCGCAGACCGCCGCCCCCTTCACAGACCGCCCCCGAGACGCTATGTGCGGGGCCGGCGGGTGATTAGCTCAGTTGGTAGAGCGCTTCGTTTACACCGAAGATGTCGGCGGTTCGAGCCCGTCATCACCCACCATCGTCCCCGTGCCCCGCAAGCGCGCCCGCCTCAGAACGGGTTGCTCAGGCTCTCGATCCGCCGCACGTCGAACGGCGAGGTCTCGTTGAGAAACGCGCCGCGCGTCTCGATGCAGCGCTCCAGGTCGATCGTCGCCGAGCGCGAGCCCTCGAGCGACCACACCGCGAGAATTTCCCCGTCCCGCGCCCGTAGCGTCACGTTCTCGCGCGACGCGATATCCTCCATGAATTCGAGGAACTTCGCCATGTCGCCCCAGCGCATGGTGAAATCGTTGCCATGCCCGGTGCCGCGGATCTCCCAGGTGAAGGCCTCGAACTCCAGCTTGATCGTCACGATCTCGTCCGGCAGCTCCCAGCGCGGATCGCTGAGCGCCACATAGGGCGCCACGCTGCCGTCGTCCTGCGGCGCCACCGCGAGCGACAGCGAGACCCGTCCCGCCCGCGAACTGGCCGCGCAGACCGGTGCCGCGATCCCGTCGACGCTGCCGAAATAGAACTGCCAGTCGGCATAGGTCGCGGCCTCCTGCGCCGCGGCCGACGTGCCGAAAGCCCCCGCCACGGCCAAGGCCGTCATCGTCGATCTGAACATGGAATCCCCCTTCATGACACCAAACCGTTCCCTCGCCGGAAACACTGGCAGGCAACCGGGCGAGGTGCAACGCAGGCCCGGGCCGCGCGCCCGGATCGGGTTGGAAAAGGATGAGCCGCAGGGCAGGAATGCGACCCGCGCCGGCTCAGCTCTCGGCGAAATCCGTCTGCGGCAGCCGCCAGCGGATCTTCGACCAGTCGCGCCGCCCCAGAATCATCGACACCGTGGCGAAGTCGAACCCCCGGGCGATCAGCCCGTCGAGCGCCGCAGGCATCGCCTCGATCGTCGGCCCGTGGATGTCGTGGCTGAGCACGATCGACCCGGGCACCGACAGCTCGATCACCCGCGACGCCACCACCTCCGCGCCCGGCCGCCGCCAGTCCTGGGTGTCGACCGACCACATGACGGTGGGCATCTCGCGGTCGCGGTGCACCGTCGCCGCCTGGCCGCCGCTGAGCGCCCCATAGGGCGGCCGGAGCGTCACCGGAATGCGCTGCACCGCCCGGTAGACCGCGTCCGACGTCCGGTCGAGCTCGCCGAAGATCCCCTCGGTCCCGAGCTTCGACAGGAACGGATGGCTCCAGGTGTGGTTGCCGATCTCGTGGCCTTCGTCGACCATCCGCTTGACGATGTCGGGCCAGGTGGCGACGTTGCGGCCGATCACGTAGAACGTGGTCCGGATGTCGCGCGCCTTGAGGATGTCGAGGAGCTTCGGCGTCCAGGTCGGATGCGGCCCGTCGTCGAAGGTCATCGCCACGGTCATGCCCCGCGCCGGCGCCGAGACCACGGTGTCGAGCCGCGGCCCCGCATCCTCCGGCAGCCCGAGCTCGGTGGCCGCAAGCCCTCCGACCGGCGCCAACCCCGCGCCGCACAGCACTGCGCCCGATCCAAAGATCAGGCCCCGTCGCGAAATCACCCCGTCTCCCCCGTTCCCCAAAGCAATCGAAACAACACCCTCGTGGACAGTATCACAAGGAAGTCATGTTGGCGGCAAGCATCCCACTTGGATTTTTACGATGATTCTGGAAACGGTCCAGCCACAAATCGGAAACAATCGACGGAAAGCCCAACGCAGCGCCCTCGGGTGAGGGGCAGGGCGGCCGCGCAGGACAGGCCACCCGCTGCCGCCCGACCGATCCGCCGCCCGACCGGCCCGCGCGCCGGAAAAATCGCCCTCGCGGTCGCGGAACCGCTTGACGCCCCCGGCCCGCCGGCCTAATACCCGGCTCCACGGCGCGCCGCACGGAGCGCCGTCGCAGCGGGCGGTTGTAGCTCAGTTGGTTAGAGTACCGGCCTGTCACGCCGGGGGTCGCGGGTTCGAG
>JAGRMO010000108.1 GCA_020441205.1 Maritimibacter sp.
CTTCATGGAGCGCTACGCGCCCCATTACAAAGACCTCGCACCGCGCGATTACGTCTCGCGCTCGATGACGATGGAAATCCGCGAGGGCCGGGGCGTGGGCGAACATGGCGACCACATCCACCTCAACCTCTCGCACCTTCCGGCGGAAGCGCTGGCCGAGCGGCTGCCCGGCATCTCGGAAAGCGCCAAGATCTTCGCCGGCGTCGACGTGACCAAGGAGCCGATCCCGGTGTTGCCGACGGTGCATTACAACATGGGCGGCATCCCGACGAACTACTGGGGCGAGGCGCTGAACCCGACGGCGGATAACCCGAACGCGATCGTTCCCGGCCTGATGGCGGTGGGCGAGGCGGGCTGCGCCAGCGTGCATGGCGCCAACCGGCTCGGCTCCAACTCGCTGATCGACCTCGTGGTGTTCGGCCGCGCGGCAGCGATCCGGGCGGGGCAGATCCTCAAGGCGGGCGAGAAAAACCCCGCGCCCAACCGGGCCTCGATCGACAAGGCGTTCGAGCGGTTCGACGGGCTGCGTCATGCCGCCGGCGGCACGCCCACGGCCGAGCTCCGGCTCGAGATGCAGCGCACGATGCAGTCTGACGCCGCGGTGTTCCGCACTTCGGAGACGCTCAAGGAAGGCGTCGAGAACATGACCAAGATCGCCGCCAAGCTCGACGATCTGCATGTCACCGACCGGACGCTGATCTGGAACACCGATCTGATGGAGACGCTCGAGCTCACCAACCTGATGCCGAACGCGCTGGCGACGATCACCGGCGCCGAGGCAAGGCACGAGAGCCGCGGGGCGCATGCGCACGAGGATTACACCTCGCGCGACGACGAGAACTGGCGCAAGCACACCATCGCCCATGTCGAGGGCAACAAGGTGACGCTCACCTACCGTCCGGTCGTGCTCGACCCGCTCACCACCGAAGCCGAGGGCGGCATCGAGCTTGCCAGGATCGCGCCGAAGGCGCGGACCTTCTGAGCGCATGGCGACGGGCGCGAGCATATCGGAGCGTCGGCTGACGGTGCATATGGGGGTGCAGAAGACGGCCTCGACCGCCTTCCACCACCTGCTTCACCGCAATGCCGGCCGGCTTTCGGGCCGGCTCGTGCTGCGTACGCCCGCGCCCAACACGCCGACGCGGTCGGCCGCGCGCGCCGCCATCGCCTTCAGCCTCGCGCCCGACGCGGCCAACCGCGACGCGCTCATTGCCGCGATCGGGGCGCTGCGCGACGAGCTTCTGGCCACCGAGGGCCCGATCCTCGTGAGCCACGAGAACCTGCCCGGCGCGATGCCGGGCAACGGCGGCGAGGTGGCGCTCTATCCCCAGATCGGGCCGATCCTCGCGCTGATGAGCGAACATCTCGCCCCCCTCGCCCCGCGCTTCGCCTTCTACACCCGCGATCTCGCGGCGTGGAAGACGAGCGTCCACAACCAGGCGGTCAAGACCGACGGCTACGCGAAGAGCTGGGTCGAGTTCCAGGCCGAGACCGCCGATTGCGGCGACTGGGACGATATGCGGGCGCGGGTCGAGGCCGAGGTGGGCGCGGAGAACGCCGCTTTCTTCCGGCTAGAGGACGAGCCCGACGCGATGCGGCCCGGCCAGCAGCTTCTGGCCTATGCCGGGCTTTCGGCGGACGAGATCGCGTCGCTCGAGCCCCTGAGCTGGCGGCCCAACGAAAGCCTCAACCCGGGCGCGCTCGAATTCATGCGCCAGATCAACCGCGCGGGCCTCGGCCCGCAACCGCGGATGAAGGTGATGCAGCTCGTGGTGCAAAACCAGGCGCTGTTCGCGCCCACCCGTTCCGAGGCGCAAGAGGCGCCGCAATGATGAGACCAGACCCGACCCGGGCGGCCCCTGGCCGCCGCATTGGACCCCGAAAGGTAGCGACATGGTTCAACTGACCCTTCCGAAGAACTCGCGGATTCGCACCGGCAAGACCTGGCCCAAGCCCGAGGGGGCGACGAACCTGCGCAAATTCATGATCTACCGGTTCGATCCCGAGGCCGGCGAGAACCCGCGGGTCGACACCTATTTCGTCGACATGGACAGTTGCGGGCCGATGGTTCTGGACGCGCTCATCAAGATCAAGAACGAGATCGACCCGACGCTCACTTTCCGGCGCTCCTGCCGCGAAGGCATCTGCGGCTCCTGCGCGATGAACATCGACGGGCAGAACCACCTCGCCTGCATCTACGGGCTCGACGAGATCAAGGGCGACGTAAAGATCTACCCGCTGCCGCATATGCCGGTGGTGAAGGATCTGGTGCCCGATCTCACCCATTGGTACGCCCAGCACGCCTCGATCAAGCCCTGGCTCGAGACCAAGTCGTCGCCGCCCGAGAAGGAATGGAAGCAGTCGATCGAGGACCGCAAGAAGCTCGACGGGCTCTATGAATGCGTGATGTGCGCCTCGTGCTCGACCTCGTGCCCGAGCTACTGGTGGAACGCCGACCGCTACCTCGGCCCGGCCACGCTGCTCCATGCCTACCGCTGGATCATCGACTCGCGCGACGAGGCGACGGGCGAGCGGCTCGACGATCTGGAAGATCCGTTCAAGCTCTACCGCTGCCAC
>JAGRMO010000336.1:0-1153 GCA_020441205.1 Maritimibacter sp.
TTCACAGGCACAAGCACCTTCATCGCGGATCACTCCCATTGGTGAGCCCGGCCGGCGAAGCGGCGGGCGGACAAGCTGGGGCCTGTTTAACGGCTCAAATGCCGAGCGAACAATGGCAAAGCGACGCAAAATCGCGCGCGAGGGACACGTTTTTTGCCGCCGGTGCGCAGTTGGCGCCCACGAAAGGCGCCTGCGCGGGCCGCGGACCCCGGGCGAGCTCCGTCGAAGCGGCCTGCCCGGCGGTCTTGATCCCGTGTCGCCCGCGCCTAGCGGTTCGCCCCCGGCACCCAGAGCACGTCGGCGCGGCCGTCGTCATTGGCCACCCGCGCGGCGACGAAGGCCCAGTCGGACAGCCGGTTGAGATAGCGGATCGCTGCCGGGTTGACCGGCTCGGCCGCCGCGAGCTCCACCGCCAGCCGCTCGGCCCGGCGCGAGACGGTGCGCACCAGATGCAACTGCGCGGCCAGCGCCGAACCGCCCGGCAGCACGAAGCTGCGCAGGGGCTCGAGCGCCGCGTTCATCGCGTCGATCTCGCGTTCGAGCCGGTCGACCTGGGCGTCGACCATCCTGAGCGGCGGGTACTCCGCCGCCGCGTCGTCGGTGCGCGGGTTCGACAGATCGGCGCCGAGATCGAACAGATCGTTCTGGATCATCGCGAGCCGGGCGTCGGTCTCGCCGTCCGCATGCAGCCGGGCGAGCCCCACGGTGGCGTTGGTCTCGTCCACCGTGCCATAGGCCGCGACCCTGAGGCTGTGCTTGGCCACCCGCGTGCCGTCCGACAGCGCCGTCTCGCCGCCGTCGCCGGTGCGGGTGTAGATCTTGTTCAGCACCACCATCGGTCAGCCCCCGCGGCGGACATAGACGTAGACCAGGATCAGGGCGATCGCGACGGCCTGCGCCAGGATCCGCATCCGCATCACCTTGTTGGCGTATTTCTTGTTGAAGTCGCCGCCTTTGGCGAAGCCGCCGATGCCGGTGAGCAGGATCACCGCGGTGATCCCGACGGCGGCGACGACGAGGATGAAGAGCGGGTCGCGAAACATGGGGCCCCCCTGTGCGCCTGGGTCTCGCCCCTCGATACAGGTTTCGCGGCCCGAAGGCGAGGGGGCGATCAGAGCCGCGAGATCACCCGGTCGGCGAGCCGCGTGGGCAG
>JAGRMO010000336.1:1243-2412 GCA_020441205.1 Maritimibacter sp.
GTCACCGCCGAGGCCGGCAGCTGGAACGGGTCGGGTCCGCGCGCCTCGTCGTAGAGCCTGGGCAGCACGGCGGTCTCGTAGGCGGCGCGGTTGGGCGAATTCTGCCAGTCGATCCAGCGCTCGAAATGCGGCCGCGAATTCACCCGGAACGCGGACGCGATCGGCCCTGGCTCGATCAGGATCGCGTGGATGTCGGTGCCGGCGAATTCGAGCCTGAGCGTATCGGCATAGCCTTCGAGCGCGAACTTGGTCGCCACATAGGCGGAGCGCCACAGGAAGGCGGTGAAGCCGAGGATCGACGAATTCAACACGATCCGCCCGTGCCCCTGGGCGCGGAAGATCGGCAGGGTCTGGCGGGTGAGCTCGTGGACGCCGAACACGTTCGTCTCGAAGATCGCCCTGAGCGCCTCGGTCGGCAGATCCTCTGTGGCCGACGGCAGGCCGAAGCCTGCGTTGGCGAAAACCGCATCGAGCGTCCCGCCGGTGCGCCGCGTCGCTTCGGCCAGAGCGGCGCGGATCGTGTCGGCGTCGGTGTGGTCGAGCAGCAGCGCTTCGAGCCCTTCGGCGGCGAGCCGGGCCACGTCGTCCGGCTTGCGCGCGGTCGCGAACACCCGCCAGCCGCGCGCGGCGAGCCCGTGTGCCGCGTCGTAGCCGATACCGGACGAACAGCCGGTGATGAGGATCGAGCGTTGGGTCATGGGCGGTTGGGCCTGAAGGGTTACTGGATCGGCGTGAGCGAGAGGTCGGCGGCGGCGATGTACCCCGCCGCGCCGTTGGGCAGCAGGATCATCCGCCAGCCCTCGCCGACGCCGCCGAGATCGACCACCGCGGTGCCGCGCATCATGTCGTCGACCGCGCGCTCCTCGGCCGAGGGCCCGGCCCGGACGATGACGCCCGAGCCCGCGACATAGAGCGCGCCCTGCGGCTCCTCGGGAATGCTTGGGGCCGGGGGTTCAGGCGCGACCGGTTCGGGGGCCGGGGCGGGCACTGGCGCGGGTACGGTTTCGGCGGCCGGGGCTACGGGTTCCGGCACAGGCGCGGGCGCAGGCTCCGGCTCTGCAACGGGCTCGGTTTCGGGTTCCGGGGCAGGCTCCGGTTCTGGCTCAGGTGCGGGCTTCGGTTCTGGTGCCAGGGTGGGTTCCGGCTCTGCAACGGGCTCGGGCTCCGGT
>JAGRMO010000003.1:0-19515 GCA_020441205.1 Maritimibacter sp.
CGCGCCGCTGGTGCGGCTGATACGATCGCTAGAATTCCCGGTCGTCTGCGCGGTCAACGGGGTGGCGGCCGGGGCCGGGGCCAATCTCGCGCTGGCCTGCGACGTGGTGCTGGCAGCCGAAAGCGCGAAGTTCATCCAGTCGTTTTCCAGGGTCGGGCTGATCCCGGATACCGGCGGAAGCTGGCACCTGCCGCGCCTGCTGGGCGAGGCGCGCGCCAAGGGGCTGGCGTTCACCGCCGAACCGCTGAGCGCGTCGCGCGCGGAACAATGGGGCCTGATCTGGAAGGCGCTGCCCGACGCCGACCTGATGGCCGAGGCGCGCGCCCTGGCCGAACGGCTTGGCGATGGCCCGACGCTGGGCCTGGGCCTGACCAAGCAGTGCATCCAGGCCGCCGCCACCGACAGCCTGAGCGATCATCTCGAACTGGAAGCGGACGCCATGAAGACATGCGGGCAAAGCGCCGACTACGCCGAGGGCGTGTCGGCCTTTCTGCAAAAGCGCGCGCCCGCGTTCAAGGGCCGCTGACGATGACGCCCGAACAGCGCGCCCGGGCCGTCGCCGAGGCCATGTGGGCGCAGGACAGCGCCTCGAAATGGGCCGGGATCGAACTGGTCGAGATCGGCGAAGCCACGGCGGTCATGGCCCTGACCGTCGCCGCCCGGCATTGCAACGGGCATGGCATCTGCCACGGCGGCGTGACCTACATGCTGGCCGACAGCGCCTTTGCCTATGCCTGCAACAGCCGCAACCAGTCCACGCTGGCGCAGCACAATTCGATCACCTACACTGCGCCGGGCCGGCTGGGCGACCGGCTGACCGCCACGGCAAGCGAGGTCGCGCTGAACGGGCGCAGCGGCATCTACGATGTGGCCGTGACCAACCAGGACGGCACCACGGTGGCCCGTTTCCGCGGCCTGTCCCGCGCGGTCAAGGGCCGGTATGTCGACGAATCCGAGGGCGAGGAGGCCGCGGAATGAAAGACCTGACCCCGAAGAAATCCGACCTCGACCCGATCGAGACCGCCTCGCGCGACGAGATATCGGCGCTGCAACTGGACCGGCTCAAATGGTCGCTGCGCCATGCCTACGACAACGTGGCGATGTACCGCGAACGCTTCGACCAGGCTGGCGTGCATCCCGACGACCTGACATCGCTTTCCGATCTGGCCAAGTTCCCGTTCACCTACAAGGCGGATCTGCGCGACAATTACCCGTTCGGCCTGTTCGCGGTGCCGCGCGAACGGATCGTGCGCATCCACGCCTCGTCGGGCACCACCGGCAAGCCGACCGTGGTCGGCTATACCCGCCAGGACATCGATAACTGGGCCGCTCTGGTGGCCCGTTCGATGCGGGCGGCGGGCACGCGCCCCGGCGACATCGTTCATGTCGCCTANNGGCTATGGCCTGTTCACCGGCGGCCTGGGGGCGCATTACGGGGCCGAGAAACTGGATTGCACCGTCGTGCCGGTCTCGGGCGGGGGCACCGAACGGCAGGTCACGCTGATCGAGGATTTCAAGCCAACCACGATCATGGTCACACCGTCCTACATGCTCAACATTCTCGAACAGATGCACAAGCACGGGCTGGATCCGCGCGCGTGCTCGATCGAGGTCGGCATCTTCGGCGCCGAACCCTGGACCGACGCCATGCGCGCCGAGATGGAACATGCGTTCGACATGCACGCGGTCGACATCTACGGCCTGTCCGAGGTCATGGGGCCGGGCGTCGCCAGCGAATGCGTCGAGACCAAGGACGGCCCGGTAATCTGGGAGGATCATTTCTATCCCGAGATCATCAACCCCGAGACCGGCGAGGTCTGCGCCGATGGCGAGATGGGCGAACTGGTGTTCACCACGCTGACCAAGCAGGGGCTGCCGATGATCCGCTACCGCACCCGCGACCTGACCCGGCTGCTGCCCGGCACGGCGCGATCCATGCGGCGGATGGAAAAGATCACCGGGCGCTCCGACGACATGATGATCCTGCGCGGGGTCAACGTGTTTCCGACCCAGATCGAGGAACAGGTGATGGCGACCGGCGGGCTGGCGCCGCATTTCCAGATCGAACTTTACAAGTCCGGGCGCATGGATGCGATGCGTGTCCATGTCGAGGCCAGCCCGGACGCCACCGACGAGCTTTCGCGCACCGCCGCGGCGCGGATGCTGACCCGGCGGATAAAGGACGTGGTCGGCATCTCGACCGAGATCATGGTCGGCGATCCCGGTTCGGTGGCGCGCTCGGAGGGCAAGGCCAAGCGGGTGGTCGACAATCGGGGCAAGGGCTGACCGGTGGCCCGGACGATCGCCAAGGACCACGACCAGAAGCGCGCCCAGATCCTGAAATCGGCGGCGCATGTGTTCGCCCGCGAGGGTTTCGACCGCGCGTCGATGACCCAGCTTGCGCGCGAATGCGGAATCTCCAAGGCCAATATCTATCACTATTACAGCAGCAAGGATGCGATCCTGTTCGATATTCTCGATAGTTATCTGTCGGGTCTGCGCGATCGCATCCTGGGCGGCGAGACGCAGGGGCTTGCGCCCGAGGAACGGCTGCGCCGCGTGATGCGCGACATTCTGAACGCCTACAAGGGCGCGGATGACGAACACCAGGTGCAGATCAACGCGCTCTCGGCCCTGCCCGAGGACCAGCAGCGGCAGATGCGCGCCTATCAGCGCGACATGGTGCGCTTCATGAGCGATCTTCTGCGCGACGTTGCGCCGGAGGCGTTCGGCAACGACCCCGCCAGGCTGCGCGCCGCCACGATGTCCGTGTTCGGGATGCTGAACTGGTATTTCATGTGGAGCGCCGACGCCGACACCGCCGCGCGCGAGGCATATGCCGATCTTGTCTGCGACCTGACGCTGAACGGCGTGCGCGGGCTGTAGGCCGCCAAAGCTGCGGCACGCGGCTTTCGGACCCTCCCGGCCTTGACCGGCAGGGGCGATTGCTGTTTGTACACCTGCGGAACCATGTTCTGCACAGTGGAACCGGTGGCCGCATCGACACCCCGCCCGGTCGCCGGCATCGGCCAGGGCCGGCAAAACGGGGCTTTCGCGCGGCGACAGGGAATGTCACGATGCACCGGCCCGGCGCGATCGGGGCGGTGGCATCGCAAGAGGGGAATATCGGAAATGACAGATGCGATCGGCTATGAGTTGCTGGGCGATATCGCGGTACTGACGGCGCAGAATCCGCCGGTGAACGCGCTGGGATACGACGTGCGCACGGGCCTCTGGGAAGGTATCGAACGCGCCGAGAAGGATGGCGCCAGAGCGGTGCTGATCTATGGCGATGGCGCGACCTTCTTTGCCGGCGCCGACATCAAGGAATTCGGCAAGCCGCCGAAGGAACCCTACCTGCCCGATCTCTGCACCCGGATCGAGGCCTCGCCGCTGATCGTCGTTTCATCCATGCACGGCACCGCGCTGGGCGGCGGGCTGGAAATCGCGCTCGGCTCGCATTACCGCATCGCCGTGCCATCGGCGCGCATGGGCCTGCCCGAAGTGCTGATCGGGGTCATGCCCGGCGCCGGCGGCACGCAACGCCTGCCCCGTCTGATCGGGGTGGAACGATCGCTCGACATCATCACATCGGGGCGTCAGATCGGTGCGCGCGAGGCGCTGGATCTCGGCATCATCGACCGTATCGAGGACGGCGCCCCGCGCGACATCGGGCTGGCCTATGCGCGCGAACTGCTCGCCTCGGGCGCGCCGCGCCGCGCCATCAGCGAGATGCCCGCGCCCGAACCGGTGGATTTCGACGCCACCTATGAGGCCGTGCTGAAAAAGGGCCGCGGGCAGCTTTCGCCCGCCGTTGCCGTGCGCGGCGTGCAGGCGGCCTGCGAACTGCCCTTCGCCGAGGGGATGAAGCGCGAACGCGAACTGTTCATGGAACTGATGGCCACCGACCAGCGCCAGGGGCTGATCCACGCCTTCTTTGCCGAACGCGCGGTCGGCAAGCTGCCCGAACTCGAGGGCGTCGATCCCCGCCCGCTGGCGGAACTGGGCGTGATCGGCGGCGGCACCATGGGGGCGGGCATCGCCACCGCCGCGCTGCTCTCGGGGCTGGGCGTTATCATGCTGGAAATGTCGGCCGAGGCGGCGCAGGCCGCCAGGGGCCGGATCGAGGGCAACCTTCAAGGCGCGCTGAAACGCGGCAAGATCGACCAGGCGAAATTCGACCACCTGACCGGCACCGCGCTGAGGCTGTCCACCGATTACGACGCGCTGAAGAATGCCGATCTGGTGATCGAGGCGGTGTTCGAGGACATGGAAGTAAAGAAACAGGTCTTCGGCAAGCTCGACGCGGTCTGCAAGCCGGGCGCGGTGCTGGCCACCAACACCTCCTATCTCGACGTGAACGAGATCGCCGCCATCACCGCCCGCCCCGCCGACGTGATCGGGCTGCATTTCTTCTCGCCCGCGCATGTCATGAAGCTGCTGGAAATCGTGGTCGCCGACAAGAGCGCGCCGGACGTCGTCGCCACCGGTTTCGCGCTGGGCAAGCGGCTGGGCAAGGTGTCGGTCCGGGCCGGGGTCTGCGACGGCTTCATCGGCAACCGCATCCTCGCCCGTTACCGCGAGGCCGCCGATACGGTGATGATGGACGGCTCCAACCCCTGGGAGGTCGACGCCGCCATGGTCGAATTCGGCTACCCGATGGGTCCCTACGAGGCCCAGGATCTCTCCGGCCTCGACATCGCCCACGCCAACCGCCGCCGCCAGGACGCCACCCGCGACCCGGCGCGGCGCTACATCCCGATCGCCGACCGCATGGTCGCCGAGGGCCGGCTCGGCAAGAAGGTCGGCGTCGGCTGGTATCGCTACCCCGGCGGTGGCGGCAAGGTCGAAGACCCGCTGGTCGAAGACCTGGTGCGCGAAGAGGCCCATTACGCCAAGGTCGCCCGCCGCGCCTTTACCGGCGACGAGATCCGCACCCGCCTGCTCATCGCGATGATCAACGAGGCGGCGGCGATCCTCGACGAGGGCATTGCGCTCTCGGCGGCGGATATCGATCTCGTCACAGTCGCCGGCTACGGCTTCCCGCGCTGGCGCGGCGGACTGATGCACCACGCCGATACGCTCGGACCGAAAGCGGTGTTGGAGGCGCTGCGACGCTTCGCCGTCGAAGACCCGGTGGCCTGGAAACCCGCCGCCCTGATCGAACGGCTCGCCGCCGAGGGCAAGAGCTTCGCCGAGGCCTGACCTGACCCGCGCCCTGGCCCCCGAACCCGCTTCGCCCGCCTTCGCCCGGGCGAAGGCAGGTTAGCGCTACCAATAGCGAAAACAACGGGATAACCCCGCGTCCGAGTTCGCCCACCGCTTCATCTTGGCCGGAAATACTCCGGGGGTGCCGGGGGCAGCGCCCCCGTTCCGCCCGCCGCAGGCGGCCCCGCAGGGGCCTAACCTAGCCCGCGGTGATCTCGAACAGATCGGCCTCGGCCCGCCCCGCCTGGCGCGCGACCAGCGCCGCAACCCGGCGGATGCGCGCAGGGTCCGGGTGGTGGTCGGCCGCCGCCAGAATCCGCACCCACATCGCCTGTTCCAGAACTCGGGCGGTAAGTCTGAGGAAGGCCGCCGCCACCGGCCCCGCATCCGCGCCAGTCTCCAGATGCGCCCGCGCCGTTTTCCAGGCCGCGTAGCCCCGGGCCAGTCCCGGGCTCGCCGCCTGCGCCTCGACGAACCGCGCGAAAGCGTCGAAGGCCGCGCCGTTTTCGAGCCGCAGCAGCCGGCCTGCGACCCCCATCGCGTGGATGCCGTTGGTGCCCTCGTAGATCGCCGCGATCCGCACGTCGCGGTAGATCTGGCTCACCCGGTATTCCTCGAGATAGCCGTAGCCGCCCAGCACCTGCATCGCCGTCTCCGCGGCCCGCATCCCCGCCTCCGAGCAATGCGCTTTCACCACCGGGGTCAGGAACTCCACCAACCAGGGATCGTCCCCGGCTTCCATCGTGACCAGCGCCAGATGCGTCATCGCCCGCCCACCCAGCGCCAGCGCGTCGATCTCGTCGAGCATGCGGCGCACGTCGCCATGCTGGTCGATCGTCATCTCGCGCCCCTGCACCCGCTCGGCCGCATAGGCCGTGGCGATGTCCCAGGCCCGCGCGGCATGCGCGACGCCCTGCAGCGCCACCTCGATGCGGGCGTGGTTCATCAGCGTGAACATCGCCTTGAGCCCGCCCCCCTCGACACCCACCAGCTCGGCGCTGGCACCGTCGAAGGCGAGCTGGCAGGTCGGCTGGGCATGCAGCCCCATCTTCTCCTCGATCCGCGTCACCCGCACCGCGTTGCGCGTACCATCGGCAAGGTCCGAAGGGCAGGCGAACAGCGACAGCCCCTTCACCCCGTCCTCGGGCGCCCCGGTCCGCGCCAGCACGAGGTGGAAGATGCCTTCGGAAATGTCCTGATCGCCGCCGGAGATGAAGATTTTCTCACCTGAGATTTTCCACCCGTCGCCGTCGGCCACCGCCCGGGTCCGCACCCGGCCGAGGTCCGAGCCCGCGCCCGGCTCGGTCAGGCACATCGTGCCCAGCCAGCGGCCCTCGACCATCGGCGGGATGAACCGCGCCTTCTGGTCGTCGGTGCCGTAATCCAAGACCGTGCGGATCGAGCCGGGGGTGAGATCGACCAGCATGTTGAACGCCTGGCTGGCGCCGGACTCGATCTCCGACACCACCGCGCCGATCACCCCGTCGAGCCCCTGACCGCCGAATTCCTCGGGCGCGGTCAGCCCGCTCCAGCCCTGTTCGGCGAAGGCCGTGAAGGCGTCCTTGTAGCCCTGCGGCAGACGCACCCGCCCGTCGATCAGCCGCGCACCCTCGCGGTCGCCGGGCTCGTCGATCGGCGCGATCACCCCTTCGGCGAAGGCGGCGAAATGGCCGGTGAGCTCGGCGGTCAGCTCGGCGTCGTAATGTTCGAGCCGCTCCGCCCCGACCACATGGTTGAGCGAAAACAGGATGTCGTCGACGGGCGCGGAAAACGGTTTCATTCGGTCAACCCCAGCAAGCGGGCGGCATTGTTTTTCAGGATGTCGGGCCGGATCTCGTCCCTGATCTCGATCCCCTCGAAGGCGGCGAGCCATTTCTCCGGCGCGATCATCGGCCAGTCGGAGCCGAACAGCATCTTCTTCTTCAGGAGCGTGTTCGCGTAGCGCACGAGGATCGGCGGGAAATACTTCGGGCTCCAACCCGACAGGTCGATATAGACGTTGGGCTTGTGCGTCGCGACCGACAGCGCTTCCTCCTGCCAGGGAAAGCTCGGATGCGCGAGGATGATCTTGAGGTCGGGAAAGTCGACCGCCACGTCGTCCATGTACATCGGGTTCGAATACTTGAGCCGCATCCCGTTGCCGCCCGGCATCCCCGAGCCCACCCCGGTCTGCCCGGTATGAAACAGGGCAATCCCGCCCTCGTCCTGGATCGCTTCGTAAAGCCCGTAGGCTATCCGGTCGTTCGGGTAGAACCCCTGCATCGTCGGGTGGAACTTGAACCCTTTCACCCCGTACTCGCGTACCAGCCTGCGCGCCTCGCGCACCGCCATCTTGCCCTTCCACGGGTCGATCGAGGCGAACTGGATCAGCACGTCCGAATTTTCGGCCACCTGCTCGGCCACCTCGTCGTTCGAATAGCGCCGGTAGCCGGTCTCGCGCTCAGCATCGACCGGAAAGATCACCGCAGCGATGTTCTGCGCCCGGTAATGCGCCGCCGTCTCGGCGATGGTCGGCGGATGTTCCCAGGGCGCGCCGAAATACTTCGCCATCGTCGTCTGCAGATCGTCGTAGCCGTCGTCGGCATGACAGCCGCAGGGCTCTTCGGCATGGGTGTGGATGTCGATCGCGCGGACCTTGGAAATATCGATCATGAGACCCTCAGAACTACGGCCATGGCGCTGTCGCCGGCGGCGCAGCCCTGGAACAGCCCGATCCCGCCCCCACGGATCTCGAGCTCTTCGATGAGCTCGATCATCCCGCGCAGCCCCGTGGGCCCCTGCGGGTGCCCCCAGATCAGCGACGAGCCGAAATTGTTGAAATTACGCCAGTCGAGCTCGAAGGCGCGGGCGAAGGCGATGTCGTTCACGGCGAAGGGATTGTGCGATTTGAAGCATGTCACCTCGCCGATGCCGAGCCCGGCGCGCTCCAGCGCCGTCTTGGTGGCGAGAATCGGCGCGGCCGGCATGAAGCCCTTGTCTTCGCGCGCCTGCGCCACCGCGAGGATCTCGATCACCGGCTTGCCCGCACCCGCGATCTCGGCCGCGCGATCCGCCGTCGAGGTCACGATCATCCCGGCGTTGCCGTCGGCCGGATGGGTCTGACCTGCGAAGGTCACCGTACCGCCCGGCACCACCGGCTTCAGCGCCGCCATCTTCGCCGGGTCCGACGGCTGCACGCCGGCGTCGCCCTCGAGCACCGCGACGGTCCTGCGGAATTTCGCGTCCGGCACCTCGAACGACGCCGCCATGTAGCGCTTCTGGAACGCCCGGTCGTTCGCCAGCGCGTCCTGGTACTGGCCCTGGCGATGGAGCACCACCTCGTGCTGCTCTTCGGTGCCGATGCCGTAGCGCGCGGCCACGTTCTCGGCGGTCGAGACCATCGGCCCCTTCGCCCAGGGGTCGTAGTTGAACGAATTGAGCACCCAGTCTTCCGACTGTCCGGTACCGCCGACGCCCGCGGGCGCGGGGTAATAGACATGCGCACCGTTCGACGTCCGGTCGCCGGCCGCGATCAGCGCCGTGCCCGCCCCGCCCAGGGCCATCTCGCCCATCGCGGTCGCGAGCAGCCTGGGCCCGGTGGCGCAGGCCTGGTTGACGAGCGGGCCGCCAAGCTGCTCGGCCCCGATCATCGCGGTGAACCACGGCGTCGCGTAGAAGCTGCCGGGCTGGATCACGGTCTGGCCATAGGCGCAGAAATCCAGCGTCTCCGGCGCAACGCCGATCCGCCCGAGCGCGTCCCGCGCCACATGCGCGGCGAACTCGATCGAGTTGAGATGCGCGAGCGCACCTTGCCACCTTGCGAACGGCGTCGACCAATAGGCGCCGTAGGGAACGTAAGCCGTCATCGCCGCATCCTCAGAAGGTGACCGTCGCCGGATCGTTGTCGTCGTAGAGCCGTTCGAGCAGCGCCTTGCGCCGGTCGAGCACCTTGCGGGCGTTGATGCTGCCCTTCGGCGTCACCTCGCCCTCGCCCATGTCGGGCGGCTCGGCCAGAACCATCGCGCGCGCCACATGGGTCGACGAGCCCTGCACCTCGCGCGCCCGCTCGGCCAGCCGTCGCTGGAGCTCGCCCTTGAGAAAACGGCAGATCAGCGCACCGTCCTGGTTTTCCGGCTTGAACCCTTCCTTGGCGATCTCCGCCATGTTCGGGAAGATCATCACTCCGATCTCCTTGCGGTCGGCGCCGGTGATGACGACGTCCTGCGCGAGCGGGGCCAGATGCACCAGCATGTCGAGCCGCAGCTGCGCCGCCCGCACCCAGGTGCCGGTGAGCAGCTTGAAATCCTCGCTGATCCGCCCGTCGAACCTGAGCCCCTTGTTCGGGTTGCCGGGCTCGACGAAGCGCATCGCGTCGCCGGTGAGGAAATAGCCCTCCTCGTCGAACGCCTCGGCGGTCTTGTCGGGCGCTCCGAGGTAGCCGGTGAAGATGTTCGGCCCCCGCACCCGCACCTCGTAGCGGTCGGCATCGTCCTCGCCGGGGATGAGCTTGACCTCGACCCCGGTCATCGGCACCCCGACGATGCCCGAGCGGTTGGTCGGCTCGTGCTGGATCAGCGCCGCCGGAGCGGTCTCGGTCAGCCCCCAGGACGAGGTCATCAGCGGGATCGCCCCGCGCTCTTCCATCGCCAGCTTCTCGTAGCCCGCCCAGACGTCCTGCGGCAGCGACGCGCCCGCGTAGAAGATCATGTCGAGGTCTTTGAAGAAGGTCGTCCGCAGGTCCGCGTCCTTGCGCAGACCATCGAGCACCTGGGCGAAGCCCACCGGCACGTTGAAACTCACCGTCGGCGCGATCAACGACAGGTTCTCGATCGTTCGCCCGACCAGCGCCGGCACCGGCTTGCCGTCGTCGATGTAGAGCGTGCCGCCATTCGCCAGCACCAGGTTGAAGTTGTGCGAGCCGCCGAACACATGGTTCCACGGCAGCCAGTCGACCAGCACCGGCGGCCGCTCCGCGACGAAGGGCAATGCGTCGGCGATCTGCGCCTGGTTCGCGCACATCATCCGGTGGGTGGTGGGCACCCCCTTGGGCGCCGAGGTCGAGCCCGAAGTCAGCAGGATCTTGACCACCGTGTCGGGGCCGACAGCGGCATGGGCCGCGTCGATATCGACGGTCGCGTCGCCCGCGAGCAGCGCAGCGAACGGCGTCACCTCGGTGTTCTTGCCCGGCCGCGAGGCGACCACCTCGATCCCGTCGAGCGCGTCGAGCGCCAGCGCCTCGGCATATTGGTCGGCGTCGATCACATAGGCCATCTTCGGGCTGACCAGCTCGATCGCGTGCCTGAGCCGCCCATGCGCGCCGTGGATCAGCGAATATTGCTCGGCCACCGGCACCACTGGCACGCCGACATACTGGCCCGCGAGCGCGAGCAGACCGTGGTCGACGCCATTGCCCGACATCACCAGGATCGGCGTCGTCTCGTTCAGCCCGCGCGCGACCAGCGCCGCGCCGATGGCGCGCACCTGTTCGAGCGCCTGGGCATAGGTCACCTCGTGCCAGCCGGCGCCGTAGCGCTCGGCGAGGAACGGCCGGATCGGCGCCTCCTCGGCCCAGCGATGCAGCCAGTCGCCGGTGGTCCGCGCCATCTCCGACATGTCGTAGCCCGACGTGTAGATCAGCGTCCCGTCTGCACGGGTTTCGACCTTGGCGTTATGGGGGCGGTATTTCGGGTCCATCAGCTCCTCCTGATGTCAGTCGCTTCGATCTTCTTGAGCGCCGAGACCAGAATGGCCTCCTCCTCGGCGTTCAATCCTTCGGTGATGCGCGCCTCGTGGCGGCGCACCGCTTCCGTGGCCCGGGCGAGCAGCCGCGCGCCTTCGGACGTGAGTTGCAGCGCATAGGTGCGCCGGTCGGTCGGCACCCGGTCGCGGCTGACCAGATCGCGCCCCTCGAGCTCGTCGACGATGACGACGAGGTTGGGCCGCTCGATCGCCAGCGCCTGCGCCAGTTGCGATTGACTGAGCCCCGGGTTGTCGCCCACGATGGCCAGCGCCGAATAGGTCACCATCCTCAGCCCGAATTCTTCGAGCACCGCGTTGACGTCCGCCTGAACCACGTTGAACGCCCGCTTCATCGTATAGCCGGTGAACTGCCTCAACGTCGCATCCGAGATGCGCGGGCGGTCGGGCGTGGTGCTGTCGGCATCGTCGCGGTCCATCTTCGTCACCGGAACGTCGGGTCGCGTTTCTGCAGGAAGGCCTGAAGTCCTTCCACCGCGTCCGGGCTGGTCTGGGTGAGCGCGGCGCAGAGGCTCTCGGTAAACAGCCCCTCGCTCTTCGCCATGTCCTCGATCCGGGCGATCGCCTGGATCATGATGTAGTTCGACAACGGCGCGTTCAGCGCGATCCGACGCGCCATGTCCTGCGCCATCGGCAGCGCCTCGCCCTCGCCCACCGCGTAATGCGCGAGCCCCAGCGCCAGCCCTTCCTCGGCGCCGTATTTGCGACCGGTGAGCATCATCTCGATCAGCCGGTCGGCGCCGAGGATCTTGCCCACCCGCACGCTCGCCCCACCGCCGACGAAGATCCCGCGCTTGCCCTCGGGCAGTTGGAACACCGTCGACGGCTCGGCGATGCGCACGTGGGTCGAGGTGGCGATCTCGAGCCCGCCGCCGATCACCGCGCCATACATCGCCGAGATCACCGGCAGCCCGCCGAACTGGATCTTGTCCATGATCGCGTGCCAGCCGCGCGAATGCCGCATCGTTTCCTCGGCGTTCCGCTGGGTGTGTTCCGCAAGGTCGAGCCCCGAGCAGAAATGCCCCTCGGTCCCGGTCATCACCACCGCCTTCACCCCCGCCGGCACGGTTGAGAAGAACCGGTCGATCGCGCCCAGAAGCTCGTCGTTCATCGCGTTGCGCTTGCCCGGACGATTCATCGTCAGCGTCGCGATGCCGTCGTCGGAGAGCTCCACCTTGAGAATGTCGTCGGTCATGTCGTTGGTCCCGTGTCGTCCGGTAGTTTGTTACGCATTACAATAATTATACATCATACCTATTAAACCCGCAGCCACCATGTCCGCCTGCCCCGGTTAGGGCAGGAGGAACAAGGTGATCGCCGGGAACAGAATGAGCAACACGACCCGCAAGAGATCGGAGGTGATGAAGAACATCACCGCCTTGTAGGTCTCCACGATCGGCGTGGTCCGGTCCATCGCGTTGATGATGAACAGGATCATGCCCACCGGCGGGGTGATCAGGCCGACCTCGACCACGATCAGCACCAGCACGCCGAACCAGATCGCGGTGCGCTCGAGCCCGATCATGTTGGCCCGGCCCTCGGTGAGCGTCACGCCCAGCGCCTGCGCCTGCTCCTGGGTAAGCTGCACGCCCTCGGCCAGCGCCGACTTGATCGCCGCGAGCATGTCGGGCGCGATGTCGGCCGGCGGGCCGGCGGCGATCAGCTTCGCCGCCTCGGCGAGCTGCATCGAGGTGAAATCGGCGAGGCCGAAATCCAGCACCGAGATGATCGGGTAGAAGATCGGGATCGTCAGCAGGATCATGCTGAGGCTGTCCATCAGGCAGCCGAGCACGAGATAGAACACCAGGATGATGATCAGCACCGTGTAGGCGCCGTAGCCCTGGCTCACCACCCAGTCTGCCATCGTCTGCGGCACCTGGGTCTGGGCGAGGAAGCCGTTGTAGAACGCAGCCCCCAGCACGATGAAGAAGATCATCGCGGTCGAGCGTGCCGTCGCGGTGAACGAGCCGATCAGCTCCTTGAAGTTGAGCCCGCGGCTGAAGAAGGCGATGAGCCCGGTGCCGAGCGCGCCGACGGCCGCGCCTTCGGTCGGCGTGAAGATGCCGCCGTAGATGCCGCCCACGACCGCGCCGAACACCAGCAGCACCGGCCAGACGTCGATCAGCGCCTGGAACCGCTCATTCATCGGCTGCGGCTCACGCACCCCGGCGCTCTCCGGATGCAGCCGGACGTAGATCGAGATGGTGATGACATAGCCGATCGCGGCGAGGATGCCCGGCACCAGCGCGGCGAGGAACAGCTTGGCGATGNNGATGTTCTGCTCGGCCAGGATCGCGTAGATCACCAGCACCACCGAGGGCGGGATCAGGATGCCGAGCGTGCCGCCGGCGGCCAGCGTCGCGGTCGAAAGCCCGCCGGAATAGCCGTACTTGCGCAGCTCGGGCAGAGCCGTGCGCCCCATCGTCGCCGCGGTGGCGAGCGACGAGCCGCAGATCGCGCCGAAGCCCGCGCAGGCGCCGATCGCCGCCATCGCGACCCCGCCGCGCCGGTGCCCGAGCCAGCTTTCCGCAGCCTTGAACAGCGACTGGCTCATGCCGCCGATGGTGGCGAAATGCCCCATCAGCAGGAACAAGGGCACGATCGACAGCGAATAAGACGAAAACGTCGTGTAGACCTCGGTCTTCATCTTCGCCAGCGCGATGGTGAAACCGTGGTTGACGATGCCGAGACCGAGGAACCCGGCGAGGAACATCGCCAGCCCGATCGGCATCCGCAGGAAGATGGCAAGCATCAGCAGCGGGAAGGACCACAGTCCGATCTCGATGTTGCTCAATGGTCCGCTCCTTCACCGGCGGGGACGATACGACGCCCGGTGACGGTCTCGACGAGACGCATCAGGGCGAGATAGACGGAAACCACCGCCGCGGCCACCGCGCCGATGAGGCTGACGGCATAGGCCCACCACAGCGGGAACTGCAGAAGGAAGGTCGTCTGGTGACGATCCATCTTGTCGACGGTACCGTGGTAGAGCTGCACCGCGATCAGGATCAGCACCACCGCGAAGATCACCTCGATCACCGCGCCCAGCAGGTGCTGTACCTTGTCGGGCAACGCCGAGGTGAAGATGTCGACCGTCGCATGCGAGCCGCTGATCTGCGCCAGCGGCAGGAAGGCGAAGATCGAGAACGCGATACCCGCCTCGACCAGCTCGTAATCGCCGTTCACCGGCCCGAGCTTGATCGCCCCCCAGAAGCCCGGCAGCTCGATGCCGAGCAGCCAGTCGGCGAAGCCCTTCATGTTGGTCTGGAAAAAGCTGTTGTGCAGCAGCGCGTTCAGCTCGCGGCCGAGAATCGAGAACACGATAAGCGCCACGAGGATGCTGAGGACGATACCCCCGGCAATGGCCATCAACGTGGATAGGCGCAGAAAGATGCGGTGCATGTGGTCCCCCCGATCGCACGGCCCCCGGGCCAGGCCCGGCAACTCGCGCGGCGAGGCAATGCTGCCCCGCCGCGGCTGATCTTGGTAAGGCTCAGTGAGCGCCGTAGGTGTCGATGTTGGCCATGTCGGCGCCGCACTCGGCCATCAGGGCCTTGGCTTCGTCGATCAGTTCGGCGCCGTTCGGCATCTCGGCCTTCCACTCTTCGTAGATCGGGTTGACGATCTCGTCCCAGGCCTTCGCATCTTCTTCCGAAACGGTGATGATGTTGTTGCCGAGGTCGACGGCGATCTGCCGGGCCGGGCCGTCCGCATCGGCCTGGGTGCCACCGGCGAAGACCGAGAAGGCGAGGCCGGAGTTGGCGTCGATCACCGCCTTGTTCTCGTCCGACATGCCGTCATAGACGGCCTTGTTCATCGCGAGCACGAAGGTGAGGTTGTAGAGCGCCGGGCCCTGGAACTCGGTGTGGTTGTGCACCAGTTCCGGCACCTTGAGGGCGGCGGTCACTTCCCACGGGATCGTGGTGCCGTCGAGCACGCCCTTCGACAGCGCTTCCGACACCGCCGGAACCGGCATGCCGACCGGGGTGGCGCCGACGCGCTCGAGAAGCTTGTTGACCAGCACCGAACCGCCGCGGATCTTCATCCCCTGCAGGTCGGACGGCACCGTCACCGGCTTGTTGGTGTGGAACATGCCCGGGCCGTGCACCCAGGTGCCGATGATCTTGAGGTCGGCGAACTCGCCGTCCTTCATGTGGGTGTCGAACATCTTCGAATAGGCGCAGGACGCCGCGCGGGCATCCGACACCATGAACGGCAGCTCGAACACTTCGGTGGTGCGGTAACGGCCCGGCGTGTAGCCGACCACGGTCCAGACCACGTCGGCGATCCCGTCGATCGCCTGGTCCATGAGCTCCGGCGGAGTTCCGCCCAGCGCCATCGCGGCGTAGCGCTCGACCTTGATCCGGCCTTCCGAATCCTTCTCGACGTTGTCCGCCCAGACATCGAGCACCAGCTTCGGCACGTTGGCTTGCGCCGGCAGGAACTGGTGAAGTTTCAGCGTCACTTCCTGAGCGAAAGCGCCGCCGGCGGCCAGCGCCGACATCGCCACACCGGCAGCCAGGCCGAGAATCGTGCGTTTGGTCATGTGTATCCTCCCTATTGACCACGCCTTTTGGCATTATAGTGCGCTTTTTGCCATATATTGCCGCTCTAATCCACCAGAATCTCCACTTTCCGGGCAGAATCTGCGACAAGTTGACCCAAGCGCTCGCCGGTATGGTTATGCTTCATAATCATTTCGCGCAATACCCAATTTTCACGCCGGCGGAACCCCGTTACTCGGCCACGGAAACTCGAAGCGATCAAGGTGTTTGGTGCCCGCCAAGACGCCGGTCGCACGCCTGTACGCGCGGCCGTTTCGGGGCTTGACCCGCTGCCGCCCGGGGGCCGAACATGGCCCCCCGCCCGCCTCCGGCCGGCACAACCGCCAAGACCCGCCGATGCAACGCCGCGCCCCGCGCCTCGCCTCCATCCTCCTGTCGCTGCTCGTTCTGCTCGGGCTCTGGGCGCTCGTCGTGATTCGCCCGCCCGACACCTCGCTGCCCGCCACGCCCGCGCCCTCTGCACCCGCGGAAGAGGCGCGGCTGTCCGCCTGGGTCACCGGCTACACCTTCTGGGACAATACGCCGCCCGGCTCCGCCGTAATCGCCCGCCCGGTGCTGCACGACGAGGCCGGCGGCACCGGCACCTGGGACGATCCGGTGACCCTCGCGGTGGGATTTACCGGCGAGACCTGGCACTACCTGCCCGGCACCCGCGTCTACCTGCCCGAGCTGCGCAAATACGCGGTGGTCGAAGATCTCTGCGGCTCCTGCGGCAAGGGCTACGACGGGCTGCCGCATGTCGACCTCTACATCGGCGGGGCCGAGATTTCGGCCGGCGACGCCGACGCTTGCGCCCGCGCCATCACTGCGGTGCAGGACATCCTGCTCCACCCCGCGCCCGATTACCCGGTCCATCCCGGCGAGGTCGCCAAATCCGGCTGCCGGCGGTTCTGAGCCCGCCGCGCCGCCCGCCCCACCGGACCTCCCGCCGCCGGGCCCGAGCCATTTGGCCGCGCTTGTGACCGGCGCCGGGGCGGCGTATCTCCCCCCCATGCTGAGCCGAGGCCGCCCGAGATGATGGAGATGCCCCTGCCGCTCGCCCGCGACCTCGTGCTCGTCGGCGGCGGCCACGCCCATGCGCTGGTGCTGAGGATGTGGGGCATGAAGCCCCTCGCCGGCACGCGGCTCACCCTCATCAGTCCCGGCGCCACCGCACCCTATTCCGGCATGTTGCCGGGCTTCGTCGCCGGCCATTACAGCCGCGCGGCGCTCGACATCGACCTGGTCAAGCTCGCCCGCTTCGCCGGCGCCCGCCTGGTGCTGGGCGAGGCGACCCATATCGACCCGGTGGCAAAGACCGTACGTGTCACCGGGCGCAGCGAGATCGGTTACGATGTCGCCTCGGTCGATATCGGCATTCACACCGAGATGCCCACGATCCCGGGCTTCACCGAGCACGCCCTCGGCGCCAAGCCGCTCGACCTCTACACCCGCCGCTGGCAGGATTTCCTCGCGGCCGCGAGGGCCGGCACCATCGCCCCTGAAGTGGCGGTGATCGGCGCGGGCGTCGCCGGCGTCGAACTCGCGCTGGCCATGGCCCACGCGCTCCGCCGCGACGCAGCCACTCCGGCCCGCGTCGCCCTGATCGAGGCCGGCCCCGAGATCGCCGGCAAGAACCCCGAGACCACCCAGCGCCTGCGCCGGGCGCTCGCAGGCTACGGCGTTAGCCTGCACACCGACGCCCGCGTGGTGCAGATCCACCCGGACGCGGTCGAGCTCGCCTCCGGGATGCGGCTCCCCTCCCGCCTCACCATCGCCACCGCCGGCGCCACTGCCCACGACTGGCTGACCGGGAGCCCGCTGCCCCTGACCGGTGACGGCTTCATCCGCGTCGACAGCCACCTGCGCGTCGAGGGCCACTGGGATCTCTTCGCCGTTGGCGATTGCGCCCACATGACCCACGCCCCGCGCCCCAAGGCCGGCGTCTACGCCGTGCGTTCCGGCCCGGTGCTGTTCGACAACCTGCGCGCGGCGCTCACCGGGGCGCCGACCCGCCCCTACCGGCCGCAGAAAGATTACCTCAAGCTCATCTCGCTGGGCGAACAATCCGCCCTGGCCGAGAAATGGGGGCGGACGATCGCGGGCCCGCTGCTCTGGCGCTGGAAGAACCGCATCGACACGAAATTCATGGCGATGTTCCAGGCGCTGCCGAAGATGCCGCCCGCCCCCCTGCCCCGCCCGGTGACCGAAGGCGTCGATGCCGAGCTGGCCGGCGCCCACAAGCCGCTCTGCGCCGGCTGCGGCTCCAAGGTCGGCCCCGGCACGCTCGGTGCAGCGCTGGCGGGCCTGCCCACGGCGCGCCGCTCCGACGTGCTCACCGGCCCCGGCGACGACGCCGCGGTGCTGCGCGTCGGAAACGCCCGCCAGGTGCTCACCACCGACCATCTGCGCGCCTTCACCGCCGATCCCGCGCTGCTTGCGCGCATCGCCGCCATCCATGCGCTCGGCGACATCTGGGCGATGGGCGCGACGCCCCAGGCCGCCCTCGCCTCGGTGATCCTGCCGCGCATGGCCGAGCCGCTGCAGGCCCGCTCGATGGAAGAGATCATGACCGCCGCGGCGGAGGTCTTCACCGAGGCCGGGGCTGAAATCGTCGGCGGCCACTCGACCATGGGCGCCGAGATGACGCTGGGCTTCACCATCACCGGCCTCCTCGACCGCGATCCGATCACCAATGCCGGCGCCAGGCCCGGCGACGCGCTGATCCTCACTCGCCCGATCGGCACCGGCACCTTGCTCGCGGCCGAAATGCTGGGCGAGGCCGATGGTCACGACATCGCCAGGATGTTCGCGCTCATGGCCCGCCCCCAGGGCGACGCCGCCGCGATCCTCGCCGACGCCCACGCCATGACCGACGTCACCGGCTTCGGTCTCGCCGGCCACCTCATGGCGATCTGCAAGGCCTCCGGCACCGCCGCCGAGATCGTCCTCGACGCGGTCCCGCTCCACGACGGAGCCCTCGCCCTGGCCGAAGCCGGCCACCGCTCGTCGATCTGGGCCGCCAACCGCGCCGCCGCCCCTGTCGCCGGCGCCGACGGCCCCCGCGGCGCGCTCCTGCACGATCCGCAGACCGCCGGCGGGCTGCTCGCCGCGGTCGATGCGGATCGGGCAGAGGAACTGGTCGTGACATTGCTCGCTGCCGGGCATGCGGCCGCGGTGATCGGACGGATCGTCGAGGGGACACCAGCCCTTCGCTGCGTGTGACCCCACCCGACCGTTTCCAATGCGCCAGCCGCCAAAGCGCCGGCGGCCGACCGGATCAGTCGGCCCCACGGCCCCGGAAGACTGCCCCGGATCACCGTAAAGACTGTCGTTCTGAACGCGATGGCACCGGGGCCGCGGTAACGACCCGCCAACCTCAGCACAGCGGGCAACCGCGCGCGCAGGCGCCCCGGCCCGCGCCCGGGCCAAGACCCGGACCTCGGGGCAGCGCGCCCGCCGGCCTGACCGTAAGCTATCTCGCCATCTCGATCATCCGCGCCGCCGCCTCGGCCAGCGTCGCGTCCTCGAGGTCGGGCAGGTCGAACGCCACCGGCTCCGGCGCGCCCTCCCGCGCGATCCGCGTGTATTTCGGGTCGTAATGCTCGGTCACCAGCTCCGCCGCCATCCGCCCGTAGTCGCCTGCCGCCGCCAACGCCCGCCAGGCATCCACCCGCGCGTGCCCGTGGTAGCGCACGAGCTTCGCCAGCACCGCCTCGAGCCGCGCCGCATCCGCCACCATGTCCGGATAGGATCGTACCAGATGCCCGGCCCGCGCCGCCAACGGCGCCTTCACCTCGAACCGCTCGGCCGCGATCATCGCCTGCCACAGGCTCGGCGGCACGATGATCTCGCCGATCTTCGAACTCTCCGCCTCGACGAACAGAGGCCGGTCCGGATCGAGCCCCGCCAGCGCCCCGGCCAGGCGGCTTTCGAACATCTTCTGCGCCGGTTGCGCCTCGCCCATCGGCCCGAACAGCGAGCCCCGGTGTTCGGCCATCGCTTCGAGGTCGATCACCTGTCCGCC
>JAGRMO010000003.1:19570-31996 GCA_020441205.1 Maritimibacter sp.
ACCACCCGGGGGCCGACCGGCGCCTCGTAAAGCGCCCGCACCACCAGCCGCCGGTAGGCCTTGTAGCCGCCCTCGACCGTATCCACCCGCCAGCCGATCTCCTTCAGGATCGAGGCAAATGAGCGCGACCGCTGCCCGCCGCGCCAGCAATAGACCAGCGGCCGCCAGCCGCCCGGCATCTCGGCGAGCGGCCCCTCCAAATGCGCGGCCGCGTTGCGCGAGACCAGCGCCGCCCCCACCTTGCGGGCGAGAAACCGGTCCTGTTGCACATAGATCGTGCCCACCACGGCGCGTTCTTCGTTCGACAGCACCGGCAGGCTCATCGCGCCCGGCACATGGTCCTCGGCGAACTCGGCCGGCGAGCGCACATCGACGAAATCGTCGAACGGCAGCGCGGCGAGGTCGGAGAGCGAAGTGAGGCGGATCGGCATCGGCACAGCATCGGTTGCGTCAGGTTCGGCCCGTCCTAATCCATTTCCCCAAAGAGGGCGAACCGGTTTTCCGCCGCCCGCCGGCAGACACGCGCCCGTCACGCCCTCGTGTGCCCGCGGGCGCTTCCCGTGCGCCCCGCGCTCGGCTACACCACGGCCAAACCCGGATGGAGACCCCGATGAAGATCGCCCCCCTCGTCCTCACCTTCGCGGCCCTCGCCGCGCCCGCCCTCGCCCAGTCGACCGGCGCCACCGGCTGGACGCTTGTCTCGGTCGCCGGCAGCGCGGTCGCGCCCGGCGCCACCATCGCCTTCTCCGCCGACGGCGCGGTCTTCGGCACCACCGGCTGCAACCGGTTCAACGGCACCGTCGTCGCCGCCCCCGGCGTCGTCACCTTCAACGCCCCCCTCGCCGTCACCCGCATCGCCTGCGACGACACCCTCATGGCGCAGGAAAAAAGCGTACTCGAGGCCCTCGCCGGCACCGCCGCCGTGGCCTACGACCCGGTCGCCGACCGGATGACGCTGATCCCCGACAGCGGCGCGCCGGTCCTCGGCTTCGCCCGCGCCGAGCAATAGCCGGCGGTTATTGCGACAGACGAAGATCGGGCGCCACCACCGCGCCGATCACCCGCCGCCCGTTCGGGATGTCGTTGCCCAGCGCCTTCTCGCGCGCCGCCTCGGGCGCATAGCCGAAGCCGAGCCAGCGGTCGATCAGCCGCCGTTCGAGCTCGGCCTCGCCCACGTCGAGAAACACGGAAAAATCCCACAGCCGCGCAAGATCGCGCCACGGGTCTTCGTCGAGCAAGAGGTAATTGCCCTCGGCCACCACCAGCGTCGTCTCGGGCCGGATCTCTTCGGCCCCGGCGATGGCGATCTCGCGGGTCCGGTCGAACACCGGCAGGATCACCGAAGGCTCGCGGCGCACCCGCGCGAGCGTCGCGGCGAACCCGCCGAAATCGAAGGTCTCCGGCGCGCCCTTGCGCGGCAAGAGCCCGCGCGGCTCGAGCAGCCGGTTATCGAGGTGAAACCCGTCCATCGGCATCAGCACGGCGGCCTCGCCCCGCCCGACCAGCGCCGCCACCACCGCCTCGGCGAGCGTCGACTTGCCCGATCCGGGCGGCCCCGCGATCGCCGCGATCCGCCGCCTTAGCCCGCTGCCGGGCGCGTCCAGGATGCGCGCCGCGACCTCTTCCGCCGTGCCCCGCAGCTCTTCGGAAAAATCGCTCATGTCCGGTCCGCCCCCCCGCGTGGTCTCTCCCGGTCCGGCCGCAACCGCCGCACCGCTCCTCGCAAACCAGCGCTATTTCGCGCCGCGCTGCAACCCCGCACGCGCCGAAACCCCCTCCGGCCGCCGGGCCCAGGCGGCAAGCGCCACCTGCGCCGCGCCCCGGTCGAGATAGCCCAGCGCCGGGCGGTCATAGCTCGCGGAGGCGGGCCGCACCCCGGCCCAGGTTTCGGCAAGCTCGGGAAACAGCGCCAGCAACTCACCCAGCGCCGCCCGGTCGACGCCCCGGAGCGCCATCGGCCCGGGATAGAAGCTCTCGGTCACCGCGCCCTCGGCAAACACCAGCTCGTGGCGGTCGAACATCACATGCACATAGGTAACGCCGAAAACCTTGCGGTCGATCCGCCCGTAGCCCCCGCCCAGAACCTCGGCCACATGCCGCGCCCGCACCAGCCGCGGCCCGGCATCGGTCGCCAACAACAGCCCGTGCTGCGGCGAGACCCGCATCCGCCGCCGGTTGCCGAACGCGCCCTTGCGGATCACCACCGGACGCAACTCGGGATGCGCCATGAGCTCCGCCGCGCCCAGACGTCGTTGCCCCACCCAGCGCACGATCTGCACCCCGTTGTCGCGGGTGACCACCCCGTCGCCCGGCCGCAGCGTCTCGACCGGCACCTCGCCCCTGGGCGTCAGAATCAGCGTCCCCGGCGTGAAGCACGGAATGCCCATCGCATGCAGGGTCGCGAAATCGAGCGTCGCCGGATCGACGCCGGAGAGCGTGATGCTGGCCCCGGTGGGGAACATCAGCACTGCATCGCCGCTGCCGTCGCCCACCGTATCGGTGACGGTCACGTCCGCCACCGTGAGCCCGCCGCCCGCGCCATCGGTCAGCGCGGCGACGTCGAGCTGGTCGTTGGTGAAACCGTTCGCATCGTCGTCGCCGAAATCGAAATCGGCGATCGTGTCGGCCCCGTCGCCATCGGCAAAGACGAACACGTCCTCGCCGAGCCCGCCGGTCAGAACGTCGTCGCCGGTGCCGCCGGTGAGCGTGTCGCTGTCCGCGCCGCCGTCGAGCGTATCGGCCCCCGCCCCACCCGCGAGCACGTCGTTGCCCGCTTCGCCCGACAGCGCGTCGTTGCCGTCGTTGCCCGAGAGCAGGTCCGCCCCCGCGCCCGCGGCCACCACGTCGCCGCCGCTCGAGCCCGTGATCGTGTCGTTCCCCGCCCCGGTGCGGATGTTCTCGATCTCGGCGAAGGTAACCGTCGTGGTGCCGAGCTGCATCGTGCCGCTCTCGGGGTCGGCGCCCGTGCCGCCGGCGGTGAGGTCGACCACCACGTCGCCCGAATACGTGCCCGAGAACAGCGTGTCGCCCGCCGTCTCGGCCCCCTCGCCGCCGGTGATCGAGATGCCCGTGCCGTCGAGCACCAGCGCATCGGCGCGGAACATGTCGTCGCCATCGCCGCCGAGCACGGTATCGGCATCGGTGAAGCGGATATCGTCGTTGCCTGCGCCCGCGTCGATGTAATCCGCCCCGCTCGAGGCGAAGATCGTATCGTTGCCGTCGCCGCCGAGGAGACTGTCGTCCCCGGTACCCGAATAGAGCGCGTCGTTGCCCGCGCCACCGTCGAGCGTATCCGCCCCGGCCGAGCCATAGAGCTGGTCGTTGTCGTCGCCGCCGTAGATCGCATCGTCGCCCGCGCCGCCGTCGATGATGTCGTTGCCGGCGTAGCCGTAGATCACATCGTCGTCCGACCCGTCTGCCGCGTCGCCGGCGTCGACCATGTCGCCGTCCGGGTCGCCGGTATAGGTGCCGGTGATGATGTCGCCTGCCGCGGTGCCCTCGACGACGAAGTCGCGCGGGTCGGGGATGCCGAGGGCGGCGAGCGCGTTGAGGCTGCTGACGCTGGCGGGCGCGACGCCGACGAGCTTGACCGTCTCGCCGCCGGGGAAGCTCAAAAGCGCGTTGCCCAAACCGTCGTCGCTGACGGTGACGTCGTAGACCGTGACCGGCGTGGTGCCGCCGTCCGAGGTGAGGCCCGAGACGTCGAGCCGGTCGGCCCCGGTGAACGTGCCGTCGCCATTGTCGACCGGCGCCTCGAAATACTCGACCCTGTCCGCCCCGCCGCCATCGATAAGCACGATGGTGTCGACCTCGCCGTCGAGGCTGTTGAAGTTCAGCGTGTCGTTGCCGATCCCGCCCGCGAGCGTGTCCACCCCGGCGCCCGCCTGCAGCACGTCGTTGCCGCCGTCGCCCGAAAGCAGATCGTTGCCGTCGCCGCCGATGATCCAGTCCGCGCCCCCGCCGCCAAACACGGTGTCGTCCCCGGCATCGGCCCCGATCATGTCGTCGCCGCTGCCGCCGATGATGGAATCGTTGCCGCCCCAGGCCCAGACCTGCACCCCGGCGCTGTCCGCCGAGGCGTCGACCGTGTCGTCGCCCTCGGCAAGCTTCAGAAGCTCGATCCCGGTGAAGCTGCCGCTGCCGGTGCCGTAGACGTAGCTGCCCGCCTCGTCGCCGGTGTAGCTGATCGAGATCCCGGTCCCCGTCACCGGATCGGCGAAGTTCAGTTCGTCGGCGGTATCGTCCCCGGTCTCGCCGGCAATGATCGTGTCGGCGCCTTCGTTCTCGCCGATGTTGAAACTGTCGCTGTCGGCCTCGCCGACCAGCAGATCGTCGCCGGTACCGCCAAAAATGTAGTCGGTCCCGGTCCCGCCGTAGATCGTGTCGTTGCCCGCGCCGCCGACCAGCCAGTCGACGTCGCCTTCGCCGTAGATCGCATCGTTGCCGTCGCCGCCATAGGCCGCGTCCCAGCCGTCGCCGGCATAGATCACGTCGTCGCCGACCTCGCCCGAGAGCGTATCGTCGCCGCCGTCGCCGATCAGCGTATCCGCCCCGTCGCCGCCGAGGAGCGAGTCGTTCCCCGCGTCGCCGTCGAGCGAATCGTTGCCGCCGCCGCCCCGGATCGTGTCGTTGCCCGCGAAGCCGAAGACCGTATCGTTCCCGGCCCCGCCGGTCACCTCGTCGGCCCCGTCGCCGGCCCAGATCTCGATCCCGGTGGTGTCGCCCACCAGGCTGACCACATCGTCGCCCGCCGGCAGGATCAGCCGCTCGATCCCGGTGAACAGGATGCTGTTCACCCCGTCCGAGATCGTCCCGCCCCCGTCGCCGGTAAAGCTGACCGTGACCGGCACGGTCAGCGCGCCGAGGTCGATGGTGTCGAAATCGCTGCCGGTGGTGACCGTATCGCCGCCGTAGATCGTGTCGGAGCCGAACCCGTCTTGCACGCGGAAAATATCCGCATCCGCGCCGCCGGAGAGAATGTCGTTGCCGGAGCCGCCGGTGATCGTGTCACTGCCATCGTAGCCCGCGACGTTGAGCGGCCCGGTGGCGACGGAGCCGTCGAACCGGTCGTCGCCGGTGCTGAGCCGGAACACCTCGATCTCGGAGAAGGTGAGCGTCGCGTCGCCCGGCGCGAGGCCGGTGAGCGTGCCGGTGCCGGTCTCGTTGCCGGTGAGCGTGATGTCGGCCGCCGTGATCCGGTAGGTATCGGAGGTATTGTAGAAGTTCAGGATGTCGAGATCGCCATCGCCGACATCGGCCCCGCCGTCGACCGTGATCGCGCCCCCGGGATCGACCGCGCTGACATAGAGGTTGATCGTGTCGTTGCCGGTGCCGCCATAGACCTCGGCCGTCGTACCGGCCTCGGCGGTGGCGTGGAACACGTCGTTGCCGGCATCGCCGTAGAGCGTATCGCCGGTGCCGAGCCCGATCGCCCCGCCGATCAGCGTATCGTTCCCGTCGCCGCCATAGATCAGGTCGTCGCTGTCGCCGCCGTCGAGCAGGTCGGCCCCGCCGCCACCGTAGATCGTATCGCGGCCGGCACCGCCATCGATCGTGTCGTTGCCCGTGCCGCCATAGATTGTATCGAAGCCATCGCCACCGGTGATTGAATCGGCGCCGTCCTCACCGTTCAGCGAGTCATTGCCCACCCCACCGTCGATGACGTCGTTGTCACTGCCGCCATAGACGATGTCGTCGCCCGCCCCCCCGGTGATGACATCGTTTCCGGCGTAACCTTCGAGGTAGACGCCCCCAGCGTCGAGGCTGGCGTCCAGCACGTCACCCTGGTTCGAGCCAAACACGGTCTCGACCGAAACGAAGGTGGTGGTACTGCCCGTCGTATCGGCCACTGCGGTACCGGCGCCAGTGGCGGTGTAGGTGACCGTCCAGCCGCTCGCCGAAGCGAAGGCGTTGATCGCGTCGTCCTCTGCGCCGCCACCGTCGAAGTAGTCGTCGCCGACGGACTCGCTAAGATACATCGTATCCCAGCCGGTCCCGCCGTAGACGGAGTCGGAGCCTGCGCCAGTGTAGAACTGGTCGTTACCGTCGTAGCCGTAAACCACGTCGTCGTTCGACCCATCGGCGGCATCGCCGTTGTCGATCCGATCGCCCTCGGGGTCGCCGGAATAGCTCGTATTGATGATGTCGGAGCCGGCCGTGCCTTCGACCATGTAGTCGCGCGCATCGGGGATGCCCATGGCGATGAGCTGGTCGGCCGAACTGACGGCGGAGGGCGCGACGCCCACCAGTTTGACCGTCTCGCCGCCGGGGAAACTCAGGACCGCATTGCCCGACCCGTCGTCGCTGACGGTGACGTCGAAGACATTGACCGGCGTGGTGCCGCCATCCGAGGTGAGGCCCGAGACGTCGAACCGATCGACGCCGGTGAAGGTGCCGTCGCCATTGTCGATCGGCGCCTGGAAATTGCTGACGCTGTCGCTGCCGCCGCCGTCGCTGAACACGATCGTGTCGGCCCCGCCGGTGCCCACGTCGATCGTGTCGTTGCCGGTGCCGCCGTCGATCGTGTCGTCGCCTTCCTCGCCGTAGATGAAGTCGTTGTCGGCCTCGCCATAGAGCTGGTCGTTGCCCTGGCCGCCCCACATCGTGTCGTTGCCGGCACCGCCATAGATCGTATCGGTCCCGGCGATCGAGATGCCGAACTGGTCGTCGATATTGTCGTTGCCCGCGCCGGCATAGACCAGGTCGTCGCCGTAACCGCTCTCGATATTGTCGTCGCCGTCATTGGCGAAGATGATGTCGTTGTTGCCGTCCGCCCCGTCGATCTGGTCGCCGTCCGCGTCCGACCAGCCGATCCCCATGAACTCGCTGAAATTCGTCCCGTCGACGATCCCCGTCGGCCCCCAGGCCGCCCCGTCGAGGGTGAAGTTCTCGATCTCCGAGAAGGTGATCGTGTCGCCGGAATTGAGGTAGACGATCCCGTCCCAGCCGTTGCCGTTGCTGTCGACCGCGGTGAGCTGGACGTAGTCGACGTCCCAGGCGATGAGCGTGTCGTTGTCCACCCCGCCCGAACCGCCGTCGATCCACTGGGTGTTGTAGGCCTCGAACGTGTCGGCATCGTCCTCGCCATAGGCGGTCTGCTGGTTCCAGCCGATGACGAAATAATCGTCGCCGGTGCCACCGTAGAGCGTGTCGTTGCCGTCCCAGCTCTCGATGAAATCGTTGCCGCCTTCGCCGTAGACGATATCGTCGCCGAGGTTCGCCCAGATGCTGTCGTTGCCGTCGCCCGCGAGGATGTAGTCGCCGTCTCCGGTGACCCCCCAGAGCCCCAGCGCATCCCAGCCGTCGCCCCAGTCGCCGTCGGCATCGACGTAGAGCCCCGAGATGTTGTCGTCGCCCGAGGTGCCCGAGACGATCCCGTCCGAGGCAAGCTCGGTCACCGCCTCGATATTGCTGAAGCTCAGCGTCGAGCCGTCGTTGAAGTGGACGGTGCCGCTCTCGGCCGTGGCGTAGTCGATGTAGTCGACATCGTAGACCAAGAGCGTGTCGAAATCGGTCCCGCCTTCGCCGCCGTCGACCACGTCGCCGTAATTGCCGTAGATCGCATCCGACCCGTCGCCGCCCAAGAGCGTGTCCGAGCCCTCGCCGCCCTGCAGGATGTCGTCGCCCGCGTCGCCGCTGATTAGATCGTTGCCCCGGTCGCCGACGAGCCGGTCGTTGTCGTTGCCGCCGTAGATCCAGTCGTCGCCCCAGCCGCCCTCGATCCAGTCTTCCCCGTCCTCGCCGTAGAGCCCGTCGTTGCCGCCGCCGCCGGAAACGTAGTCGCCGCCGCCGCCGGCGAACACCACGTCATCCGAGCTGTCGCTCCAGCCGGCGGCGAGGTCGTCGGCATTGGCGCTGCCGTAAAGCGTATCGCTGCCGTTCTCGCCGTTGATGTAGCTGTAGCTGCCACCGGCCATGATCGTGTCGAAATGCTCGAGCGTGGTGCTGCCGCCGAGCGTCGCATCATAGGGCCCGCCCGAGGCGGTGGAATCGGCGATGACGAACGAGGTCGTGCCATCGTCGATGGTGATGAGCCCGGTCGTCGGCTCGAACAGAATGACATAGCCGTCGGGCAGGTTCGAGAAATCGAGCTTGTTGCCCGGGCCGGACAGCAGGATCGCCGACCAGAACGACGGATCGTCCCAATTCGCCGTCGTGACAGTGAACACGCTCATGCGTCACCCCCGCGGCCCGACGTACCGCACGTCCAGGCTCCGGACAAACCCCGAGCGCTCGGCGCGCCGAACCGGCGCTCCGCACGGAGCCTCTGGCCTTCCAAAAAACCGCTCACCGACGCACCCGCCTCAATTCGCGCGCTACTGCCTGCTGCACTCCGGTTGAAAAAACCCACTCGAAACTGGACCAGAGGTATTGAGGAATGGTGGTGATATGATGATCGAAAGGGGGAAAATCCGCCCGACTGTCCGGCGCAACCAGAGCTTGCACTCGCCGGCGCACAAGAAATAAACGTTATTCATCAAAGGCATGCGTAGCGCCGCCCGCCACGACTGCTGCGCTGCTGGAAACGCATTGACCACAATTGTGCCACGATCGGACCGCGCCCGGCGCAATCGCGCCGACCCCGCGTCAGAAGGCGACCGGCGCCCGCCCGGCGCCCTGGCTCAGCCCGGCCGGTAATCCCGGTTCGCTTCGGGATCGACGGTCGAGGCCGCGAACCCCTCGAGCTCCGCCCAGGCCCCTTCGGGGATCTCCGCGTTCGCCCAGGCGAGCGTCTCCTGCACCCTTTCCGGCTTCGACACGCCGACCACCGTCGAGGCGATCCGCCCGTCGCGCATCGAAAACTGCAGCGCCGCCGCCCCGGGCGCGACGCCCCATTTCGCGCAGATCGCCTCGATCTCGCGCGCCGGCGCCAGCGCCTGGGCATCGGCCGCCTGGTAGGTCACCCGCGGCATCTCGGCCGTTCCCTTCGCGAGCACCCCGCCCGCGAACGGCGCGGCGTTCAGAATGGCGATCCCGCGCGCCCGGGCCGCATCGAACATCGCCGCCGCCGAGCGGTTCAACAGCGTGAAGCGGTTGTGGCTGATGAGCGCGTCGAACGGCCAGCCGGCCATGAGCTCGGTCTGGATGTCGAGCCGCCCCATCGCGAGACCGATGGCCGCAGCCAGCCCTTCCTCCTTGAGCTTCACCAGCTCGTCGAGCGCCCCTCCCGCCCCGGTGATCTCGCCGAGGTCGCGCGCGTGCTCGGGGTCGTGCAGATGCAGAAGCGGCACCCGGTCGAGCCCGAGCCGTTCGAGGCTTTCCTCGAGCGACCGGCGCACCCGCGCCGCGTCGAACCGCCTGGTCTCCATATCGCGGTCGAGCTTGGTCGACAGCACGAAGCCCGCGGGCAGCCCGCCCCGCTCGCGGATCACCGCACCGATCCGCTCTTCGCTGCGCCCGAAGCCGTAGTTGTTCGACGTGTCGAGAAAATTCACCGGCCCGTCGAAGATCGCCCGCACCGTCGCCAGCGCCCGCTCCTCGCTCACCTCGTAGCCATAGGTATCGGGCATGTTGCCGAGGCCCGAAGCGCCGAAGCACAGGGGCGTCACCTCGAGGCCCGTCGTGCCCAGGGGGGTCTTATTCATCCGCCGTACTCCCGATCCGTCAAGCCTCGATAGAGCCGCATCCGCCCGGCATTTGCAACGCCGCCCGGTACCGGCCGAAGGGATTTGACAGCTCCGCCCGCCCCGCTCCTTAATGGGAGGCGCCCGGCCCACATTCGCCCCCGGCGACCCAGCATCAGGAGACCGCCCCTGTGACACACGAGGTGATCGACAGCCACCATCACCTTTGGAAGGTCGACCGCGGCGATTACGCCTGGATGTCGCCCGATCTGCCGATTGCCCGCGACTACCTTCCCGCCGATCTCGCGCCGCTCCTGCGCCAGGCCGGCGTCACCCGCACCATCCTCGTCCAGGCCGCCGACACCGAGGCCGAGACCGATTTCCTGCTGACGCTCGCCGCCGAGACCGATTTCGTCGCCGGCGTCTGCGGCTGGCTCGATCTCGACAGCCCCGCTTTCCCCGAAAGGCTCGCCCATTACTTGGCCAACCCTTGGTGGAAATCCTTCCGCCCGATGCTGCAGGATCTCGCGCCCGACGATTGGGTGCTGCGGCCCCGCGTGCTCGCCAACCTGCGCCACGCCGCCGAGGTCGGCGCCCGGTTCGAGATTCTCACCCGGCTCCCGCAGCTTCCCCATGCCATCGAGGCGGTGAAACGGACGCCCGGGCTGAAGGCGGTGGTCAACCACCTCTCGAAGCCCGACATCGCCGGCGGAAAATTCGAGCCCTGGGCATCCCAGATCGCCGAATTCGCCAATTTCCCCGAGGTCTATTGCAAGCTCTCCGGCATGGTCACCGAGGCCGATTCCGCACGCTGGACGCCGGCCGACCTCGCGCCCTACGTGGGCCACGTTCTCGACGTCTTCGGCCCCGACCGGGTGATGTTCGGCTCCGACTGGCCCGTCGCCCTGCTGGCCGCCGCGAGCTATGCCGACGTGCCGAACGCGCTGCGCAATGTCGTCGCTGCCCGGCTCGGCCCCGACGACCAGCGCAGGCTGTTCCACGACAACGCCGCACGGTTCTACGGCCTCGCCTGACCGCGCCGGCCCCGCACCCGGGCCGGAAGCGGTTTCGAAACCGCTTCCCCCGGCCTCAGCCGTATTTCGAGACCGGGGTGCCGGCGAGTGCCGAGAGGTTCAGAAGCCCCCGCGCGGTGATCGAGGGCGTGGCGATATGCGCCCGGTTGCCCATCCCCATCAGGATCGGCCCGACCTCCAGCGCGCCGGCCCGCATCTTCAGCACGTTGCGCACCGCCGAGGCCGCCTCGGTGGTGGCGAACACCAGTACGTTGGCCGCGCCGTCGAACCTTGCATTGGGAAAGATCCGCGCCCGCTCCGCCGGGTCGAGCGCCGCCTCGACCGACATCTCGCCCTCGTAGACGAAATCAGGCGCCCGCGCGTCGAGCAGCCCGATCGCCGCCCGCATCCGCTCGCCCGAGACGGTGGCGAGATTGCCGAATTGCGAGCTCGAACAGAGCGCGATCCGGGGTTCGAGCCCGAACCGTCGCACATGCCTTGCCGCCGCGATGGCGGTCTCGACGATCTGCTCGGGGCTGGCCTCGGCGTTGATATGCGTGTCGGCCACGAACAGCGGCCCCTCCTCCTGGATCATCAGCGACAGCGCCGCCACCGGATGCCGGTCGGGCCCGCCGAGGATCTGGGCGACGTAGTTGAGATGCCACAGGTATTGGCCGAACGTGCCGCAGATCAGACTGTCGGCCTCGCCCCGCTCGACCATGATCGCGGCGATGGCGGTGAGGTTGGTGCGCATCACCATCCGCGCGAGGTCGGGCGTCACCCCCCGGCGCTGCATGATCCGGTGATAGGTCTGCCAGTAATCGCCGTAGCGCGGATCGTTGTCCGGATCGACGATCTCGAAGTCGCGCCCCGGACGCATCGGCAGCCCGGCGCGCTCGGCGCGCTGCGCGATCACCTCGGGGCGGCCGACGAGGATCGGCCGGTCAGTCATCTCTTCGAGCATCGCGTTCGCCGCCCGCAGCACCCGTTCGTCCTCGCCCTCGGCAAAGACGATCCGCCGCGTCGCCGTGGCGGCGGCCTCGAACACCGGGCGCATGATGAGCGCCGAGCGGAACACCGAACCGTCGAGCTTCTGGCGGTAGGCGGCGAGATCCTCGATCGGGCTGGTGGCCACCCCGCTTTCCATCGCCGCGCGTGCCACCGCGCAGGCGACCATGCCGGTCAGCCGCGGATCGAATGGCTTCGGGATCAGGTATTCGGGGCCGAAGCTCATCTGCTCGCCGCGATAGGCCGCCGCCGCCTCGGCCGAGGTGGTCGCGCGCGCGAGCCCCGCGATCGCCTCGACGCAGGCAAGCTTCATCGCCTCGTTGATCTCGGTCGCGCCGACGTCGAGCGCGCCGCGGAAGATNNAGCACGTTGTTGACCTGGTTCGGAAAATCCGACCGCCCCGTGGCGATGATCGCGTCGGGCGCCACCGCGCGCGCCTCGTCGGGCAGGATCTCGGGCGTCGGGTTGGCCAGCGCCAGGATGATTGGCTGCGGCGTCATCTTCGCCACCATCTCGGGCTTCAGCACCCGGGGGCCCGAGAGCCCGAGGAACATGTCGGCCCCCGCGATCACCTCGTCGAGGCTCCGCGCCGCGCGCCCCTGCGCATAGGCCGCCTTCTGCGGCGTCATGTCGGCCTCGCGTCCCTCGTAGACCAGCCCGTGCAGATCGCAGAGCCACACGTTCTCGCGCTTGACCCCGAGCGTCAGCAGCATGTCGAGGCAGGCGATGCCGGCAGCTCCCCCGCCGGTCGAGACCACCTTGATCTCCTCGAAGCGTTTGCCCGCCACCTTCAGCGCATTGGTCGCCGCCGCGCCGACGACGATGGCGGTGCCGTGCTGGTC
>JAGRMO010000003.1:32067-52470 GCA_020441205.1 Maritimibacter sp.
TCGCGCCGAAGGTGGGCTCGAGCGCGCAGACGAGCTCGGCCAACTTCACCGGGTCGGGCTCGTTGAGCTCGATGTCGAAGCAGTCGATCCCGGCGAATTTCTTGAACAGGACGGCCTTGCCCTCCATCACCGGCTTCGCCGCCAGCGCACCGATATTGCCGAGCCCGAGCACCGCGGTGCCGTTCGTCACCACCCCCACGAGGTTGCCGCGCGCGGTAAACCGCGCCGCATGCGCCGGCGTCGCCTGGATGTCGAGACAGGCCTCGGCCACGCCCGGCGAATAGGCGCGCGACAGGTCGCGGCCGTTGGCCAAGGGCTTGGTGGCGCGGATCTCGAGCTTCCCGGGCCGCGGGAACTCGTGATAGTCGAGCGCCGCCTGGCGCTGCGCGTCGTGTTTGGCGTCGCTCATATCGTCCTCCCGTCGGTGGTGGTCCCGGGCGCCGGTTTGTCCGGCGTCCCGGGTCTTCGTGGCCTCAGTCGGTGTTGACCGAGGTGCAGATGTATTTCATCTCCATGAACTCCGCCATGCCGTGACGGCTGCCCTCGCGGCCGAGCCCGGATTGCTTGACCCCGCCGAACGGCGCCACCTCGGTCGAGATGAGCCCGGTGTTGACCCCCACCATGCCATATTCCAGCGCTTCTTGAACCTTCGTCACGCGGCTCAGATCGTTAGCGTAGAAATAGGCGGCGAGCCCGAAGATCGTGTCGTTGGCGAGCTCGATCACCTCGTCGACGGTGTCGAACTTGAAGAGCGGCGCCAGTGGCCCGAAGGTCTCCTCGCCCGATACCGTCATCTCCCGCGTCGCCCCGGTGACGATGGTGGGCTGGAAGAACGTGCCCCCCAGCGCGTGGCGATGTCCGCCGGTCAGCACCTTGCCGCCCTTCGCGACCACGTCGGCGATATGCTCTTCCACCTTGGCGACGGCGGCGTCGTTGATGAGCGGCCCGAGCTGGCTGCCCGCCACCAGACCGTCGCCCACGTTCATCGCCTCGACGGCGGCGCGCAGCTTCTCGGCGAAGGCGTCATACACGCCGGCCTGCACGTAGATCCGGTTGGCGCAGACGCAGGTCTGTCCGTTGTTGCGGTATTTCGAGATCATCGCGCCTTCGACCGCAGCGTCGAGATCGGCGTCGTCGAACACGATGAACGGCGCGTTGCCGCCGAGCTCCATCGAGCATTTCATGATCTGGTCGGCGGCCTGGTGCAGGAGGATGCGCCCCACTTCGGTCGACCCGGTGAAGGTCAGCTTGCGCACCTTCGGGTTCTCGGTGAATTCCTTGCCGATCTCCGACGACCGTTTCGACGGCACCACCGAGAACACGCCCGCCGGCAGGCCAGCGCGCTCGGCCAGCACCGCCATGGCGAGCGCCGACAAGGGCGTCTCGGCCGCCGGGCGCGAGACCATCGAACAGCCCGCGGCCAGCGCCGGCGCCACCTTGCGCGCGATCATCGCGTTGGGAAAGTTCCACGGCGTGATCGAGGCGGCCACGCCGATCGGCTGGCTGATCACCGTGATCCGCTTGTCGCGCTGATGGCCGGGGATGGTCTCGCCGTAGGCGCGCTTCGCTTCCTCGCCGAACCATTCGATGAACGAGGCGCCGTAGAGGATCTCGCCCTTCGCCTCCGGCTGCGGCTTACCCTGTTCGGCGGTCAGGATGGTGCCGAGATCGTCGGCATTGGCCACCATCAGGTCGAACCACTTACGCAGCACCGCGGCGCGCTCCTTGCCGGTCCACTTCGCCCAGTCCTTCTGCGCCGTATGCGCCGCGTCGATCGCGCGGGCCACCTCGGCGCGCGACAGGTCCGCCACTTCGGCGATCACGTCGCCCCGCGCCGGGTTGGTCACCGCGAAGGTCGCGCCACCCTCGGCGTCGACCCATTGTCCGCCGACGAAGGCACGGGTCTCGAGCAGCGTCGGGTCCGCCAGCATGTCGCGCAGGTGTGTCAGATCTTTTGGCATGGGATCACCCCTTTCGTTGTCAAATTCGCCCCGCTCACACGAGCAAGGGCATCATCAGGCTGGCGAGGCTCAACACGAGGAAGAACCCCGCCATGTCGGTTATCGTGGTGAGCAGCGGACCGCTGGCGGCGGCCGGGTCCTGCCCGAGACGTTTCAACAGGAGCGGCACGACGCCGCCGATCGACACCGCAATGACGGAATTGGCAGCAAGCGCAAGCCCGATCACCAGGCCGAGCCAGGGGTTGCCCTTCCAGGCCCAGGCGACGGCCCCGATCAGCATCCCGAGCAGAATGCCGTTGACCATCCCCACGCTCACTTCCTTGCGCCAGACCCGGAACGCGTCCTTCGGCTGAATGAGGCCCAGCGACAGCTCGCGCATCGACACGCCGACCGCCTGGTTGCCCGAACAGCCCGACATGTCGGACACCATCGGCAGGAACACGGCGATGGCGATCACCGCCGCCAGCGTCTCTTCGTAGGCCGAGATCACGCTGGCCGCGATGATGTTGAGCACGATGTTCGCCGACAGCCAGGCGAGCCGCCGGCGCGAGCGCAGCCAGAACGGCATCGAGCGCAATTCGTCGCCGACCACGCCCTGCAGCTTCAGGCTCTCGCTCTCGGCGCGTTCCAGAGCCGCGTCATGCACCGCCTGGCGCGAGACAGCGCCCACCAGCCGCCCGTCGGCCTCGACCACCGGCAGGCCGAGAAAGCCGTGCCGGTCGAACAGGTCCTGCAGCTCGTCGAGCGTCGCCGTCACCGGCACCGTCAGCACCGGGGCCACCATGATCTTGGCCAGCCGGTCGGTGCGCTTGGCCATCAGCAGCCCGCGCAGCGAGACCACGCCCACCGGCCGCTCTTCCTTGTCGACCACGTAGGGGTGCTGCCCCGCATAGGCTTCGAGGTCTGCATCCTCGTGGGCGAAGTCGCGCAGGATCGCTGCCACCGTCTGGGTATCGCGGAAGGCGAAGACGTCGGCCACCATCAACCCGCCCGCGGTCTCGTCTTCGTAGCCCGACAGCCGCCGCACGTCGGCCGCGTCTTCGGGGTCGAACTCGGCCAGGATCGCCTCGGCGTCGTCGTCCTCGAGATCGCCAATGAGGTCGGCGCGCGCGGCGGAATCGAGCTCTTCCAGCACCGCGGCCGCGCGCTGCGTGTCCATCCGGTCGACGAGATCGGCGGCCGCGGCATGCGGCGCCTCCTCGATCAGCCGGGCGGCGAGCTCGGCCGGCAGAAGGTCGAGCAGGATGTCGCGGTCGTCCGCATCGAGCGCGAACAGCTGCCGCATCGCCTCGCTGAGCGGCATTGGGTCGATGAGCGCGACCAGCTCGTCCGCATCGCGCCGCTCGACCGCCTCGCGCACCCGGTCGCGCATCCGGCGCGGTTCCGGCTCGGTCTCGGCCTCCTCGCGGATCGCCTCGGGGTCGAGGTCTGGATCAAGGGTCATCGCGGGCCTCCGGGATCACGTCAACGGCCGCGCCGCGAGCTCCGCGGCGATATCGTCGTCGAGCGGCGTGGCGGCGGTGTTGAGGATGAAGCCGAGCGTCGAATAGAACCCGACGGTGGCCATCAGGTCGAACACGCCCGCGCGCCCCACCTGCCCCGCCATGGCTGATAGTGTCGCTTCCGACAACCGGGCCTCGGCGAACAGCTCGTCCACCGCCTGCGCCAGCACCGCGTCCTCGGGCGCCATCGCCTCCACCGGCCCGCGCAGCGTGAGGATGCGCGCGTCCTCCATGCCGCATTTGCGCGCCCGCGAGACATGCTGGCGCCATTCGTACTCCGAGCCGAGCCGCACCCCCGTGCGCAGGATCACCACTTCCGAGCCCTGCTTTCCCAGGGCGGTGCGGTTGACCACGTGCTCGCGCAGATCCGCCCAGGCGGCGAGCAACGCCGGGTTGTGCGCCATCGTCCGGTAGACGTTGAGCCCGCCGGCAAAGCCCGCGCGCATCCCGGCGATCTCGTCGGGCCAGTCGGCGTCGCTCAGCGGCGGATATGCTTGCGTCTCGGTCATCTTTCCTCGGGTCTCGGTCGCAGAGGCCGGCCGCCTAGCGGCCGATCCAGTCGGTATCCACGTCGAACGGCGCGAAGCTCTCGGCATGCGACCGCGCCCAGCGCATCCGGTAGGCCCGCCGGATGTTCTCGTTGGCCTCGGGTTCGCGCAGCAGGAAGCCTTCGGGCAGGTAGGGATAGACCTCGTCGCCGGTCACCATGTCGCGGTCGCGTTCGCGCATCAAAAGGTGATGCGGCATGAGCTGGCTCGGGTGCCTGAGCCCGGCACCGCCGGTCAGCTCGGCCACCGCCTTCAGCGTGTTCTGGTGAAACCGGAACACCCGCTCGGTCTTGCGCCCGACGTCCAGCGCCCGCTGGCGCAACGGATCCTGCGTCGCCACCCCCACCGGGCAGTGGTTGGTGTGGCAGGCCTGTCCCTGGATGCAGCCGACGGCGAACATGAAGCCGCGCGCCGAATTGGCCCAGTCGGCCCCCAGCGCCATCGCCTTCAGGATCGCGAACGAGGTGACCAGCTTGCCACCGGCCCCGATCTTGACCCGCCCGCGCAGCCCCGCGCCGCGCAAGGTGTTGTGCACGAAGGTCAGCCCCTCGACCAGCGGCATCCCCATGTGATCGGCGAACTCGAGCGGTGCCGCACCCGTGCCCCCCTCCTTGCCGTCGACCACGATGAAGTCGGGCGTGATCCCGGTCTCGAGCATCGCCCGCACCATGCACATGAACTCGCGCCGGTGCCCGACGCAGAGCTTGAAGCCCACGGGCTTCCCGTCCGACAGCTCGCGCATCCGGCCGATGAATTCCATCATCTCGATCGGGGTCGAGAACTCGGGATGCGCCGCCGGCGACACGCAGTCGACCCCCATCGGTACACCCCGCGCCTCGGCGATCTCCGGCGTGATCTTCGCCGCCGGCAGCACCCCGCCATGGCCGGGCTTCGCCCCCTGGCTCATCTTGAGCTCGATCATTTTCACCTGCGGGTCGGCCGCCTGCTCGCGAAACCGCTCGGGGTCGAACCGCCCCTCGCGGGTGCGGCAGCCGAAATAGCCCGAGCCGATCTCCCAGATCAGATCGGCCCCGCCCTGCCGGTGATAACGGCTGATCCCGCCCTCGCCGGTATCGTGGGCGAAGCCGCCCTTCTTCGCGCCCTGGTTCAAGGCCAAGATCGCGTTGGCCGACAGCGCCCCGAAGCTCATCGCCGAGATGTTGAAGATCGACGCGTCGTAGGGTTGCTTGCAGTCCGGCCCGCCGATGCTCACCCGGAAATCGGGATCGTCGATATGCACCGGCACCGCCGAATGCGTGAGCCATTCGTAGCCCGCGTCATAGACCCGCCGCCTTGTGCCGAACGGCCGCTTGTCCTCGACCCCCTTGGCCCGCTGGTAGACCAGCGAGCGCACCTCGCGCGAGAACGGCTCCTCGTCGGCGTCGTTCTCGATCAGGTATTGCCGGATCTCGGGCCGGATGCCTTCGAACAGAAACCGCATATGCCCGAGCACCGGGTAATTGCGCAGGATCGCGTGGCGGGCCTGGATCAGATCGTAGGTGCCGAGTGCTGCGAAGCCGCCGAACACCGCAGCCCCCCAGAGCAGTCCGGGCTGCCAAGGCGCGGCGACGAGGCACAGCAGGGTAAGCACGACGGTTCCGCCGTAGACGATGTAGCGCTGCAACTCCATGGGGTCTCCTCGCTGTCAGATCACCGCGTCGATGGCGCGCCCGAGCTTCTCGGTCAATTCGTCGAGCTGGGCGTCCTCGATGATGAAGGGCGGCGCCAGCAGCACGTGGTCGCCGGTACGCCCGTCGATCGTACCCGCCATCGGGTAGCAGATCAGCCCCTCGGCGAAGGCTGCCTTCTTGATCTTGCCGGCGATGCCCATCGCGGGGTCGAACGGCGCCTTGCTGCCCTGGTCGGCCACCAGCTCGATGCCGCGAAACAGCCCCCGCCCGCGCAGATCGCCCACGTTCGGATGCTGGCCGAAGCGGTCTTCGAGCCGCGCGGCGAGCTTGTCGCCCTGGTCGCGCACCCTGGCGAGCAGCCCGCGTTCGAGGATCGCATTCACCACTGCCACCCCTGCCGCCGCTGCCGTCGGATGGCCCATGTAGGTGTGGCCGTGCTGGAAGAAGCCCGACCCGTTCGCGATGGTCTCGTAGATCTCGGTCGAGCACATCATCGCCCCCACCGGCTGGTAGCCCCCGCCCAAACCCTTGGCGATGCACAGGATATCGGGTCTCACCTCGTCCTGTTCGCAAGCGAACAGCGTGCCGGTCCGCCCCATGCCGCACATCACCTCGTCGAGGATCAGGAGGATGCCATAGGTATCGCAGATCTCGCGGATTCGCTTGAAATAACCCGGCGCCGGGGTCAGCGCGCCCGCCGTGGCCCCCACCACCGGCTCGGCGATGAACCCCATGACAGTCTCCGGCCCGAGCCGCAGGATTTCGTCCTCCAGCGCGTTCGCGGCGCGCAGCCCGTAGTCTTCGAGGCTCTCGCCCGGTTCGCGCAGCCGGTATTCATAGCACGGGTCGATATGGCTCACATCGAGCAGCAAGGGCCCGAACTGCGCCCGTCGCCACTCGTTGCCGCCGGCGCTGAGCGCCCCGATGGTGTTGCCGTGGTAGCTCTGCTTGCGGGCGATGAGCTTGCCGCGCCCGGGCTCGCCCTTCTCCACCCAATATTGCCGTGCGAGCTTGATCGCTGCTTCCGTCGCCTCCGATCCGCCGGAGACGAGATAGACCCGCTCGATCCCCTCTGGCGCATGCGCCACCAGGAGATCGGCGAGCGTTTCGGCCGGCTCCGAGGTGAAAAAGCCGGTATGCGCGAACGCCAGCGTCTCGACCTGCGCCGTGATCGCCGCGATCACCTCCCGGTCGCCATGTCCGAGGCACGACACCGCCGCCCCGCCCGAGCCGTCGAGATAACGCTTGCCGTCCTCGCCGATCAGGTAGCAGCCTTCGCCGCCCACCGCCCGGGGCGGCTGTTGCTTGCAGTGGCGCGGAAAGACGTGGGAGGCGGCGGCAGACATGGCTGGGCGTTTCCTTTCGCAAGGTCTCGGGCGCCGTCGCGCGGGTTGTGGCGACGGCCCCCCCGGCTCCCTCTGCGCGTCGCAGGTTCAGGAAGCGGTGGCACGGGCGGCCGCGCCACCTCTGCTGATTGCCGGCGCTATTGTGCCGCGACCGCCGCCTCGGCGGCAATGGCATCGGTCAGCGCCGCTTCGAAGATCGCGAGCCCCTCGTCGATGATCGCGTCCGACGCGGTCAGCGGCACCATGATCCGGATCGCGTTGCCGTGCATCCCGCAACCGAGCAGGATCAACCCGCGCTTCAGCGCATGCGCGATCACCGCCTTGGCCAGCGTCGCGTCCGGCGAAGCACTCTCTGAATCGGTGACGAACTCCACCGCCAGCATCGCGCCGAGCCCGCGAATGTCCCACATCCGGGACGGCGCGACCCGCGCGCCGATGTCGGCGAAGCGCGCCCGGAAAGTCTCACCCAGCGCGGTCGACCGCGCGAGCAGCCCCTCGGTCTCGATCGTCTCGATCGCGGCGAGCGCGGCGGCGCAGGCCACCGGGTTGCCGCCGTAGGTGCCGCCGAGCCCGCCCGGGGCCAGCGCGTCCATCACATCGGCCCGGCCGACCACGCCCGCGAGCGGGTAGCCGCCGGCCAGCGATTTCGCCACGGTGATGAGGTCCGGCACCACGCCGGTATGTTCGATGGCGAACCAGGTGCCGGTGCGCCCGAAACCCGCCTGGATCTCGTCGGCGATGAGCAGGATGCCGTATTTGTCGCAGACCGCCCGCAGGCCTTTCATCATCTCGGCCGGCACCGGATGGTAGCCACCCTCGCCCAGCACCGGCTCGATGATGATCGCCGCCACCCGCTCGGGGTCGGCATCGGTCTTCATCAGCGTGTCGAGCGCCGCGAGCGCGTCCTCGACGGTGATCCCGGCCCGCTGGTCGGGGAACGGCGCACGGAAGATGTCGGCCGGGAACGGGCCCACGTCCTTCTTGTAGGGCGTGACCTTGCCGGTCAGCCCCAGCGTCATCAGCGTCCGCCCGTGGTAGCCGGCGGTGAAGGCGATCACCCCCGGCCGCTTGGTATAGGCCCGCGCGATCTTCACCGCGTTCTCGACCGCCTCGGCTCCCGTGGTGACGAGCAGCGTCTTCTTTGGCGCCTCGCCCGGCGCGAGCGCGTTCAGCTTCTCGGCCACCGCCACATAGGGCTCATAGGGCACGACCTGGAACGAGGTATGCGTATAGAGGTCTTCCTGCGCTTTCGCGGCCGCGATCACGGCCGGGTGCCGGTGGCCGGTGTTGAGCACCGCGATCCCGCCCGCGAAATCGACGTAGCGGTTGCCCTCGACGTCCCAGAGCTCGGCGTTCTCGGCGCGCGCGGCAAAGATCGGCGCGGCCGAGGCGACACCGCGCGCCACCGCGGCTTCGCGCCGCGCGAGCAGCGCCGCATTGGACTCGCTCGCCGCCGCGGCACGGGCGGTTTTTGCGCTCCGATTCGCTTCGGCTTGACTGTTGGTGGAGTTCTTCGCGGGGGCCATGCTGTTCAACCTCCTGACCGGGGTGTTTAAAATTTTGACCGCAACTTTGATGAGTATTTTAACACGGTGTTCATGATATTTGTCAATGGCCCGCAATGCTCAAAAAACAATTGTGCACACACGAGCGGCAGGTTGCCCGAAATTCGACCGCAAAGACATTGTTGACGAAGTGACACAGATGTGCTCAAAATTTCAAACATAGCGAGAATGGAATGGAACCTGCATTGAACATCGGCGTCCGGCTGAAGGAAATTCGGGAGGAAAAAGGCCTCTCCCAGCGCGAGCTGGCGGCGCGAGCCGGAATGACCAACGGCGCCATCTCGATGATCGAGCAGGACAAGACCAGCCCGTCGGTCTCGTCGCTCAAGCGCATCCTCGACGGTATTCCGATGTCCCTGTCGCAGTTCTTCGGCGAGGTCGAAGGCAAGACCGAGGCGAAGTACTTCTACACCCGCGACGAGATGACCGAGCTCTCGCCCCGCGACCTCGGGCTCGGCGGCAACGCCAGATGCCTGTCGCTGCGCCAGATCGGCGATGCGGCGCAGCACAGCCTCCAGGTGCTCTACGAGACCTATGCGCCCGGCGCCGATACCGGGCCCGAGATGCTGAGCCACGAATCCGAAGAGGCCGGCATCGTCATCTCGGGGACGATCGAAATCACCGTGGGCAATCAGGTCCGGGTGCTCCATCCCGGCGACGGTTATCTGTTCGATAGCCGCCTGCCCCACAGCTTCAAGAACGCCGGAGATACCGATTGCGTGATTGTGAGTGCCTGCACCCCACCGACCTTCTGATCGGCGGTTTTGGGGGAAGCGACCGGCGTTCGGCGCCGGTCTCGGCAGGTGCGGTGGCCCGGACGGTCCGGGCCGGATCGCAATACCCGCACAAGCGGGAAAACCAGCCCGCCCCCCGCACGCCGGATCCCGGCCGGGGCGCGGGCTTGTGATGTCAGCGTAACCAACAGGAGGATCCCTACATGCTGAACTTCAGGAAAGCGGCCATTGCCGCGGCGGTCGTGCTCACCGCGCATTCCGCCACGGCGGCCGAAGAGACGTTCATCACCATCGGCACCGGCGGCCAGACCGGCGTCTACTACGTTGTCGGCCAGTCGATCTGCCGTCTGGTCAACCGCGGCACCGCCGAACACGGCATGAAATGCACCGCCCCCTCAACCGGCGGCTCGGTGGCCAACATCAACGCGATCAAGGCCGGCGACATGGACATGGGCGTCGCCCAGTCCGATTGGCAGCACTATGCCTTCAACGGCGCGCCCCAGTTCGAAGGCGGCGCCTTCCCCGAACTCCGCGCGGTATTCTCGGTCCACGGCGAACCCTTCACCGTGGTCGCCCGTGACGACAGTGGCATCACCACCTTCGACGATCTCAAGGGCAAGCGCGTGAATATCGGCAACCCCGGCTCCGGCCAGCGCGGCACGATGGAAGTGCTGATGGAGAAGCTGGGCTGGACGCTCGACGATTTCGCCCTCGCCTCCGAGCTGAAGTCGTCCGAACAGGCGGCCGCGATGGGCGACAACAAGGTGGATTCGATCATCTTCACCGCCGGCCATCCGAACGGCTCGATCCAGGAAGCCACCACCACCACCGACGCTCACCTGATCCCCGTGGTCGGTCCGGTGATCGACGAGCTTGTCGCCGCCAACCCCTACTATGCCAAGGCCGTGGTGCCCGGCGGCATGTACCGCGGTACCGACGCCGATATCGACACCTTCGGCGTCAAGGCCACCTTCGTCACCTCGGCCAACGTGCCCGACGAAGTGGTCTACCAGGTCGTGAAGGCGGTGTTCGACAATTTCGATCGTTTCAAGGGCCTGCACCCAGCCTTCGCGGGCCTCACCGAGACGGCGATGATTTCCGAGGGCCTTAGCGCCCCGCTGCATCCGGGCGCGGAGAAGTACTACAAGGAACGCGGCTGGCTCAACTGACCGGTTCGCCGATCTGACACCCGGTGGTGCGGCCCGCCCGCGCCACCGATCCCAAAAAAATGTGAGAACAACATGCAGGCGCGAAGCGCCGCGGGGAGACAGTGATGGCCGACAGAGACGAAAAACACCAGTTCGAGGCCGCCCGGGTCGAGATCGAGGCCGCCGGCCACGGTGGGCTCAGTCAGGAAGAACTCGATGAGCTCGTCGCCTCGTCCGATACCGGTGGCCGCTCGCCCACCGGCTGGGTCGCGACCCTGCTGCTGCTCGTCGCGCTCGCCTGGTCGCTCTACCAGCTCTGGATCGCCTCGCCGCTGCCGTTCTCGCTCGGCTTCGGCGTGTTCAACGACACCGAGGCCCGCTCGATCCATCTCGCCTTCGCGATCTTCCTCGCCTTCGCCGCCTTCCCCGCCGCCCGCAGCCCGGTGCAGCTCGCCCTCGGCATCGGCACTCCGATCCTGCTCACCATCCTGTTCATGACCGGCGCCAAGGAGGGCACGCCGGTCTGGTGGATCCCGATCGCCGGCGCCTTCGTCGCGGGCTCGGTTGCGCTCGGCTCGCCAAAGAACCGCATCCCGGTCTGGGAATGGGGGCTCGCCCTCGTCGGCGCTGCCACCGCCGCCTATCTCTATGTCTTCTACGCCCAGATTTCCGACCGCGTGGGCGCGCCCAACATGCAGGATTTCGTCGTCGCCGTCTTCGGCATCATGATCCTGCTCGAGGCCACCCGCCGCGCCCTGGGCCCCGCGCTGATGGTCGTCGCCGGCGTGTTCCTGGTCTATACCTTCATGGGCCCCTACATGCCCGGGATCATCGCCCACAAGGGCAACAACCTCTCCGAAGTGGTCAACCACCACTGGATCACCACCGAGGGCGTCTTCGGCATCGCGCTCGGCGTGTCCACCTCCTTCGTCTTCCTCTTCGTGCTGTTCGGCTCGCTGCTCGATAAGGCCGGCGCCGGCAATTACTTCATCCAGGTCNNGCCTTCTCGCTCATGGGCCACATGCGCGGCGGCCCCGCCAAGGCCGCCGTGGTCTCCTCGGCGATGACCGGCCTCATCTCCGGCTCCTCGATCGCCAACGTCGTCACCACCGGCACCTTCACCATCCCGCTGATGAAGCGCGTGGGCTTCTCTTCCGAGAAGGCCGGCGCGGTCGAGGTGGCAAGCTCGGTCAACGGCCAGATCATGCCCCCGGTGATGGGCGCCGCCGCCTTCCTGATGGTCGAATACGTCGGCATCCCCTATTTCGAAGTGGTCAAATACGCCTTCGTTCCGGCGGTGATCTCCTACATTGCCCTCGTCTACATCGTCCATCTCGAGGCGATGAAGGCCGGCATGAAGGGCTTGCCCCGCGCCTATACGCCGAAGCCCATCGTCCAGCGGCTGATCGGCATCGCCTTCACCATCGCCGCGATCTGCGCGCTGTCCTTCGCGGTCTACTTCCTGATGGGCTGGATCACCCCCACTTTCGGCAAATCGGCCGGTATCGTCGTCTTCGCCCTGCTCTCGGCGGTCTATGTCGCTCTGCTCTGGATCGCCGCGCGCGAAGAGCCCCTGCACATGGACGACCCCAACGAGCCGGTCAAAAGTCTGCCTTTGCCCGGTCCCACCGTGCGCGCCGGCCTGCACTACATCCTGCCCGTCGTGGTGCTGGTCTGGATGCTGATGGTCGAGCAGAAGTCGCCGGGCCTCTCCGCCTTCTGGGCCTCGGCCTTCATGATCTTCATCCTCCTCACCCAGCGCCCGCTGCTCTCGATCCTGCGCCGCTCGGGCGACATGGCCACCGAGATCCGCGCGGGCTTCACCGACCTCATCGACGGCCTCGTCACGGGCGCGCGCAACATGATCGGCATCGGCATCGCCACCGCCACCGCCGGCATCATCGTCGGCGCCGTCAGCCAGACCGGCGTCGGCTCCTCGCTCGCCGACGTCGTCGAGGTGCTCTCCGGCGGCCACATGCTGGCGATCCTGGTGCTCACCGCGATCCTCAGCCTGATCCTCGGCATGGGCCTGCCGACCACGGCGAACTACATCGTCGTCTCGGCCCTGCTCGCCCCGGTGATCGTCTCGCTCGGCCAGGCCAACGGGCTGATCGTGCCGCTGATCGCGGTGCACCTGTTCGTGTTCTACTTCGGCATCATGGCCGACGTGACCCCACCGGTAGGCCTCGCGAGCTTCGCCGCCGCTGCCGTTTCGGGCGGCGACCCGATCCGCACCGGCGTGGTGGCGTTCTTCTATTCGCTCCGCACCGCGGCCCTGCCCTTCCTGTTCATCTACAACACCGATCTCCTGCTCATCGACGTCGATCTGGCGCACGGCATATTCATCTTCGTCGTCGCCACGGTGGCGATGCTGCTGTTCGCCGCCGCCACCCAGGGCTGGTTCCTGACCCGCAACCGGATCTACGAATCCGTCGTCCTCCTGCTGGTCGCCTTCACCCTGTTCCGTCCGGGCTTCTGGATGGACATGGTGGCCCCGCCCTTCACCACGCTGGCCGGGTCCGAGCTCGAACAGGCAGCGATGGATGTGGCCCCGGGCTCCGAGATCCGGCTGCAGGTCGACGGGCTCGACGCGGTGGGCGATCCGATGACCTTCGTCGCCCCCCTCGTCGTCGGCGAGGGCGAGACCGGCGCCGACCGGCTGTTCGCGACCGGGCTCGAACTGATCGACAATGGCGGCGAGATCGTGATCGACAACGTCGCCTTCGACAGCCCGGCCCAGAAAGCCGGCCTCGATTGGGATCAGAAAGTGACCTCGGTCCAGGTGCCAGCGCCGCAGCCGTCGAAATACTGGATGTTCATCCCCGCGCTTCTCGCGCTAGCGGGCGTCGTGTTCCTGCAACGCGGCCGCGCCGCCCGCGCGTCCGCGGCCTGATGGGAGGAAGTGACATGTTCGATAACATCGTTCTGCCGATTGATCTCAACCACCCGGCGAGCTGGGAACGCGCCCTGCCGATGGCGCTGAAGCTTGCCGGCGCGGGCGGCACCGTCCACGTCCTCGGTATCGTCCACGATGTCGGCGCGGCACTGGTCGCGAGCTTCCTGCCCGCCGACTATGAAACCAAGGCGCTCAACCACATGGAGGCCGAGCTCGAAAGCTTCATCGCCGCCAATGTGCCCGCCGGCGCCAAGGCGAGCCCCCATGTCGGCCACGGCCACGTGCCCGAGACGATCCTGAGCGTGGCTGGCAAGCTCGGCGCCGATCTGATCGTCATGGCCTCCCATCCGCCCGACGACCTGCGCTCGTTCCTCGTCGGCTCGGCGGCCGAAAAGGTCGTCCGCCACGCCGAAATCCCGGTACTCGTGGTCCGCTAGCGCCACCGCCTCACAACGAACGATGCCACCGTTCTGAATGACCCGAAGCGGCCTGGTCGACCCGCCCGGAGCCCAGTAGAAGACGACAATGCCCCGTTCGCGATTGCCGGCGTGCGGATACATCAGATCGCGACCGCCACCGGCCACGAAAGCCGCTCAGAGATCGTACATTGCGCGAGCAAGGCGATTCTGTGCCGGGCGGTGACGGGGGAACGCAAACGATTCCCCTGGAAGGCGATCGGAGCGAGAAACCCCGCAATACGGGAGCGTAAGCAGAAGGGTGCGAACACGAAAATCGAATGACCTATTTTGCGGTCCGCATATATGTACAGCGGGCCGCTTTTGCCTCTGCGTCAAACTGTGCTCAAGAAGCATTCTCCTCCAACATATGGTGTGTCGCATGGCAAGACGCACTGCACCAGTTCATGGACATCGTGCAGCAGCTGCGGCAGCGGGCGAGGCACGAGCAGGCCGAAATGGTCGCCTGCTGGGTCGTCGGAGCTCTACACGCCAACGGAGGTGCGGGCGCCTACGTTTGATCGCGAGAATGCAGAGAAGCGGGCAGCCCAACCTGAGCTTCGTGACGTCTTCCTCTGTCACCCGTGGGATGAACGCAACAAGCTACGACCACGACTTACCTTGACCAGCCGTTCTTGGTTGGGAAAGTGGCGCGCTGGGCTGGATCGGCATCCACTATGGATTTCAATGGGCTGGTTGAGCCTCAGACAAGAACACCCCGAACGATTTCAAGGAGTTCCACGGCGCCACGTCCAAGGTTTCCGGCTCGGATTCACGCCACGAGATATCTCAGCCAAGACCGTATATCTCTTTCCGATGGTCGTTTCGCACGGGATCGCTCCCACCTACTCGCTCAGGTCCAACTCCTCGTTGATCGCCTCGAGCGTGGCAATCCGCTGTTCCACCGCCTTGGCATTTTGGCCGAGATACGCGACCGCAATGAGGCGCAACATCGACAGCATCGTCGCGTGGGTCGGAAGGAACCCGTAGCTCGCCACGTGACAGGGCAGCACGATCTCGGAGAAACGCTGGGCCTGGGCCGCATAGGCGTGGTCGGTGATGGTGACGATACGCATCCGGGTGGTCCGCGCATGGGCAAGGAGGGCGCGCTGGAGTTTCGGGCGCGGCTCGAAACTGAGGAGGATGAGCACGTCCTTCGGCCCCGTCAGCGACAGCTCCGAGCTCCAGCTCTGCCCCGCCCCCTCGATCTGGTGCACGCCGTGGCGAAGGCGCGAGAACAGTGAGCGCCCGACCCGCGCCACGCCGTATTCGTCGCCGAAACCGAGAAACCAGACCCGGGGTGCGGCCTTCACCAGCGTCGCGATCTCGGGCAGGAGATCTGAGCGGGTTTCCTCGAAGGTGCGCGCGAGATTGCTGAGCTCCAGCTCGACGTGCTCGGTCAGCGTCCGCCCGAGCGACGCGGTTTCCGCACGCGCCTCGATTCGGCCGTAAGGTTCACGCCGATTGCGCTCTTCACGCGCTTGCAGCCTGACCTCTTCGAAGTCGCTGTAGCCGAGATTGCGGAAAAAACGGGCAGTGGTCGCTTTCGACACGCCAGCGAGGTTCGCCAGCTCCGTTGCCGTGTGCGTCTCCACAAGCCCCTGATTTTCCAACAGGACATGTGCGATCTTCTTCTCGCTCGACGTCAGCCGGCCTTGGCGCTCCTGAATGCGGAGGATCAATCTTGATGCCATTCGGGCGAATTCCTCTTGACCTATGAAACGACCGTTTCAGAATTATGAAACATTGAAACTGACCGGGCCGCAAGATGACAAACTCGAAGGTAATCCGCGAAAAGATCTGGACCAAGCTGCATGACGTGGCCCGGCCCGATACCCGCTTTCACATGAACTTCGCGGAGTTCATTCCCGATTTCGACGGATCCGATGTCGCCACAGATCTCGCGGTCGCAGACCCGGCCTGGCAAGGCTCGAGCTTTGCATTCATCACACCCGACAATTGCCTCACTGACCTGCGCCGTCGGATGATCGAAGCGGGCAAACCCTTCGTGATGTCGACCTACGGGATCTATCGCGGGTTTCTTTTTCTCGACCCGGCTAAGGTGCCAGAGGGTGCCGCCGTATACGCCGCCTGGCTCGACGGCATGGAGCATTTCGGCGAGCCGATCACGCTCGAAGAGATCGCTAGGCGCGGCCGGTTCGACTACCTCATGACCGGCGCCTCGGCGGTGTCGATGAACGGGGTGCGCTTCGGCAAGGGCCACGGCTTCTTCGACCTCGAATGGGGCATGTTCACCGACCTTGGGCTCGTGAACGAGGACACGCCCGTGCACGCACTCGTCCATGATGTTCAGCTCGTCGCCGAGCAGCTCCAACCCTCCGAGACCGACATCCTCGTCGACAAGATCTTCACGCCCGGCGGCGCCCACGTGATCGAACGTCGGGCCAGGCGGCCGCGTGGGGTCAAGTGGCCCCTGCTCGACCCGAAACAGATCGCCGAAACACCGCCTTTGCAGGAACTCCAACGCCTGCAAGGCCTCGCCTGACCTCCCTCCTCCAACCCGAAAGGATCCCTCCCATGACGTTCTCCCTCTCCCGCCGACGCTTCCTCGGCACTGCCGCGGCCGGCGCCGCTGCCACCGCGCTTCCGTTCCGGGCCATGGCCGAAGGCAGCCCGCTGGTGATGCAGGCCGCCTGGATCAATGACGCCGAGTTCGCGGGCTACTTCCTGGGCCTCGACCAGGGCTATTACGCCGCCGAGGGGCTCGCCCTCGAATACCTCTCGGGCGGTCCCGACGTGATCCCCGAAAGCACCCTCGTCGCCGGCCGCGCCGATCTCGCGCTCACCACGCCAGACACCACGATCAAGGCGATCGCCGAACAAGGCGCGCCGTTCAAGATCATCGGCGCGCAATACCAGAAGAACCCGATCGGCATCGTCTCGCTGGCGTCGAACCCGATCGCATCGCCCGCCGATCTCGTCGGCAAGACCCTGGCGGTGCCACCGGTCAACGTGATCTCGGTCGAGGCCATGCTGAAGATGAACGGGATCGACCCCGCCTCGGTCAACATCGTGCCCTATGCCTACGACCCGACGCCGCTCATCAAGGGCGAGATCGACGCGAGCCTCGATTTCACCACCAACGTCCCCTACACGATCGGCCAGCAAGGCGTCGAGGCGACCTCGTTCCTGCTCTACGACTTCGGCTATACGATCTACAACGACACCGTGGTGGTGACCGACGCGGTGCTGGCCGAGAAGCGCGACCTGCTGGTTGCGTGGCTGCGCGCCTCGCGCAAGGCCTGGGCCGAAAACCTCGCCGACCCGGCGCTCTGGCCGCCGAAGTTCGAGGACAGCTGGTTCAAGGGCACCGGCCGGACCATCGACAACGAGGTCTATTTCAACACCGCGCAGAAGCCGCTGATCGAGCACCCGGACGGGATCTTCGCGCTGTCGGAGGACGGCATCGAGAAATGCCTCTCCGCGCTTGGCGAAGTCGGCATCGTCGGTTCGGCCGAAATGTTCGACACCTCGCTGCTCGCAGAGGTCTGAGTGAGCGCGCCGGATGGGATCGCGCTGGCGGGGGTCTCCAAGACCTTCGCCGGCCGGGGCAAGGTGGTCGAGGCGCTGCGTGACGTCTCGCTCACCTGCCCGGCGGGGTCGTTTACCGCGATCATCGGCCCGTCCGGCTGCGGCAAATCCACGGTGATGCGCATCGCCCTCGGTCTGGAAACCGCCGACACAGGCGAGGTGCGCATCGTCGGCGACACGCCCCTTGCGGCGGCGCGGGCGGGCGTCACAGGCGTTGCCTTCCAGGACGCCGCGTTGTTGCCCTGGCGCTCGGTGCGACGCAATGTCGAGGTGCCGCTCGAAGTGTTGCGCCAGAAGCCAGCAGAGCACGCCGAGCGCGTGCAGGGTATGATCGAACTCGTCGGGCTCAAGGGATTCGAAAACGCCCTTCCCGGCGAGCTGTCGGGCGGCATGCGCCAGCGCGTCGCCATCGCGCGTGCGCTGGTCACCCACCCGCAAGTGCTGTTCATGGACGAGCCGTTCGGTGCACTCGACCAGATCCTGCGCCGCCAGATGAATGTCGAGCTGCAACGGATCTGGACCGAGACCGGCTCGACTGCGCTCCTCGTAACACACGGCATCGACGAGGCGGTATTCCTCGCCGACCGAGTGGTGGTGATGCACGCAGACCCCGGCCGGATCGTCGAGGTGGTCGACGTGTCATTCGACCGTCCGCGCCGGCCACCGCTGTTCTCCGACCCGGCCTTCCACAAGGTTTGCGACCACATTGCCGAGGTGCTCCATGGCGGCTGAGACGCGTCGCCACCGGGGTATCTTCAACCTCGCCGCGCTCCTGATCCTGTGGGAGGTTGTCGGCCGGCTCGACCTCGTCGCCGGCGGCGCGCTGCCGGGGTTCACCGAGATCCTCGCCCGGCTCTGGGTGGACCGCGCCGACTACCCGCTGCACATCTGGGCCACCCTCACCGCCTCAGCCGTCGGCTTCATGCTCGGCAATCTCGCCGGGATCGGCGCGGGCGTCGTCTTCGCGCTCTCCGCCACCGCGCTGCGCCTGTTTCGCGGCGTCAACGTCGCGATCTTCGCCCTGCCGCCGATCGCCATCGCGCCCATCCTCGTGCTCACCCTCTCCGGCATGGCCCCGCGCATCGTGCTCGCCGCCCTCGGCGTCTACTTCGTCACCATGACCTCCACGGTCATCGGCCTCTCCCAGGCCGACAGCCGCGCCACCGACATGATCCGCGCCTATGGCGGCACGAAGCGCGACGTGCTGCGCCTCGTCCAGTTCCGCGGCGCTCTGCCGACGATCCTCGCGGGCCTGCGCATCGCCGCGCCCAATGCCGTTCTGGGCGCCATCCTCGCCGAGTTTGGCGGCGGCGGGCGCTGGGGGCTCGGCGCCTACCTGCTCGGCTCGCTGGGCCGCGGTGAGCCTGACCGGCTCTGGGGCATCGGCCTCGTCGCCACGCTTATCGCGGGCGCGAGCTACGGCGCCTTCGCGCTCCTTTCCACCCGGTTCCTCGGCGCTACCCGCGCCGTCACCCTCAACACCGCCGTGCCCACCGGCAAGCCCGATCCCGGCCACCCGCTCAAGCGCGCAGCCCTTGCCGTCGGCAGCCTCGCGCTCCCCTTCCTCATGTGGTGGGCCTTCATCCGCCTGACCGGCGTGCCCGACATGATCGCCAAGACACCGCTCGGGGTAGTCGACTACCTGTTCGTCGCCCCCACGGCCGAGGCCGCGCAGGCGAAGCTCCTTGCGGCACTCGGGCAAACCCTGCCGATCACCTTCCTCGGCATGGCGGCCGGCCTCGCCTTCGCCTTCGTCCTCGCGATCAGTTCCAAGCTCATTCCGCACGCGGTCGAGGCCTTCACGCCGGTGGCGCTCGTTACCCAGACCATGCCGCTGGTTGCGCTCACGCCGCTGCTCGTCCTGATCCTCGGCCGGGGCAATGCGCTCACGCTCTGGGTGACGATCTCGGTCACCTTCTTCCCGGCCTTCGTCACCCTCGCCCAGGGCATCGCGCTCGTGCCGCGCACCGCCGGCGATCTGCCTCGCGTCTACGGCGCGAGCCTCTGGACCGAGATGCGCATGGTGACGATCCCGGCCGCCCTGCCCTACCTCTTCGCCGCGACCCGCCTCACGGTGCCCCGCGCGCTGCTCGGCGTGATGATCGCCGAATGGCTGGCCACCGGGAAGGGCCTCGGCAACCTCCTCAACCAGTCGCGCGGCTATCTCGACTACGGCATGATCTGGACCGTGGCCGCCGTCTCGGTCGGCCTGTCGGTCGCCTTCTACCAACTCGTCGTATTCACCGAACGGCGTGTGCTCCGGCGACTTGGCATGACAACCGCGGAGTAACCCGATGGCGGAACTGGAAAAGCGTATCGCCCAGGCGCGCGGCGACGCGCCGGCCGATCTCGTCCTGCGGGGCGGACGCATCTTCGACCTGGTGACCGGCGAATTGCTCGACGGCGACGTGGCGATCTGCGGCGACACCATCGTCGGCATCATGGGCGCCTACGACGGCCGGGACGTGATCGACGTCTCGGGGCTGATCCTCGTGCCCGGCTTCATCGACACGCATCTGCATGTCGAGAGCTCCTGTGTCACACCGTTCGAATTCGACCGGCTGGTCGGCCCCCGCGGCATCACCACGGCGATCTGCGACCCGCACGAGATCGCCAACGTGATCGGCGCGCCGGGGATCGAATGGTTTCAGCAGGCTTCCGAACGCACGCTGATCGACCTTCGGGTGCAGCTCAGCTCCTGCGTGCCGTCGACGCATATGGAAACCGCGGGCGCCGAGCTCTCCGCCGCCGACCTTGCCCCGCTCATGGGTCACCCGTCGGGCATCGGGATGGCCGAGTTCATGAACTACCCGGGCGTCATCCGCCGCGACCCGGACGCGATGGACAAGCTGCTTCTGTTCGACGGCGGGCATGTCGACGGCCATTGCCCGCTGCTCTCGGGCAATGACCTCAACGCCTATATCGCCGCCGGCATCCGCACCGAGCACGAGGCGACCGGCGCCGAGGAAGCGCTGGAGAAACTCCGCAAGGGGATGCGGGTGCTGATCCGCGAGGGCTCGGTGTCGAAAGACCTCGCCGCCCTGCAACCGCTGCTCACCGAGCGG
>JAGRMO010000003.1:52482-90107 GCA_020441205.1 Maritimibacter sp.
CACCGACGACCGCAATCCGCTCGATATCGCCGAGCACGGGCATCTCGATTTCATGATCCGCGAGCTGATCGCCCGCGGCACCCCGCCGCTCGCCGCCTATCGCGCCGCGACACTCTCGGCGGCCGAGGCCTTCGGGCTCAAGGACCGCGGCCAGATCGCGCCGGGCAAGCGCGCCGACATCGTCGGGATCGACTCGCTCGAAGGCTGCCATGCGGCGCTGGTGCTCGCAGGCGGCGTACGGCTGACCGACGACGCCTTCGCCGCGCGGGGCGATCTCGACCCCATCGGACGGCACTCTGTCAAGGCGCCACCGGTGACCGCGCAGAGCTTCCGCCACACCGGCAACCGCGAAGAAACGGATGTGATCGGCATCATCCCGGGCAAGATCATCACCGCGCATCTGCACGAGACCATCGCGATCACCGATGGCGACAAGCGGCCAGATCCCGCCCGCGACCTCGCCCGGATCGCCGTGGTCGAACGGCACGGCAAGAACGGCAACATCGCGACCGGTTTCGTGCGCGGCTTCGAGATCAAGGCCGGTGCCATCGCCTCGACCGTCTGCCATGATCACCACAACATCGTCGCCGTCGGGGTCGATTACGCCGACATGGCGCTGGCCGCCAACCGGCTGGGCGAGATCGAGGGCGGTTTCGTGGTGACCCACGGCGGCAAGGTGCTGGCCGAGCTTGCGCTGCCGGTGGCGGGGCTGATGAGCCTCGGAAGTTTCGAGGAGGTGCACGACCGCCTCGTCGAGCTGCGCGCGGCGGCGCTGTCGCTGAGCGTGACGCTGGAAGAACCCTTCCTGCAGCTCGCCTTCCTCGCGCTCCCGGTGATCCCCGCGCTCAAGATCACCGACCGCGGCATGGTCGACGTCGAGACATTCGAGATCATCGCCTGACAAGGTCGCGCTCCGCACACGCCCGATTGCCGTGCAGGATTTGCCATTGCACCGTATGTCAAAGACTTACCGCGCATTAGACAACGCAAATCGAAACGAACTGAAGCAATTTCAATAGGTTATGGAAAGTGGCGCGCTGGGGAGGATCGGCATCCACTATAGGTTCCAACGGGTTGGGTGGATCTTAGACAAACCGGGCCCATTCGTTTTCAATGGGTTACGGGGCGCATTGTCTAACAGAAACGCGCCTGCCGTCTGTCAAGATATTTAACAGGGAAGGGCAATATTCGTCCAGTCCGAAAGGTTTCCCTGGACTCGCGTCAAGCTCGGTCGAGAGTGAGTCGGCCTTCGGTCCCGTGCAGCAATCCCAGGAACAGCAGATGTTTTCCCGATGTTAAACGCCCGTTTGCAGATGATTGGCCCAACACTTTCCTTCTCCGTGCCATAATGCCGTTTTATCGAATGCCTGAACAAAGGCAGTTGATACCGTGGGAATGTTCGCGGACGCGAGTAGATACAGGTCGGACTTGCTGGCGCGCTGTGTTTCGGTCGACCTGGAGGTCGATCCGAAGTCCGCGCGCATTTTCGACTTCGCCGCCGTCTCGCTGGACGAAGCAGCACCTGTCACTCGGGGCAAGGGCGATGTCGACGCGGCCTTGTTGCGATTGGAGACCCATTGCCAGGACTTCGACCACGTCATTGGCCACAACATCCTACGCCACGACCTGCCGCATCTCGCCGCCGCATCGCCCCGGTTCGCTTCACTGGCTGAGGCACCGATCGACACCCTCTGGCTCAACCCCCTCGCCTTCCCTCGCAACCCTTACCACCACTTGGTCAAGCACTACCACGATGGCCGGCTCCAATCCGGACACGTAAATGATCCTGAGCAGGATGCGCGGCTTGTTTTCGAAGTTCTGAAAGACCAGATCGACGCTTTCGAGCGCCTGAACGCCACCACGCCGGATGCCCTCACAGCCTACCACTTCTTCTCAACCCGAGGGCCGAGGACGGGTGGCTTCAACGCGCTCTTCCGACATATTCGCGGAACGGGCACGCCGTCTGAGATCGAAGCCCGCGCCGCGGTAACCAGGTTGCTTCGCGGACAAGCCTGCATGGCCCGGCTCAGTGACGCGTTCGAAAGCATCCGCGACCCGGCCCGCAGCTGGCCGCTGGCCTACGCGCTGTCGTGGATCTCGGTCGCGGGCGGAGACTCCGTTATGCCGCCCTGGGTGCGGATGCAGTTCCCCAATGCCGCGCGGATCGTCCGCAAACTCAGGGAAGAGGGCTGCAACAATCCAACCTGCATCTGGTGCAGCGAACAAAACGATCCCCGACTTGCGCTCCAGCGTTGGTTTGGGTTCGAGAACTTTCGGCCGGAGCCCGCCGATGAGAGCGGGCGGCCATTGCAGGAACGGATTGTCGCCGACGCAATGGCCCGCAGGAGCCTGCTCGGCATCCTGCCCACCGGCACCGGCAAGTCGATCTGCTACCAGATCCCGGCCTTGTCGCGCTACGACAAGACCGGCGCGCTCACCGTCGTCATCTCGCCGCTCGTCGCGCTCATGGCCGACCAGGTGCAGGGGCTCATCCGCGCCGGGGTCTCGTCGGCCGTGACGGTCAACGGGCTCCTGTCGCTCCCCGAACGCCACGACGCGCTCGAAAAGGTGCGAATGGGTGACGCCGCGATCCTGCTGATCTCACCCGAACAGCTCCGAAACGTCTCGGTTCGGTCGGCGCTGCAACAGCGCGAAGTCGGCCTCTGGGTGCTCGACGAGGCGCACTGCATCTCGAAATGGGGCCATGACTTCCGCCCGGACTACCGCTACGTGAGCCACTTCATCAAGGAGACCTCGGGCGACGATCCCGCACCGGTCCTCTGCCTCACCGCCACCGCCAAACCGGAGGTCGTCCAGGACATCCGCGACCACTTCAAGACCCGGGTCGGCCACGACCTTGCGCTGCTCGACGGTGGCGCGTCGCGGACCAACCTGAGCTTCGCTGTGCGCCCCACGCAGCGCACGACCAAGCTTTCCGACATCCTCGATACGATCATGGCCGGGCTGCCCGCAGAGGGCGCCTCGGGTGCCGTTGTCTATTGCGCGACCCGCAGCGCGACCGAGCGCGTGGCGGAGTTCCTGAAACAACAGGGCCTCGCGGCCGAACGCTACCACGCCGGGCTCACTCCCGAGCAAAAGCGCGAGATTCAGGGCCATTTCCACACGGGCGAGCTCCGTGTCATAGCCGCAACCAACGCCTTTGGCATGGGTATCGACAAACCCGACATACGGCTCGTTGTGCACGGCGACGTGCCCGGGTCCCTCGAGAACTACCTCCAGGAAGCCGGGCGCGCAGGGCGCGACCGGGACCCGGCCAGTTGCGTGCTGCTCTACAACACCGAGGACGTCGACCGGCAATTCAGCCTGTCCGCCCGGTCGCGGCTCGCACGACACGAGATTGGCGCTATCCTGAAGGCGCTGCGTCGGCTCGACACCCGAACCAAGAAAGACGGCGAGGTCGTCGCCACGCCGGGCGAAATTGTGCGCGAGGAGAAGGACCACGAGTTTCAGCGCGATAGCAACACCGACGACACGCGGGTCAAGACCGCCGTCGCCTGGCTCGAAGAAGCGACGCTGCTCAGCCGCGAGGAGAACCGGGTGCAAGTCTTTCCGGCCACGCTGCGGGTGCCCGATCTCGAAGCAGCCGAGAAGATCCTCGACAAGGCCGCCATCACCGGCACGCGGAAAAAGCAGCTCCTCGATATCGTGCGTCACATCATCAACGCGCCCGCCGACGAGGGCATCTCCACCGACGAGCTCGCCGGCGCCAGCGGGCTCAGCGGTCACGCGCTGCGGAAGGCTTTGACCGACCTCGAAGCGCTCGGGATCGCCAACGACGACACGAACATAACGATCTTCGTCCACGTCGGCGTCGAAAACGGCTCGCAGGCGCGGTTCGACCAGGCCGCTCGGCTCGAGGCCGACCTGGTCGCCCTGATGCAGGAACTCGCACCGGATGCCGACGACAACGCGCCGGTGCCGTTCAATCTCATGCAAACCTGCCAGTCCCTGCGCGATCGCGGTCACGGCGAAGTGCGTTCCGATCTGGTCGAGGCGCTCATCCGCGGCATGGCCCAGGACGGCCGCGACATGGACGGCGGAAAGGGCAACCTCTCGGTGCGCAAGACCGCGCGTGGCAGCCTGATGGTCCGGGTGCAACGCCCCTGGCCGACCGTCGCCAAATGGGCAGAGGTCCGCAGGCAAGGCGCGCAGCGGCTCCTCGCCCACCTCGTCGGCAAGGTGCCGAAAGGCGCGCGGGGCAAGGACATTCAGGTCGAAACCACGCTGGGAACGCTGCTCGCCGCGATCACCGGCGACGCTTTATTGCGGTCGTCAGTCAATGACCCGAACCGGCTTATGGATCGCGCGCTTCTGTGGCTACACGAACAACAGGTCGTCACCCTCGGACGCGGGCTCAGCGTGTTCCGCCCGGCGATCACGGTGCGGGTCAATCCCAAGGGCGGTCCCTTCACCGTGCAGCACTTCGCCCCGCTTGAAGAACACTACACCGAACAGACGATCCAGACCCACGTGATGGCCGCCTATGCAGAGAAGGGGCTCAACAATATCGAAGACGCCGGACGGCTGGCTGCGGACTACTTCGTCCTCGACCACGACGCCTTCATGCGCCGCTGGCTGCCGGGTCGGGCGTCGGAGTATCGCCGCCAGGCCACCGGTGCATCCTGGGACGCCATCGTCGGCGCGCTTGGCAATCCCATCCAGGAGCAGATCGTCCGCGACGACCGCGAACAGACCAACGTGCTCGTCCTCGCTGGACCCGGCTCCGGCAAGACCCGGGTGTTGGTTCATCGCATCGCCTACCTCGTGCGGATCCGGCGTGAGGACCCCCGCGGCATCCTTGTGCTCGCCTATAATCGGCATGCCGCCGCCGAGATCCGCGAGCGTCTCCGCCGTCTGATCGGCGAAGAGGCCGCCTACGTCACCGTCTCAACGATCCACGCCCTCGCCATGCGTCTGGTCGGCGCCAGCTACGCCGGCGCGCGCACCGAGACACTGGACTTCGACGGGCTCTTGAAAGAGGCTGTCCGGCTGCTCCGGGGCGACGGGCTCGGCAAGCAGGAAGCCGAGGCGCTGCGGGAAACCCTGATCCAGGGATATCGGTGGATCCTGGTCGACGAATACCAAGACGTCGGCCCGGGCGAATATGCCCTCATCGCGGCCGTCGCCGGGCGTAGTCTCGACGATCCCGACCAGCGGCTCAGCTTGTTTGCGGTGGGCGACGACGATCAAAATATCTACGCCTTCGCCGGCGCCTCAGTCCGCTACATCCGCCAGTTCGAAGAGGACTACGCGGCCAAGCCGGTATACCTCACCGACAACTACCGCTCTTCCGGCCACATCGTCTCGGCGGCGAACGCGGTGATCGCCGGGTCCGCGGAGCGGATGAAGACCGGCCACGACATCACCGTCGACAAGGATCGCGCCACGACCGATCCCGGCGGCGCGCTCGCGGAGCTGGATCCTGTCGCCCAGGGGCGCGTCCAGATCCTCGCATGCCCGCCCGGCAACGACGCCCAGGCGATGGCCGCCCTCGACGAGCTTGTCCGCCTGTCACGTCTGATCCCAGACTGGACCTGGTCCCGGGCCGCAATCATCGCTCGCGACTGGAACCGTCTCGCCCCGGTGCGCGACTTCGCCGAGAACCTCGGGATCCCCGTCGAATGGGCCAGCGACCGGCTGCCGGGCCTGTGGCGGATGCGCGAGATGCAGGCGTTCATCGGCGCGGTCCGGGCCGACCTCACCCGGATGTTGACGATGTCGGACCTCACCGACGTGCTGAACGCCATCCCGAGCTCGCGTTGGACCAATCGGATCGGCGAGGGCCTCGGCCTCCTCGCCCGCGACGTCGACACCCGCGCGCTACCCGCGACCGACATTGTCGAGTGGTTCGCCGAATGGTCCCGCGACTCCTGGGGCGAACAACGCGGGCTGAAGTTGCTCACCGCCCACCGCGCCAAGGGGCTCGAGTTCGACGACGTGATCATCCTCGACGGCGGTTGGGAACGCCCGTCGCGCGAGGAAGACCAGGACGCGCCGCGGCGGCTGCACTATGTCGCCATGACCCGCGCCCGCCGCTCGCTCGCGGTGATGTCGAACGACAACCACGAATACCTGCCCACCGACTCGCCTTCGATCCTGACCCGGCACGTCACACCCAATCTGAGTGCTTTCCCCGGTCCGAGGCGCATCTACGTGTCCGCCGACGCCCGGATGGTGGATCTGTCCTTCGCGGGCCGCCAACGGCCGGGTCACCCAGCTCTCAGCGCGATCGCCGAAGCCCAGATCGGCGACCCGGTGACGCTCACCTTCGAGAACCAACAGTGGTTCCTGCGTGACGCCCGCGGCAGGATCCTCGGCCGCATGGCGAAATCCTTCTCGCCGCCCTCCGGGGCCAAGTTTGCTCGCGGAGAGATCGCGGCGATCCTGCGTTGGCGCAAAGAAGATGCAGATGAGGCGTTCCACTACACGTTGAAGCGCGACGAATGGGAGAACGTGCTACCGGAACTGGTGTTCGAGAATGTGTGAGGGCGGCCGGCCCCTACGCGCCTCGGTTTTCCGGCACACCTAACTCCGCCCAAAGCGCTCGCGGCACCGCCTCCGGCAGCTCCCATTCGACGGTAATCGGCTTCTCGCCCTCCCAACCGACAAACTTCGGTTGCCCGAGGTAGATGAAAGGGTTGGTCTTGCCGTTCACCTTGTTGCCACGGCGAACGAAGAGGTGGATCTGGTAATCGGTTTCACCTGAGATCACCCGTCCGTGCTTGCCATCCTGTGTCGTCTGATTCTGACTGAACCATTTAAGGTGCTGCGGATCGAGGAACTCGTTGGGATAGGGGCGATCTTCGACCAGGATCCCCGCCAACAAGATCATGACGTTCTGGTCCGCAATCACGCGCATACCTGTCCGCCACGTGTTCATGACGTAGGGAACCCCGAAATGTGCGGCAATCTCTGGCGTGAGATAGCGCTCCCACGGCACAAGCTTGCGTGCCTTCGGCTGGAAAGGCACCGTCGCCTCGTCAAGTTCGCCGGTGCTTGCGCTTGCGGCAAGCCGCCATTCGATCAGCTCTTCGAGCAACCCGCGCAGCTCACCGGACGGATCCGGCCGCGCCAACGTGAGAGCGCCGTCATGCTTCGAAAAATTCCTGGACAGCTCCCAATGCGCCTGCCCCGCACCCGGTCGTCCCCCGCGAAGGATCATCTTCAGGGCTTCCAGCGCCTCGACCGGAATCGTTGCCGGCTTCGCAATCTCACCAATTAAGGCGCCATGCGTCGCGAACGGACGTTCCGGGAGCGGATCGCCCATGTCGCGGACGAAATCGAACCATGTCCCATGGCGCGTGGTTCTCGGATCGAACCCGGCGCGGAAAGTTTCCGCAGCGGTCGGGCGCACACCCATCCGGTCTTGGAAATCTCGATAGAAGCCCTCGATCACCTCGCCGTCGCCCCCAGAGCGCAGGAGACCGCGCAGAATGTCGATGGCCTCGAGCTCGTAGGTGATCTCACAACCCTCGGGCACCACGAAATCGCCGGCGATGAGATCATCGAGCCGCTTGCTGATCGACCGGTCGCCGCCGCCAGCCTGGAGAAGCGCCGCAGCCTTGGTGAGAAACGTGCGATGGTTGCCGATGTAGTCGATGACCTGGAGCACCTTGCCCTCGATGCGCCGGAGACCGCGACCGAGCTGCTGTAACCAGATGATGGCGCTCTCGGTCGGGCGAAGCATCATCACGGCGCCGATCTCGGGCACGTCGACACCTTCGTTGAACATGTCGACGGCGAACAGGATGTCGATCTCACCCTTACCCAACGCGACCAGCGAGCTTGCACGCGGCGCCGAGCCCTCACCAGAGTGCACCGCGACAGCGCGAAGCCCGCGCGCCCGGAAGAACTCGGCCATGTAGTCGGCGTGCCGCTTCGAGACGCAGAACCCGATTGCGGGCCCTTGAGCACGCTTGTGGAACTGCTCGTAGGCATTCAGTGCTCTCGCCTCGGTCGCCATCGCCGCTTCGAGTTCGGTCGGATCGAACTGGCCGGAGCGCCATGGGATCTGCGCGTAGTCCACGTCATCCGGCACCCCGAAATAGTGGAACGGCGAAAGGCGCTCGCGGTCGATGCCGTCGAAGAGACCGCATTGATAGACCAGGTTCTCCCCACAGAGCCCCAGCAAATCGCCACCATCGGTCCGATCCGGCGTGGCGGTGAGGCCGAGCAGAAAGCGCGGCGTGAAATGCTCGATAAGGTTCTGGTAGGTGCGTGCGGCGGCATGGTGGAACTCGTCGACCACGATGTAGTCGAACCGGTCCGGCGCGAACTGGCGCAGATGCCCGACGCGCCCCATGGTCTGGATCGAGCCGAACAGGATGTCCGCTTCGGCGTCCTTTTCCTGGCCGGTGTATCGCCCAAGGCGCGCATCTGGACGGACTTTCCGAAAGGCGCTCATCGCCTGCGTCAGGATCTCGTCCCTGTGGGCGACGAAGAGGATGCGGTCGGCCTTGGATTGTAGCGTGTCAAAGGCCGCAAGCCAGGTCTTGCCGAGACCCGTCGCGAGAACCACCAGCCCAGCGCGGTGCCCATTTAGACGTGTCCCGCTCAAGGCATCGAGCGCCTCTGCCTGGATCTCGTGCGGTTCCGGCGGCGGCCCTTCCTCGTCGACCACCTTGGCCGAATACTCGGGTAGTGGTCGGGCCCGCCGACGCGCGGCGTATGCGGCGATCCACTCTGGGGTGAGCGACTTCACCTCCGGCCGCGCCAGTAGCTCCTCGAAAGCCCTGGCAACGTCACCGGATGCATCTTCGGCGTGCAGGTTCCACTCGACGCCGGTTCGCAACGCGGATTCCGAAAGGTTCGAGCTACCGACGATAGCCCCCTGCCTGTCGGCCGCGCGGAACAACCAGGCCTTCGGGTGGAAACTGAGCCCGGCGGTCTCGAACACGTAGAGCTCGGCCGCTTCGAGGTCGAGCAGCCGTCCGAGCGCGGCGGGATCGGTGGTATCGAGGTAGTCGCCGACCACAATCCTGAGCCGCCCACCGCGCGCCAAGAGATCCCGGAACCACGGTTCAAGAAGCGCGACACCGCTGTCCATCGCGAAGGCGATGGCGAGGTCCACGGAATGGGCCTTGTCCAGCTTGTCCGCCAGCAGCGGCAGAAGCGGATCCTGCCCCCCGGTCGTCAGCCGTGTGGGCGCACCATGTCCCGGCGCCCCCTCACGCAGGTGGAAATGTTCGTGTGCAGACGACGCTGAGAAACCAGTGATCCCACGACCGAGCGCTTCCCCGAGCTGGGCCAGCATTCCGAGCTGTTCGGGAGCCGTCAGCGCGTCCCAGCTCGGCACATGACGCGGCGCCGGGATTAGGCCGGCCTCACGCCCCAGGCAGATCGGACAGGTCTTGCTTGGGTCGTCCACGGACACACCTCGACTGGTCACCACGGGGCCAGGCTACGGATCGACGCGAACATGTCCAGAAGCAATGCCCTGGGCGTGCAGTAGGAGTGAGCCACTCGCCGGCCATCCAAAGGCGGGCAGTGTTCGTGGGCGCGCAGGTGGTCAGCTGGCCCGTCAACGCATAACCGAACGAAGAGGCTCAATGCGCCCGACATGGAAATAGCTCGGTAGATTTGGGTCGTTTTTTCTGGGGCTTAGTTCCCCAGGGTGAAACACTTCGACCCAACTCAGTTCAGTGCCACCAGCAAGGATGCCAATGCATGGGCGCCCGCGGAATACGCACGGGCGCTCCATCCCTCAGGCAGTCGTGGCAAGCCGAGCCTCTGCGCGTTGGGTGTTGACGGGGATTTCCATTCGCGCTGCATGTTGCCGGACGAGGCCGTTCACAAAATCGACCTCTGGCTCGAAACCGAAGCCTACGTGACAATGAATCGGTTCTTCGGGCCGAGGCGCACGGAGAACCTGGCCGAACTCAACGCGCTGTTCCTGGATCTCGACACTTATCGCGCTCCGCTACTTTCCCGGCAGAGCACGCAGACGCTGCTCCAGACGTTCGCGAAACACTGGTCGCGGATTGGGTTACCGAACCCGTCCTTTCTGATCGACTCCGGCCGCGGTGCATACGCCATCTGGCTGCACACTCCGCTGCCGGCCGCGGCGCATCCCCGATGGTCCGCGCTGCTCCGGAAGATCATCCGAAGCTCTGCTCAAATCGGCGCGGATCCGGCGTGTTCTGATGTTACCCGCATTCTACGTGTCCCTGGTGGCTACAACCGCAAGTCTGGGCGCTACGTGACGATCATGTCCGGGACTGGAGAACGACATAGCTTCGAACGGCTTGAGGACAGCTTTTACCGCGCAAATGGCTACCCAACTCGGCATCAGTTGAAGCGACGGAAACGGCGGACCCGGGGGGCTGAATCCAGGAGGTCTACGGAGTCACGTGGGCTTTCACCACGCCAGAGGTTCAAGGCTGTCCGGCGTGACCTCGAACGTCTGCTTGCGTCATGGGGTGGGCACGTGCCCAACGGCATCCGCAACATATGGCTCCATCTGTATGCTACGGCCCTGACCCATTCCGCTCCTGGCTGCGATCTGGAAGCCGAGATCGAAGAAATCGCTGCACACGCAACGCCCGGGCTTGGAACAAGCGAGATCAACGGCTTGATCCGATCCGCGAAGAAACGCGCGGAGAACGTCAGGTCGAATGCCCAGTCTCCGCTTTCGGACGGCAACCTCCACTATTCCGGCGCGCGGATGGCGGAAATGCTTGGCGTGGACCCGAGCGTCGCGCGACAACTTGGCTTGGAGCAGGTAATTCCACCTGAGATCCGTGCCGAACGCAAAGCTGATCGAGAAGCGCAGCGACGTCGCGCGGCCGGGAACCGGTCCCGGCGCGAGTGGCTCGACGACAACTCTGCAAGCCGGGAGGAGCCGTGGAAAGACCTGGGAATCTCTCGTGCAACCTACTACCGGCGGGGTTTCCACCGCACGCCAGAAGGTGCAGCAGCACCAGAATCCGATGAGACTGGTCCGTGTTCGCTACAAAGGGGCTTTGCCACGCGCCCAGGAGGCGCCGATGTAGCTCGATCCCCACGCAAAACCACGCAAATCCAAGAATGCCGAACGGGCCGAACCCTGTCCGAACGGCCCGATTTTTCGCCCACGACGAGTGTCTCCGAGGAAATTCGGTTGGCCGCCAGGATTCCAATAGAGAAATCAGGTGCCTCGGATGGCCGCTCGCATCTGGTCGCCGGGGTCCAGCCCGTGTTTGACCCGCTCTACGGTGGCGAAGACGTTGCCGGTGGTCCGGGCCCACAGGTGGCCAATCAGCGTTTTTTCGCGCGCGTCGGGACCGCCCACGAGATGTTGGCCCTTGTATTCGACAACGAACAGCCGACCGTCCCCCAGCCGAGCCACGAAGTCCGGAAAGAACTTTCCCGACGACTTCGGGAGCCAGAAGGAGTCTGGATGGCTGGCAACGTTTCGGACCCAAATATCGACCTCCTCCAGAGCATCCAGCGACCATGCACACTGGAACTCCTCGCCCCCGGGGTTCCCGTCGATCAGCGGGGCGCGGTCCGGTCCCAAGAGATGCTTGGTGAAGCGAAACGCGCCAGTGGAGTGGGTCGGAACGGTTGCATAGATCGTGTCGTCAAACCGGATTGTCGCGGTCGGCAATGTCGTCGGTGCAGCGCCTTCCCCGAAGAGCGCGAGCTGGCGCGCGGTCGCTTTCTCCTGCTGGCGGATCTCGTTCACCTTCGCGCGGATTCGGGTGACGATCTGATACTGCCAATCAATCAATGTCCGGATGGAAATGTCGCGGCGTGTCAGAAGGTCCGCGACCACGCCCGCGATCCAGGCGAGCATTTCCGCCCGAGGGATGTCGGCGGCACGGCACTGTCTTTCGAGCCATTGGACCAACGATGCCTCAAGGTCGGCGTCTTCTGGCGAGCCAAGCCCGGTCAGCACCGGATGCGCTTGTGTGGTCTGGCTGTAGACCAGCCGCTCGCCCTCAAGGTCGATCTCGATGACGTTTTCATCACGGCGGAAGCTGAGTTCCGTCTCCGAGAGCTGAGCCGGGTGCCGCGAGAGCGACCAGTCGTGGCGTTCGAAGATCAGATCGGTGTCGGCAACGAAGAGCTCGCCCTGAACTTCGCACACCAGGAGCGGGACCTCGATCACCTCCCCCCGTTCGGCCGGTGATCTTTGCTCCTCTATCCGCGCGCGGTGCTGAGCGATCCTTGTCGTGATCTCGGCACGGTTGGCCTCGGGCGCAAGTCCGGTGATCGTCTCTGCGACCGCCTCGGTCAGATCGCCCCGGACGCCCACCGTCAGTGTGCCGTCGTCTCGGGCGATCCAGTCCACACCCTGGTCCTGATGGGCGTTCAGCGCCTCGCGGGTCTCCGGCGTGTCCGGGAGCCGGGTTTGCAGGACCGGGCGGGGCCGCACCGGGTCCGGGTCGAACAGCGTCCCCTGGTCGTCCTGCTCCACGCCGCGCGGGCGCAAGCTTTCGCGCACCTCTTCGTCGGTGAACCCCATGTCGATAAGCTTGTCGCGCAGGCCCTCCGCGGCCTCGCTGAACGACGGCTCCGAGACATGGGCGTAGGCGGCGTTGAGCGCGTTGTCGCGCCGCCGCTCGGCGAAGGGCATCCGCAACACGCGGCCCAGGAGCTGCTCCACCGCCGTCCGGCTCGACAGCCGCTGGGTGGCACAGAGCACGTAAGCCGACGGGCAATCCCAGCCCTCCTTGAGCGCCTGAACGGTGATGACATGCCGGGTCGGTTCGGCTGGGTCCGTCAGGTCCACCCCGTCGAGCTCCCGCTGCTCGCCGGTCGCCACCTTAATCCAGGCTTCCGGGGTCAACTTCTCCTCGATGAGGTAGCGCTTCAGCTCCTCTACCGTCGGATGCCCGTTCTTCGCCTGCGCCTGGTAGAGCGCGACCGGGCGGATGTGCTTCGGATCTGCCTTAGCTTTCTCCTCCAACATCAGCCGGGTCGCCACGGCGCCGGAAACGGCGTCCTGCCAGCCGTCATGCGGACGCACCCGGATCGGCAGCTTGATCATCTCCTCGTCCTTGAGCGCCGTCGCGGTCACCGAAAACAGGATGTTGTTGCGCCCCCGCGGCGTGGCGGTGAACTCGAAAACCGCCGCCGGGCGCACCCGGGCCTGCACCTCTCGCGTGAGGCCGGAAACGGCGTTGTGGGCCTCGTCGACGATCATCAGCGGCCGGTGGTGGTAGAGCAAGTTGGCAAAGGAGAACTTGACCGCGCCCTCACGCAGCATATCGTTCGCGGCCGCCTCCTCGGCGGACACCACCTCCATCCCCTCGGTCGGGAGCCCCGAAAAATGTGGCTCCAACTCCTCGTGGTGGTCGTAGACCTTTCGGTTCGCAGTATCGGCCACCCGGAACGACTGGATCGTCGAGACGACGATGCAGACCGACCGTTCGATGTCCTGCGGCCGGAGCATCTCGAACTCGGTGATGTCGAACAGCCGCACGCGGCCGCCGAAGGCCTCGTCGAGCCGCCGGCGGTAGGCGTGGGACGTGGTCTTCAGCGCCTCCAAGGTCTGCGTCTTGATTGCGTCGGACGGCACCATCCAGAGCACAATCGGGAACGGCCGGCGCAGATAGGTCGACGCGATCTTGATGCTCTCCGCCGCCAGGATCGTCTTGCCGCCCCCGGTGGGCAGGCGCAGGCAGATGTAGGGCACGTCGGGCAGCCCTTCGAGCGGCGCGTAGGTTCGCGGCTCGGGTATGCGCCCCTCGATGCGCGCAAGGTCGTCCTGCTCGGCCACCACGGTCGCGAACGCCGCTTCCGGGCCCCGTGCCGCGGCCCGGGTGAGGAAGCCGTCGAGCGCGTCGAGCGTCGCTTGCTGGTAGCGTTTGAGCTGCATGACTACTGCCTCGCCGAGATGTCGTAGGGCGTTTGCTTGAAGGTCACCCCGGCCTCCTTCAGCGTCGCGTCCGAGAGGCGGCAAGCGGCACCGTAGACCACCAGCTCGCCGTCATGGTTCGCGGCCAGGCGGGCGAGGTCTTCGCGAATGAGCCCCAAAACCGGGTGGGTCAGCACATTGCCGCCCCCGGCCGAGCGGTCTTTCAGGATGCCATTGTAGAGCAACGCCACGGCCTTACCCTCGTGGATGCCGAGCACCGGACCCTCGGGCGCCTCGGCTATTGGCGCCCGGGTCTCGGAGAACCAGACGTGACGCGCGAGATCGGCGAAGCGGACAGACGCGTTGATCTGCCCCTGGGCATCGAAAACGGCCGGGCCGAGGGTCGCGAAGCGGAACCCGCCGCCGCCTTCCCAACCCACGTCCTTCGAGATGCCCCCCTGCTCGCCCGCGATGACCTTCTCAAGCCGAAGCGCACAGTGGGTGCGGGCATGCTCGCCCATCTCGACGCCAATCCAGCGCCGGCCCATCTTGTGGGCAACGGCCGCGGTTGTGCCGGAACCGAGAAAGCTGTCGAGCACCAGGTCGCCTGGGTTGGTGGCGATTTGCAGGATTCGTTCGATCAGTCGTTCGGGCTTGGGAGTCTCGAAAGCTGCCTTCTCGCCGAAAATCTTTTCAATCTCGGAACTTGCGTGTTGGTTCAGCGCCAGCCCCGACCAGACGCTTGGAGCGCTCATCCCCGGTTTCGCTTCGTCCAGGTATAGTTTTCGCATCGGTGTTTTGGCGGTTCCATTGACACCCCAATACAGGCGCCCGTCGGCTTGCAGGCGCGCCATTTCCTCTCGTTTATGGCGCCAACATGTGCCGGGGCGGGGATAGACCTCCTCGCCGGTATATGGGTTAGTCACAGGGTAATACAGGCTCTGGACGAACCGTCCGCCTTTCCCGTTCGCCGTAGTGTCGATTTTTCGGAAAGCCCCTTTCGGATCCGGGCCATCGGGCTCCCTAAACACCGAGTATTGGGCGTTGGCCTTTTCCGTCCGCGGCATCAGGTTGAAAGCCTTCTCGGCGTTCGTTTGCTTCGAAGCGCCGTCACGTGAACCGGCCCAGACCAAGATGTGTTCGTGAACCATGCCGATCTTGCGATCGTTCGGCGGGCCATCGCGTTTCTGCCAAGCGACATCGAGGACGAAGTTTTTCCGTCCAAATACCTCGTCGCCAACGACTTTAAGATAGTGCGCCTCGGCATCGTCGAGGCTAATCCAAATGGAGCCATTCTCGGCAAGGAACTCACGCAGCAGTTCCAACCGGGGCACAATCATCCCGAGCCACTTGGCGTGCTCAAGGCTGTCGTCGTAGTGCTCGAAGGCTGAGCCGGTGTTGTAGGGCGGGTCTATGTAGATGCACTTCACCCGGCCCGCGTAGAAGGGCAGCAACGCCTTCAACGCCTCGAGATTGTCGCCCTGGACCAGGAGCCCGTCATCGCCCTCCCCGCGCCCCAGCTCCGGAACGTCTTCAAGCAGCCGGTAGGGCACCCGATCCGCCGCCCGGATGTCCTCGTCCCTGGTCAACCAGTCCAAAATCGGCACGCCCGCCCCTCCTTCTGCCCGACGTTCCGCGCCGGTTTTCCGGCACTGTAGGGCGCGGGGCGAAGGAGGGGAAGCCGATCGGTGGTGATTGGATCAGTAGGGACTCAGAGGCCGCATCAAGCGCGAGACCTGATCCTCACGGGCTTCCAAGGCCACGAACTGGTCGTCGGTCATCCCGGAGTGCATCACAGTGCGGTTCAGACCAAGGATCGCGTCAAAGCCCCGCGCGGCTTCCAGTTCCTCCGCGATCACACGGGCGGCCTTCATGTTCGCACTGGAGAATCTCTTCAACGCTTCGACCCGCATGTGCGCAGAAATCTCGGTCGCCCGAACTTGCTCTTCGCGTCGCACAAGCGCACCAAGCAGCGTCTGCGCCGCGTAGGCTGCCGGACGGGAACCCAGCCAAAACTCCTGGGAGTTCTTCAGCTCCTTGGCCATCGTCGCGAGTTCGTCTTTGCCGACCGAGATCAGCTCGCGCGGCCCGTCGGCATACCGAGCCTCGACCTCGAGGGCGACGAGGTAGTCCAGAAAGGGCAGCAGGATGGACCGGGCCGCGTCTTTCACCGTCCCGACGATTTGGATTTGGCAATGGAAGTGCGTCGGACTGGGCGTGAGCTTGTGGAAATCGTATGACCTGTTCTTCGAGATATCGAGCAGGGTCGCGTCCAGGGATTTGATGTTGCCGTTCTTGTGGCGGGTCACTTTGACCCGCGCGGGCGCGACCCGGCCATAACGATCGCGCCAGGACTGGCGCCGAACGTCCTTGAGCGGGAGCGCATTGAAAAGGTCGAGGACGGGGACAACGCATCCGCGTAGCAGGCTCGGGAGTTTCGTGGGCATCGGAAGCGGGGTTACGAGCATTGTGTTTTCCTATGTTGAGTAGTCGATGGGAAGGATCTGGTTTTCTTCCCTGCGAAACTGAAAATCAGTCGGCGAGACCGAGGAATCTGCGATCGGAGGGCCTCGTAACGTAGGCGTGCAGTCCGGCGAGCAGCGCCTTGCGCTTTTCGGGGGGCAACGTCTCGAGGTGTTTAATGAGCGCGTGGCCAAGGATGATTTTTCTCCGCGTATCATCCTTGCGAACCTGCGATGCCGCGGCGGCCCTGAGTGCCCGCAACCGCTCCTCGAGCTGGGAAATCTGTTGGTCACGTTTCGACATTTTCCTACTCCTTTTCTCTGATGTCGGAGAGGACATAGTCCCGAGGGGGCGGTGCCAAAAAAATGCCGACAGACGACGGTCTCGATCGGTCGACATGCGCTGCCTCCGCAGCGATTTTCGCCATCGGCGAAAAAGCGAAGGGCGCGGTTACGCAAACGGAAGTTTGCCGCGCTCTTGCAGAGGGCGTGAGGAGCGAAAGACCGGGTAGGGCCCGATCTCCTGCTCATGATGCACAAAGCTGTCCATTTCGCGGTCACGGTCAAAACCAGAAGCAACACCAGCTCGCTCGTTGGCGCCGCGGCCTACCGCGCTGGCGCCTCGCTGTTCGACGAGCAGATCGGCCTGCGAAAAAGCTACCTTTCAAGGCGCGACGTCGTCAGCGTCGAGATGATCCGCGCGGCTCCAGACATTGAAGCCTTCTGGAACTCGGCCCAGAAAGCCGAAACACGCATCAACTCACGTCTTGCACGCGAGATAAAAATTGCGCTGCCCCACGAGCTACCGCTCGAGACCCAACGCCGACTGGTTCGAGGGTATTGCCTCTGGCTCCACGACGCGTTCGGCATGTCGTCCATGGCCGCGATCCATCATCCGTTCGTGGACGGCGTCGACCGGGAGATCCTTTCGGATCTCGTTCCGAATACGGAAGGGCACTCGACGAGCAAGCCTTCGAGAAACGACGATCGCGGGAATCCTCTCAACACACATGTCCATATCCTCTGTCCGACCCGAAAATGGCTCCCCGACGAAGGTAGGTTCGGGGCGAAGTTGCGGGAACTCGACGACTTGAAAACCGGGCCCGAAGCGGTGCAACGCATGCGATCCGAGTGGGAAAAGCGGGTAAACGCCGAACTTGAGAAGGTCGGGGTCGAAGAGCGGGTGGATCTTCGCAGCTATAAAGCAATGGCCGCCGACGGGGATGCGCCCGAGGGCCTGGTCGCGCAGCCGAAACTGGGACCGCGCAACACCGCACGGAGCCGGCGTCGAAAGCGGGAGACCGGCACCGACGATACGTTCGTGGGTGCGGAAAGGGCGAGCGTCCGCGACCGAAACGACGAGCTCTGGGCCACCTGGCTGGAGCTGCGAGCGCTCAAAAGGGAAAAGGCTCGCGAAATGGAATCCGCGAGCATCGCGGCAAGGCAGGAAGTCGAGCGGGCGGAAGCGGCGCGGCGGGCAGAACATGAAATCAAGGTCGCGCCGGATCTCAAATCCCGGCACGACGCGATCGAAAAAGCTCCGCACATCGACGCATTGAACCCGTGGGCACAGGCCATCGCTTGGGCCGAACACATGACCGGCACCGATGAAAACCCTCCCGGGAGTGATGAGGACCCGGCAGGAACTGATGATGACCCAACAGAGACAGGAGAAGGCGACGAGTTCGAGCGGGTTTTCGATCCGGAGACGGACTCAGCCGTTTCAGATACCGAGCACATAGAAATCCCTTGGCGGTCCATAAGGCGGGCACCGAGAGTCAGGGAGAGGAAGCGCGGCGACTAATCCGTCGTTCGGTGGTGAGACCTGATGCCCGCAATCCGGAAACCGCACCCATCGGCTCGTGCGTCAATACAATACGTCGGCCCAAACTTCTTGGACGGGGACGCGACTTTTTATTCTCGTCTCAATCCGATGGTGTTGAAATCCAGTGCCGCCCGTCCAGCCCGTTCTGGCCTCCCTCTTGCCACGAAAACGTCGTGACGGAATGGTAGCAGGAGAAGTTGTGAACAGTCTAAGGATCTGAGGCAGTGTTGCCGATTACCCTTCATCCAATGCCGGCGTTTCCCCAATGTGATGGCGAGCAATGGGAAGTCGGCGCCCCTGACGAACTCGCGCACCTGGTTGCCCTCGTTCTGGTCGGTCGGGTTTTCCACGCAAGATCAATTCTCGAGGGCGCACATCTGTCCCCTCCGAGCATCGGCGAAAGCCTGAAGGACAAGCTCCGCACGGAACTGCACCCAGGGTCCGCCAAAGGAAACGAACACCGCGATGGTCTTCTCTTCGAGATCATTTGTTGGGTTGCGGCACAGATTGGCAAGACGGATAGTGAGAGGATTGACGACCCTCACCTCAAGTCGACCACGCAGGGCACTGATGGCGTGAAGGTCTCTGTCGACCCCACCACAAAACGGCTGACGAAGGCGACCATCTACGAATACAAATGCACCACTAATCACCGTCAGAAGTTCCAGAGCCAGGTTCTGAAGTCATTCGGGGAGTATTTTTCGGGGGACCGCGACAACCAACTCGCTCAAGCGGTCACCGCTTTGCTCGCGGGGTTCGGGTTCGATGACAGTCAACTCGCCGAGGCCTACGACACGCTCATTCAAACGCGCCCCCTGGCGTTCGACGCATCTCTGACTGTCTCCCCATCCGTCTTCCCGGCGGAAAAGTGTGTCGCGCTATTCAAGGACTATGATGGTCTCGGCGTTGCCCCCGAAATGCGTGGCGGAAACACGCTACCCTTGGAAGATGTCCGTGCGTGGTTTTCCGATTTCGCGAGCCGAGTCTGGGCCCAGATAGAGACGTTTGATGTTTGACCCGCAAACGGCCGAACTGATCCGCAGCGCCCCTGCTCTAACCGGGGTCGATCCCGCGCTACTGCCACAGGAACTGACCAGTATCTACGCTGAACTGGCCGGACTACGGTTGCGAGCTGCGGAGCTCTCAGATCAAACGGAATATGTGGCCCGTCTCCAACGGGTTGAGCGAATTGCGACGATCTATGAGGCGCTCGTTGACAGCGGAGCCGAGGATCATGCGCGCCGAGCCGCGGCATTCGTCGCAGCAACCGCCTACCAACTGCTCGGCAGGATCCGTCCGCCCCTCGAAGAACGCGACGACCTCTTGACGGCGCATGCAATCGACCCACGGGTGTCGGCGCCTCTCCTCTTTCTGATCTCGGAGCAAAGCCCTGATGCGCGCGAAGCAGCACGCGAGCTCGCCGGACCAAGACTGAACGACATCCATCGCGGCGCACTGACGGAGAGCATTCAAGACCTGGCGACAGAGCGTTTCGACGCGATCCTTGAAAGGGCCGCGCGCTTGGCTGGCCTGCAACCCGTCGCAGATGCGCCTTTTGACGAACAGGCCACGCAGGCCCTCTACGGTTTGTGCTGGAGTGGCTTGGTCCAGATGGTCGCGCGCCTGCTCGATAGGCCTCCACCCGAACTCGCCTACCAGGCCTTTGACACGCCCAGGCAAACTTTTGCTCAGGTGACAGAGCTGGCAACCTACCCGCTCGAACTCGAGGAAATGGCCGGCCTGAACATCACCTCCAGCTACGCAGGTCCGCGCCATCTGGCGCGATTGTTGATGCACGTTGCTGATGGCCTCGAAGGTGTCGGTGTTACCAAGATACCACCACCCACCGGCGCTCAAGCAGACCGTTGGAAACTCTGGCTGCGCCATCGTGCGGCAAGCAAACCTGTCCTTTGGCCAAACCACCGTGCAGCTGTGGCCACGGGGTTTCTCGACACCGGGAAATCGGCAGTCCTGGTGCTCCCCACCGGAGCCGGGAAAACGACTTTGTCCGAACTGAAGATCGCCGCAACCCTGTCATCAGGAAAAAAAGTCATCTTCCTGGTTCCGACGCTCGCCCTGGTCGATCAGCTACGAGATGATCTTGCGAAGAGTTTCCCCGAGAGCCTGACCGACAGCGTCGTCTCTGCTGACGGCGACCTCACCGCTTTCATCCGTGGCCCAAACCTGGAAATGATTGAGGTCATGACCCCGGAGCGGTGCTTGGCGCTCCTCAGCTTCGCCGAGACGGATTTGAGCGATCTCGGCTTGCTGGTCTTCGACGAATGCCATTTGCTGAGCCCCGATGGCGGCGGATCGCGCAGCATTGATGCGATGCTTTGCCTGCTCCATGCCATCAAGCGCGCGCCGAATGCTGATTATCTGTTGCTTTCGGCGATGCTCAAGAACGCGAACGAAGTGGCTGAATGGCTCGCGTCAATAACAGGGCGCCCTTGCATCGGCTTCAACGATCCGTGGAAGCCGAGCCGGCAAGCACGGGGTGTTGTTATCTATCGAAAATCACAGGTCAAGCGGGCGAACCAGATCGTTTGGATCAAGAACCAGCGCAAGGAAGGCTATCATGCGCCACCTTTGGTTGCAGATCCATACGCCCTCTTCGGTCTTCACCACGCTTGGCTCAAAACCAAGAAATCCGACAGAAGTCTTGTGCGGCTTTCTGACAAGCCTGTGGAACTTGCGCATGGAAAAGGCCGAGCAAGTCCCAATGCCAATGCCGTGGGCGCGGAACTTGCCAAGAATGCCGCGACCTCCGGCCTGAAAACCATTTTGTTTGTTCAGCAGGCCGATCACGCGCCCTCTACCGCGAAGCGTCTTCGCAAGCATCTATCGCGGCCGCCCGATCTCACGGAAACCGAAAACGATCTATGGCAGGACGCTGTGGCAGAACTGGGTGCCGCAGACTGTTCGTTGTTCGACCCCGCCGCGCCAGCGGTCCCACACAATGGTGATATGATACCACTGGAACGTCGCCTCGCTGAGTCGGTCTTTAGGAAGTCTGTTGGTGTTGACGTCATCGTTGCAACCCCAACCCTTGCACAGGGGATGAACCTACCTGCGCAGGTCGCTATTCTTGCCGGAAACATGCGGCATGACGAGAAGGGTCGAAAACCGCTTGAGGAACATGAAATCCTGAATGCGGCTGGCCGTGCTGGACGGGCCGGGCATCTTGCGAACGGCACCGTGCTCTTGATACCGGAACCGGTGGTTTGGTTTGACGAGAACTCAGTCCCGGAGGAACAAGCCTTTGCGATGCTCAAGGCTGTTCTGCCAGAGAACGATCAATGCGTCAGGATCGACGACCCATTGACCCCTCTACTCGACAGGATTCAGGTCGGAGATGTGTCAGGTGCCAATGTTCGTTACTTCTTGAGCCGACTTCGCGCAGGCGAAGCGGAAGAGACGGCGAACGCGAAAGCGGTCGAACTGATCGATCGCTCCCTGGCCGCCTATCAAGCACGCAAAGCCGGCGAACACGCGGTGTTCGAGGCGAAGCTCGGTGCGCTGAAAAACGCACTGGAGACGGCAGCCGCTGAGACATCTGCATCCGTCATGCAGATCGCGGCCTTCACCGGCTTGGCCGTCGAACCACTCACGGCGGTCGCTGCCAAAGTTGAAGCTGACATCGACGCGTTGCCATCGACCGTTTGCGGATGGATGGAGTGGCTCATCGACTTCATGATCGCCGATCGCGCCAGCTACGAAACGTTGTTCGGGACGGCGGTCGATACCGTCAAAGCCGTGACACGCGGAAAGAAGAAAGGTGGGGACAGCAGTGCCGAAGAGATGGCCATCCTCAAAACGGCGCTGGCGGCATGGTTGAAAGGCGAACCTTTCAATCGGATTGAAGCGTCCCTTGGCGTCCCGCCTGAAAAAATTGGCACCTGCAAACGCTCGCGTGACCTCGTCAACAAAATCGCAAACCGGCAGCTCTACCTGATCGCGTCCGCCGCCTCCGAGGTCGTTCGCGGTGTCCTGGAAGACAAGAAGGTGGCCAATGCAAATCCCGCAGCACTGGAAATCCTGGCGTATGCGGTCCGTCGTGGCCTGGATACTCCCGAGAAGGTTGCGTTTTCCTACAGGAACCCTTCGATCCGGTCTCGAGTGCTACTTCACAGAGCATACTGTGAGCAATTCGGGGATCGCCCGCCGCTGCTCGATTCTGGCTTCGAGGGCGTGATGCGACACGTCGACGCCTTGCTGGCCTTCGCCACAGTCGACTTTCCTGCGGTCAATTCCGCAAAGGGCTCGAAATCGGATTTCCCGACTAAGAATTGAGTCTGCTGGCCGCTCGCCGCGATCTTCTCGGTCATTTTTTCCACCGGCCGCTTCCCGGACGGGTCGAGAGGGGACACCCCTCTCGACGCTCTCCCCGTTAGAAAACCACCCTCGACTGCGCGGGTCTGAGTGACGCGCAGCCGAGCCCGGCTTTCAAGAGAAGAAGGGTGGATGTGCGTCGGACAGAGAAAAAAAGGATTGATCTATGTTCGACTCCCCAACGAATGTCGCGGATTCATGGAAACGCAACGTTGCACCCGGTGACATCGTGCTCTTCGCTTATCCGGTTGCCGATCCCGATAGCGGTGCCCGCCCCAAGATCAGGCCGTGCCTCGTCCTCGAGAGCGAAGACCATGAAACCGGGAAACGCATCCTCTTGGCCTACGGCACGTCGCAACCGCCGAAAGGCCCGCGCGGCTACGACATCACCGTGCGCGGTGCCTCCGATCTGCTCGTCGCAGGGCTCGCAAAGCCGACACGGTTCATTGCGAGCAGGCTGCTTTCGGTATCTGTCGAGAGTTCCAGATTCGGGACGCGTGATCGGGTGACACCGGTCATCGGGCACCTGAGTTCGGCAGCTCTCGTGCGGATGAACCGCGTTCGTGCAAGGCTTCACGCGGAGGCCGACATGGCGTCCGAGCGTCGCCGGGAGAGGGCTACTCGTTCCCGCTTCACCGTCGAGCGCCGTGTTCGGAAACAACTCGTCCCGCACATCTGACCGCCTCCTGCCATCCCGAAACAACTTCCGTTCCGACCTCTCGAAGGAGGTCGGAACGGTCCCTCCAACCCCTCCACAAAAGGCAACCCAATGATCCCGGAACCATCATCATTCGCGAGCGGATCGAGCCACCGCGTTGCGCTGTTCCCCCAACCGACGTCAGATTTCGAAAAACTCGAGGATATGCTCGCGGATGCGATCGGCGCCGCTCGAGATGCCGTGCAGCACGCGCCCATGCTCGACTACGAATGCTTCAAGCCGCTTCAGACTTGGATGGCTGACATCGAGAAATGCATCGACCAGGGCCGGCTGCTCAGCCCCGACTTTCGGCGCCCATGCGATGCGGCCCTGTCGTCGCTCCGCAAGAACCAGCCATCCGCGGACGCCGCGAGCGCGCATGAGCACATGACCAATGGTCTCGCAACTGCGCTCCAGCTTTCCTATCGCGTCAGCGACCTTCTCGCCGCCGAGCGTGACATCGGATGGCACCGAGGCGTCGGCCGCCAGTAGAGATCGACGGGCATAGCCTCCCCGTCGTAGGGCGCGCCGGGAACCATCCTTTCTGCTCCGTTCGAGCCGGCGCGCCCGCCCAAACATTCCGGGATGAAAGCGCCATAGCGACGCTCTCTCGCGCAGCACCTTCTGGACGTCGGAGATTCTGGGACGCAGCAGATTCCGCGATCTCCGGCAGAATGAAATTAGCCAAATCAATCCGTTAGAAGTTTTTTCTGCGAATCCGCGGATTCTGATTAGGCGATTTTTTGAACCCTCCCATGTTCCCGGGGATCGAAAAACGAGACGAACTGAAGCCGATGTCGAAGAGCTACGCATTCACCCCGCGCTTGGTGCAGGAAACCGCTGCCGCGCACTACCTGGGTATGTCTCCCAGCAAGCTGCGCTCGCTCGGCCTGCCGCGACGCGTATCCGGCGGCAACAAGCTCTACGACATCCGGGATCTTGACGCATTTGCCGATGCGCTGCCCTACGAAGGACAAGAAACATGGGAAAAGAACGAGGAAACGGACCTCGCGTTCGAGATCGCAGCGGAATGAAGCTGCCCGGTCTCAAACGCTACATGAGCGGCGGCAACTACTACGTCTACCACCGCGCGACCGGGATACAGCTTCCCGCACATCTGCCGGAGGATCATCCGGATTTCCTCGATGCATATCATGACGCGAAAGCTACCGTGCGCTCCAAGGAACCCGAGCACATCGTAGGCAGGAACTCCATCGAGGATGTCGCGCGGCGCTACAAGCTGAGCGAGGACTTCCTCGATCTGTCCGAGTCCTACAGGGACGTCCGCCGACGCGATATCGACCGCCTTCTGGCGCAGAATGAGGGCAAGATCGCCAAGGTGTCCTTCAAGAACATCGAAGCGAAACATGTCCAGAAGAACCTTCGTCAACTCACGCTCAACCCCGCGAACGAACGGCTCAAGACATGGCGCGCGCTCTTCGCGTTCGCCATCGCAGAAGGGATCGTCACGCAAGACCAGTCGAAAGATGAGAAAAAACGAAAGCACAAAGGCAATAAGAAGCGCCCTGGTCACCTTCCTTGGAAGCTGTCCGAAATCGGGAAGTATCGGTCATTCTACTCCTACGGCACGGAAGAACGCGCGATGTTCGAGGTGCTCTACTGGGTTGGATCCCGAATCTCGGACGCGCGCGCGCTCGGGCCAGAGAACGAGACCGAGGATGGCTTCATCGAATACACCCAGATGAAGACCGGCGAGGAAGCCTTCGCCCCAATCGGCGACTTGCCGCATTTCGCGGATCCGGAAGACTACGAGCACTTCCGCCGAGCGATCGACGCTATGGGCCCGGATCGCTCGGCCTACACGCTCACAATCCATGGCACGATCCGCTCCCACAAGTCAGCCTCGCAGTGGTTCTCGGCCGCGGCGCGTGCCGCGGGCGTGAAGAAGACGGCGCACGGCCTGCGGAAATCACGCATGATCCGGAATGCGGAATGCGGTGCGACCTCGCATGAGATCGCGGCCTGGTCCGGTCACGAGTCGATCAAGGAGGTCGAGCACTACACCCGCGGCGTGAACCGCAAGAACCTCCTCAAACGGTCGGTTCTCATCACCGGGCAGTTCGACTACGATGGCTGACCGGGCCACCACCTTCGGTCGTTCCGCATGTCGGCTTGCCGGACCACCGGAGCATGGTCCTGGCAGTTCACCCAGGCAAGGCGTCAAGCACAGCCTTCGTCTGGGCCATCCTTTCAAGGCTGGCTGCGATCCGAGATCGCCATGCGGGGCCCACCTCCATCGCCGCCTCGTATGCCTCGGCGAGGTCTTCCGGACGGTCGGCGCCGAGCACCTCGATGAGGAACTCGGCCTGCATTCGGTCCTTTCTCGACTTCAACTCGTCCGGTCCGCCTCGCCGCCGGTCGGCCACGATCAGCTTGTGGATCGCATAGCGCTCCGGGCGGGGCACCTGGACCAGCACGCCGGAACGATAGAGCAGCGGCACCTGGATCGGCTCGGCGATCAGGTAGTTGAGGAAGTGAAGGCTCTGGGCGCTCACCCCGAGGGCCGGCAGGTCCCGCAGCCCTTCTTCGTCGGAGAACGACGGGGTCAGGAACTCGACCAGGGTCCGGCGGTCCGTCTGCCGCCACTTCCAAGCCTTGCCCTTGTCGAGTGCCGGCACCGGGTCGAACTTGAGCTCGGCGAAGACTTCCCCCAACGGACTGTCCACCTGGTCCTGCAAGGCAATCGACAGCCGCTCGAAGCTTGCGATGTCGATGTCATCGGTCATCGCAGCCTGGTCGTATCCGATCCGGACACCAAGCTCGCCCTCGTAGCACCGGAAGGCCTGGGTGCCGACCAGGGTGCCGCCGAGACGGAACACGCCGGCCCTCGCCATTGCAGAGATCACCTGGCCAGTGCCGACATCGGCCATCAGGTAGCCTTCCGCCCGCAGCGTTCGCATCAGCCGCGCACGGTCCCGCTCGGCCTGCTTCTCGACCTCGGCGATGTCCTGCTGCCGCGCGAGGCGCTCCCGCAGGTCCGCGCTGTCGGGGCCGATGTAACGATCGTTGGTCTCGGTGCCGACCCGGTAGTGGTCATACCAGTAGCCCTTGTCGCCGACGGTCTTCAACTTCGGAGACCCGCGAAGCTCGGAGACCGCGCTGTCCTTCAGCGAGCGCAGGAGGTCGGTCCATGCCGCGACGCCGGCCGGTGAATGATACTTCACCACAAATCTACCCCACAGAGATATTCTTGTGGGGTAGGTATAGCAGAAACACCTACCCCACAAAAGATTTTTTGTGGGGTAGCGCACTTCCCTTGCTCTTGGAGGCTGGGAAGCACCAGGCCCAGGAGACGCTCGAAGCGGAAATGCTGGGTGGCACCGAGAGCACGACGGCACACCGGCGTGCCCGGCCTGCAACAGGCAAGCGCGGATTCAGCCCGGAAATCCGCGAAGACGGCATCACCATTACCGCACGCATGCTCGCGAATTGTCTAAGCCCCAAAGTCGTTAGACAAAACGGACCGGCTTCAGCCTTATTTTATTGGGTCTTAGGGAAGGAGTGGCGCGCTGGGGAGGATTCGAACCCCCGACCCCTTGATTCGTAGTCAAGTACTCTATCCAACTGAGCTACCAGCGCGCGGGTAGCGGGGATGTAACGATCCGGGCCTGTGGATGCAAGGGCGAATTGCGCCCTATCCTGCCCCGCCGTCGAGCCCGCGCGGCAGGTGCACCGCGAAGGCCGTGCCCGCTTCGTCGGTGCGCACGAGGTCGAGCCGCCCACCATGTCCGCGCGCGAGATCGGCGGCGATCGCGAGGCCGAGCCCGGTGCCGCCCTTGCGCACCCCGGCCGCGAACGGCTGGAACAGCGTCTCCTGCGCCTTCTTCGGCAGGCCGGGTCCGGTGTCGGTGACGCTGATCGTCCATTCCTCCGGCCCCTCCTCGCCCGCCACCACGATCTCGCCCGCCCGCCCGGTCGCCTCGATGGCCTGGCGGGCGTTGCGCACGAGGTTGCGCAGAATGCGGTAGAGCTGCTCGCGGTCGGCCCGCACGACGAGCTGCGTCGGCACGTCGACCCCGTAGGAGATGTCGTTCTCTCCGGTCGCGAGCCGCTCGCTCTCGACCACGTCGTCGACCACCTCGATCAACGCGAAGCGGCTCAGAAGCGGCGCCGGCTCCTCGGCCCGCCCGAAGGCGAGCGTCGCCTCGGTGAGGTTGACGGCGCGGTTGATCGAACCGATCAGCTTCGGCACCGAGCGCTGCACGCCGGGATCTTCGCTCATCTCCACCCGGTCGGCGAACAGCTGCGCGGTGGTCAGGATGTTGCGCAGATCGTGGCTGATCCGGGCGACGGCCCCACCGAGCTGCGCCAGCCGCTCCTTCTGCTTCAGCGCCGCCGAAAGCTGCATCTGCAGATCGTGCCAGGTCTCTTCCGCCTCGCGCAACTCGCGCAGCTTCGATTTCGGCTCGAACACCCGGCGCGCGTCTTCCGGCGCCTGGGCGTAGGAGATCATCGAGCCCACCACCGCCTTCACCGGACGCACGAACAGCACCCGCACGACGAGGAACAGAAGCCCCGCGGTGATCCCCGAGATCACCAGCGACAGCCAGAAGATGTTCTGCCCATAGGCGATCAGCGCCTCGTGCAGCGGCTTCGCGGGCAGCGTCACCTCGATCTCGAGCCCGCCCATCCGCACCGGTGCGCCGATCACCCGGATCACCTCGTCTTCCGAGTTGAACAGCCGCACCAGCGCGTCGCGGATCATCCTCAGCCGCGACGGATCGCGAAGATCGTAGGTAGCGACCACGGGCGTGGGCACCGGCGACGACAGGATCAGCTCGCGCGCCTCGTCGCGCAAGAGCACCACGTTGTAGACGCCCGCGGTCTGCAACAGCTCCTTTTCGAGCTCGGGGTCGATCATGTCGTCGGCCAGCAGCGCCAGCGAGGCGATCTGCGCGCGCTCCAGCCTTGTCTGCAGATAGTCCTCGCGGAATCCGGCCACCGAGGGCACAAAGATCAGCACCTCCGCCAGCATGACGAAGGCGATGGTCAGCACCAGGAACCGGCCGGACAGCGTGTTGAACATGCTTCCCTCTTGGGCCCGCGTCACGGCGCCAACCGCTGCACGGCCCGCACCACACGCTTCACCCAGACGTTACCAAACAGTCGAGGAGAGAAATAGTTCCCCGCCGCCCGCTTTGAAACCTCCGCCAGCGTCGGATAAGGCAGAACCGTGCCGGCGATGGCGCTCATCTTGAGCCGCGCCGACAACGCGAGCGCCCAGAACGCGATCTGTTCGCCTGCATCGGGGCCGACGATGGTCGCCCCCACCGGGCGCCCCCTGACCACCATCACCTTGACGAAGCCGGGGGCCGCCCACGCGCCAGCGACGGCGCGGTCGGTGGCAGCCGTCTCGGCCCGCACCACCTCGAGCGCCACGCCATGCGCCGCGCGCGCCTCCGCCTCGGTCAGCCCCACCTGGGCGAGCTCCGGACTGGTGTAGACGGCACGCGGCAGATGGTCTTCCCGCGCCCGCGCCGGCAGGCCGAACAGCGCGGCCCGCACCACGATCCCGGCCTGGTAGCCCGCCACATGGGTCTGTTGCGCCCCGCCGGTGACGTCACCGATGGCAAAGACCCGGCGGTTCGTCGTCCTGAGCCGGCCGTCGGTGACGATCCCCCCGGGCGCCGCCTCGATCCCCGCGCGCTCGAGCCCCAGACCCGCGACCGCAGGCCGCCGCCCGGTGGCGACCAGAAGATGCGTGCCCCGGATCTCGCCCGCCGAGGTTGCAAGCGCGATCCCGCCTTCCACGGCACGCACGGCCTCCGCCTGCGTCTCCTCCAGCACCCGCACGCCCCGCGCCCTGAGCGCCTCCAGCACCACACCTGCGGCCTCCAGGTCTTCCCGGCCCAGCGCGCGCGCCGCCTCGATCACCGTCACGTCGCAGCCGAGCCGCCGATGCGCCTCGGCCATTTCGAGCCCCACCGGCCCGCCGCCCAGCACCAGAAGATGGCCCGGCGCCTCGCCTAGATCGAAGATCGTCTCGTTGGTGAGATACGCCACATCGGCGAGCCCCGGGATATCCGGCACCGCCGGCCGCGCCCCGGTGGCGATGACGAAGCGGCGCGCTCGCACGCGCGTCTCGCCCACCGCCACCTCGCCCGGCCCGGTGAAGCTGGCGAAGCCCGCGAGCACCGTCACCCCGAGCCCCTCGAACCGTTCCACGGAATCGTGCGGCGCGATCGTCTCGATCGCCGCGCGCACCTGGTCATGCGCCTCGGCCCAGCTCCGCCCCGCCGCCGCGGCCGCGAGCAACGCCTTCGACGGCACGCAGCCGGTGTTGAGGCAATCGCCCCCCATCGCGCCCGCCTCGATCAGAACCACCCGCGCGCCCATCTGAACCGCCCCCGCCGCCACCGAGAGCCCGCCCGATCCGGCGCCGATCACGCAAAGGTCGGTGTCGAGTGCCCTGCTCATGCCGGCCGCCTCCGAAATGCCCGCAGGATCATCGGCAGCGCCGCCAGCAGGCACAGGCCGACGAGCGGCAGAAGAATATGCGGTTGGAAGATCACCCCGAGATCGGGCCGCTGGCCCGCGTCGAACACCTCGCCGAGCCCCGCGCCCACCGAGGTATAGACCAGCGCCCCGGGCAGGATGCCGAGCGCGGTGGTCACCAGGTAGCGGTGCAGCGGCACCGCCAACAGCCCCGCCGCCACATTGGCCACGAAGAACGGCACCACCGGCACCAGCCGCATCAGGAACAGCACCGACCACTGGTTGCGGTCGATCCCCTGCTTGAGCCGCCCGAGCGCACCGTGATCGGCGTCGATCCGCGCCGCCAGCCGTTCGCCGAGCCCCATCCGCGCCGCGAGGAAGATCAACACCGCCCCGACCGTCGCCGCACCCGCATTATAGACCACACCCGGAAACAGCCCGAACAGGAAGCCCCCCGCCAGCGTGGCGACCGTCGCGCCCGGCAGCGACAGCGCGACGATGCCGACATAAAGCGCGAGGAACCCCGCGACCGCCATCGGGTAATTCGTCATCACCATGTCTTCGAGCGCTGCCCGGTTCGCCGCCAGCGTGTCGAACGACAGATAGGGCCGCAGCCAGACATAGCCCGCAGCCGCCGCGACCGCGATCGCGACGAGCGGCACGAGCCGCATCGGGTTGGTCGAACTGTCTGCCATGCTCTCTCCGCCTGCGCCCCGCGAAGATGACCCTTTGCGTCCCCAAAGCCCAGAGACGGCGCCCCCGTCTCACGCGCGATTGATCCCCGGGGCGGCTTTGTTACAAAGCGGCCGACCGGCCCCGCGCCCGCCGCCCGACAATCGCCATATCGGCGTTTGACTTGGGCGAGAACCGCGCCTATAGACCGGGCTTCGAATGCATGCGCCCACGAATCCGGCAGGATTCCCGGGCCCACAAGGAAACGGACCGGCCGAGGCCGGACCGCACGAAACTGGAGACGGGCGATGAAACGCACCTATCAACCCTCGAACCTCGTTCGCAAGCGCCGCCACGGCTTCCGCGCCCGCATGGCGACGAAGGGTGGCCGCAAGGTTCTGAACGCGCGTCGCGCGCGCGGCCGCAAGCGCCTGAGCGCCTGAGCCGCCAGCAAGTCCCCGAGACTATGACGCCGCCGGAGGCCCCCGATCACGCGGAGCCGCCGGCGGCTTCCGTTTGCGCGCCGCTCGAAACGTTGACCCAGCGTGCCGATTTTCTCGCCTGCGCCCGTGCCCGCAAGGCCCCCGCGCCCGCCTTCCTGCTGCAGGCCCGCCGCCGCGACGACGCCGGCCAGGGCGCCGCGATCCGGGTGGGCTTCACCGCATCGAAGAAGGTCGGCAACGCCGTCGCCCGCAACCGCGCCAAGCGCCGCCTGCGCGCCCTCGCCCGCGCCGTGCTGGCCCGCGAAGGCCGCCCGGGCTGGGATTACGTCCTCGTCGCCCGCAGGGACGAGACCGCCGCGCGGCCGTTTTCCGCGCTGGAGGACGACCTCAGCCACGCCCTCGCCCGCATCCATGCGCCCGCCAGACGCAACTGACGCTTGACCCGCTGGCGAAGCTGGTGAAAATCGTATATCGTGATTTTTGAATGTTCGCGCCACGGACATAGGGAGGACATCATGGCATTCGAATTCAACGGTCAGCAGATCGAGACCACCGCCTCGGGCTACCTCGCCAACCCCGAAGACTGGTCCGAAGACCTCGCCCGCGCCCTCGCGGCCGCCGAGGACATCGAGCTCACCGACCGGCACTGGGATCTCATCAACTACCTGCGCGAGGAGTTCTACGAGAACCGCGAGAACCAGCCCAACACCCGCGCGATCATCAAGGCGATGGGCGACAAATGGGGCGAGAAGATCAAGCAGGATGCGGTCTACGCGCTGTTCCCGCTCGATCCGTCGAAGCAGGGGGGCCGCATCGCGGGCCTGCCCGAGAGCCGCCGCAAGGGCGGCTACTGAGAGGTTTCGCCTCGGGCTTGCCCGAGGCGACCCGTGCCGGGGGCTTTGCCCCCGGACCCCCAGGATATTTCATGACCAAAGAAGCCGCGACGGCAGCCCGGTTTTCCGGGATGCCGGCGGCTTCGTCCGTCAAGCGCCCGGAGGCGCAGGGCTGTTCTTGAACGCGGCCCCGGATCGGGCGGCCGGGAGCCGACAGCCTCGCAACCGTCAAACGGTGTCCCGGCGGCAATGTCCTTCGGCGCTGCAACCCGCCCCGGCATGGCCCGGTGCCGTCGGCGGGCCGCAGGCAAGAAAACGACGGCGCAGCACCTTTCAGGGCAAAGCACACCGAATGCCGCACCGCCCGCTCTGTTCTTCGCCCCCCGCCCCGCCTATATCCCCGCCATGACGCCCCTTGCCTACGCCCTGTCGCTGCCCGTGCGCGCCTACCGGCTGTTGCTCAGCCCCTGGGTCGGCCATTCCTGCCGCTACCAGCCCACGTGCTCGGCCTATGCGCTGGAGGCGCTCGAGAAGCACGGCGGGCTGCGCGGCGGCTACCTGGCGACCAGGCGCATCCTCTCGTGCCACCCGCTCGGCGGCTCGGGCTACGATCCCGTGCCGGAGCCGCGCGACAAACGCGCCAAGCGCTGACCGCGCCGACCGCCCGGCAGCCGGCCCCTGTGCCTTCGCGGCCGCAGCTGCGACATTCTGTCAGATTTCGTTTGGCGATTTCCCCGACCGGTGGTATCGAACCCGCGTCCGACACAGCAAACAAGGGAGGGCGTTACATGACTGACTTCGTTCGCGCCACCCAGTGTGTCGGCCTCGGCCTGTCGTGGCAGTTTTGTCTCGCCCGCGCCCTCGGCAAGACCGGCGCCGCCAATCGCGGCCGCATGACCGGCACCTGCTAGCACCCGGACCCCTAGGGCCCACCCCTTCCAAGCCAAAACCCGAGCCATAGCACGCCCGACGTGTCTCTAGGGCTCAAGCCTCCAATTTCCAGAAAGGACCGGTGCGACGCGCCGGGACGATGACATGCAACAGCTCCTGACCCTCACCCGCACCGTGCCGCCGCACGTGACGATGCAGATCCTGATCGACCGCCACGGCGCCTGGGGCGCGTTCCGCGCCTTCCTGCGCGCGCTGCCCGGCCGCCGGAATCGCCGCCTGGCGCTGGCCGATCTGTCCGACCACCTGCGCCGCGACATCGGTCTCGCCGAACGCGGCGAGCCGCCCCCCGCCTTCCGGGGGCTCTGGATGTAATCCCGAGGGGCGGGATCGGTCTTGACCTCAAGCGCACTTGAGCTCCGATCCTGCCCCCCGAATCGCGAAGAGAGCATCGCGAACGAAGGAACGAACCGATGACGATGATGACCACGCCCCTGCCGGTGGCCGAGATGCACCGGATGATCGACGCCCACGGCGCCGCCCATGTCGCCCGCGCGCTGGTGCGGGCGCTCCTCGCGCGCCGCCGCCGCGCCCCACGTCCGGCCGTACCCGACCGGTTGCGCGCCGATGTCGGCCTCCCGCCGGTCGAACGCGAGATGCGCTTCCATTGGGACCTGCGCTGAAAGGTCCCGCCCCGGCACGCCCGGGTCGGGACGCGGGGCGCGCCCGGCATTGAAGCCCCCCGCCCACGGGCGTAAGAGCCGAGGGGAGCACCGACAGGAGGACGCAAGATGCACCAGGCGCCGCGCCCTCCCGAAGGCGCTCCCCCGGGCCTGCCCGCCGCCGACCCCGTCGCACCCGACAACGCCCGTGGCATCCTCCTGATGCTCGGTGGCTTCTTCGTCTTTGCCGCCGTCGACACCATCGCCAAGTTCCTCACCGCCGAGATGCACCCGCTCCAGGTGGTCTGGACCCGCCAGCTCGGCCTTCTGGCCATCGCCCTCGTGCTGATCGCCCGCGGCGGCGCCGGCGTTCTCAGAAGCGGCCGCCCCGGCCTGCAGATCCTGCGCGGCCTGCTTGCCATCGGCTCCGCCTCGCTGTTCATCTACGGGGTGCGCCACGCCCCGCTCGCCGATGCCGTTGCCGTCACCTTCGTCGCCCCCTTCGTCGTCACCCTGCTCGGCGCGCTCCTGTTGCGCGAGCCGGTCGGCATCCATCGCTGGAGCGCCGTCGCCATCGGCTTTCTCGGCACCCTCATCGTGATCCGCCCGGGCCTCGGCGTGATCCACCCGGCGATGGTGCTGGTGGTCTTCGCGGCCAGCCTGTTCGCCGCCCGCCAGGTGCTCTCGCGCGTCATCGCCGGCGTCGACAGCACCGCGACCACCATCGCCTATACCGCGCTGGTCGGCACCGTGCTCCTCACCCTCGTTCTGCCCTTCGTCTGGACCGCCCCCGCCTCGCCCCGCACCCTCGTGCTGATGGTCGCCATCGCCGCGCTCGCGGGCCTTGGCGAATACCTCGTGATCCGCGCGCTCGAGATCGCGCAGGCGGTGGTGGTCGCGCCGATGCACTACTCGCTCATTCTCTGGTCGACGATGTATGGCTACCTCGTCTTCGGCCAGTTCCCCGATGGCTGGACCTGGGTGGGCACCGCGATCATCGTCGCCACCGGCCTTTACACGCTGCGCCGCGAGCGGCTGGCCCGCCGCCGCCCGGCCCCAGTCGAAGTCGCCCCGCCTGCCGACATCTGAACGGTTCAGCGGGTGAGCCGCTTGACCATCCGGTCGATCATGTGCCGCCGCGCGCCCACCTTGATCGGCCCGAGCTTCTTGACCGGCAGGAACCCCTCGCGCAGCCAGAACGCCCGTGCCGGCGCATTCGCCTCGATCACGCCCACCAGCATCCGCTCCGAGCCGCGCGCCCGCGCCTCCTCTTCGAGCAGCGCCAGCAACGCCTTGCCGAAGCCCTTCCCCCGCGCTTCAGGCGCGAACAGCAAAAGCCCGATATAGGCGTCGCCCGCCTCCGGATAGCCGAAGGCCATGTCGGCGAGCCCGATCAGCACATCGGCTTCGAACAGCCCCACCTTCACCGATTGCCGGATGTCGCCCCCCGGCGGCACCCCCTTGAAGAACCCCGCCACCTGCGCTGGCCCCGGCTCCGATCCCTCGCTCATCCGCACGTAATCGGCCGATTGCAGAAACAGCCGCGCCACCTCGACGGCGTTTTTCGCAGGGTCCAGCTTTCTCAGTTCCATGTTTCTCTCTCTTGCTCCGTCCGGGCCCCTCGGCCTATGTGAGCAGCATGTTCGACAACACCGACGATATCCACCCGCTCTTGGCCAGTGCGCCCGGCTCGACCGAGTTCAAGAAGCTGCGCAAGCGGATCGTGCGCAATGTGCGCGAGGCGATCGACGCCTATGGCATGGTGCAACCCGGCGCCAAGTGGCTCGTCGCGCTGTCGGGCGGGAAGGACAGCTACACCCTTCTCGCCATCCTCTATGAGCTCAAGTGGCGCGGCCTCCTGCCGGTCGAGCTGCTCGCCGTCAACCTCGACCAGGGCCAGCCCGGCTTTCCCGCCACCGTGCTCCCTGAGTTTCTCGAACGGATGAAGGTGCCGCACCGGATCGAATATCAGGACACCTATTCCATCGTGATGGACAAGGTGCCCGAGGGCCGCACCTATTGCGCGCTCTGCTCGCGGCTCAGGCGCGGCAACCTCTACCGCATCGCCCGCGAGGAAGGCTGCACCGCCGTCGTCCTCGGCCACCACCGCGACGATATCCTCGAGACCTTCTTCCTCAACCTGTTCCACGGCTCCCGCCTCGCCACGATGCCGCCGAAGCTCGTCAACGAAGACGGCGATCTCTTCGTCTACCGCCCGCTGGCCTTCGTCGCCGAGGAGGATTGCGCCCGCTTCGCCACCGCGATGGACTACCCGATCATCCCATGCAACCTCTGCGGCTCGCAGGACGGCCTGCAGCGCCAGCAGATCAAGGAGATGCTCGACGAGTGGGAACGCCGCAGTCCCGGGCGGCGGCAGAAGATGTTCAAGGCACTGACCAACGCTCGCCCCTCGCATCTGCTCGACCCCTCCCTGTTCGATTTCGCCGGGCTCGACCGGCCGATGCCCCGCGACTGAACCCGTGGACCGGACCTGGCAGGACCGGACCGGGAACAAATCGGACAAAAGGTGAAAATCCCCGGCCTGCGTTAACCCTAGGTTGACGCTCTCCCCCTAAGGTCGCCGTTGACGGGCAAGATCCTTTGGTGGAGGGATATATCATGGCCATCGCCGGTGGACAGAATTCGCACAGCAGATGGGCGGCGTTGCGCGACGTCTTCGCCGGTCCTCAGCTTGCCGCCTTCCTGCCGGCGGTGATGCTCGGCGCCTATTGGTTCGGCGGCGAAGGCGTGCTCCTGACCACGGCCGTCATCTTCCCCGCGATCCTCGCCTTCCTGACGCTGTTCTCGGGTGCCCGTGGTCGGCCGCCGCGGCGCGATCCGGTCACCGGTCTGCCGGGGCCCGAAAAGCTCACCCGCGCCATCGACGACAGCCTCGCCGGCACCTCGGGCGCCGATTCCGATGCCCGTATCGCCGTCGTGGTCGAGATCGACAATTTCGCGGCCCTCGAGGATCAGTACGGCGAGGCGGGCAGCGAATCCGTCCAGCGCCAGGCCGCCGACCGGCTGATCGGCGTGCTGCGCGAGCGCGATATCGTCGCAGGCCTCGGCCCCGGCCGCTTCGGCCTCGCGCTGGCCAAGACCCCCCGCGTCGATCTCGAAACCATGATCCAGCTGTCGGGCCGCCTGCAGGAGGCGCTGGCCGACCCGATCTCGCTCGATGCGGCCCGCGTCCTGCTCACCGCCTCGGTCGGCTTCGCGCTCCCCAGCCGCGTGCCGGACCAGACCGGCGAGGCCTGCCTCGCGGCCGCCGAAAGCGCGCTCGACGAGGCCCGCAAGGCCGGCCCCGGCTCGGTGCGCGCCTTCTCGCGCGGGATGCGCCCGCGCCTCGAAATGCCCGACAACATGACCCGCGAGGTTGTGACGGCGCTCGAGAACGGCGAGATTCGCCCCTGGTACCAGCCCCAGATCTCGACCGACACCGGCAGGCTCACCGGCTTCGAGGCGCTGGCGCGCTGGCAGCACCCCGAAAAGGGCATGATCTCGCCCGGCGCCTTCCTGCCGGCGATCGCGCGCGGCGGGCTCTACGATCGGCTCGGCGAGGTGATGCTGTTCCATTCCCTCTCGGCCCTGCGCGAATGGGACAGGGCCGGGCTCGACGTGCCCTCGGTCTCGGTCAACTTCTCGCCCGACGAGCTGCGCAACCCGCGCCTGTTCGACAAGGTCCGTTGGGAGCTCGACCGGTTCGAGATCGCTCCCGAGCGCCTCACCGTCGAGATTCTCGAAGATGTGGTGGCGCGCTCCGACGACGACACCACGACGCGCAACATTGCCGCGCTTTCGCGCCTCGGCTGCACCATCGACCTCGACGATTTCGGCACCGGTCACGCTTCGATCTCCAACATCCGCCGCTTCGACGTCAACCGGATCAAGATCGACCGCAGCTTCATCACCCATGTCGACACCGACCGCGACCAGCAGAACATGGTCGCCGCGATCCTCACCATGGCCGAGCGGCTCGGGCTCGACACCCTGGGCGAGGGCGTCGAAAGTCACGGCGAACACGCGATGCTGGCCCAGCTCGGCTGCAACCATGTCCAGGGCTATTCCATCGCCAGGCCGATGCCGCTCGAAGAGACCGCAAGCTGGATCGCCGGCCACCGCGACAAGATCACCCAGACCACGGTTCTGCCCCGCCGGATCGGCTGACCCCGGCGCGGCGCACCGCCCGTCCCGCCGGCAGGTCGCGCGCCGGTCCCGAAGTCCTGTATCGCAAGCGCAGACAGGGCCCCGCGCCGCCCGGTCCCCGGGAAAACTGCTTGACCTTTCCAGCCCTCCCCTGTTGAACCTCCGTGACCGGAAACGACCAGGGCTTGCGCCATGAACAACCAGACGTCGAACACCGTGATCGCGCTTGTCTTGAGCTTCATCGTGATCGCGGGCTGGTTCCTGATCTTCCCGCCGGTGGACCCGACGCTCGATCCCGCGAACCAGGTGGCGACCGAGGCAGCCGACGGCACCCCGACCACTGGCACCGGCGTCGCCGCCCCGCCCGTCGCGACCGCGACCGAGGGCGCCGCCGCGGCCGCGGCC
>JAGRMO010000109.1:0-4872 GCA_020441205.1 Maritimibacter sp.
GGCCTGGGCGCTGTTCCCGGGCGACGTCGCCTATGTCTGGCACGGCGCCCTGCACGCGGCCACAGTCGCCGAGAGCCTGGAAGTGGCCGGCTTCACGATCCGCTCCCAGATCGTCTGGGCCAAGGACCGGCTGGTGCTGAGCCGGGGCGACTACCACTGGCAGCACGAGCCGTGCTGGTACGCGGTGAAAAAGACCGGCAAGGGCCACTGGGCCGGCGACCGCAAGCAGACCACGCTCTGGCAGATCGCGAACCGCGACCAGGATGCCGACACAATCCACGGAACGCAGAAGCCGGTGGAGTGCATGCGCCGGCCCATCCTGAACAACTCGAGCCCGGGACAGGCGGTCTACGAGCCCTTCATGGGATCCGGCACCACGCTGATCGCAGCGGAGACGACGGGACGGGTCTGCCTCGGGATCGAACTCGATCCGGCCTATGTCGACGTCGCGGTTAAGCGCTGGCAGCGGTTCACCGGGCAGCAGGCCGTGCTCGACGGGGCCGGCGAGAGCTTCGCCGATCTGGCGAACAGCCCACGCTGAGGCGATGCATGACCTACCGGTCAATCAGAGATGACAGTGATCAACGCTTTGAGGAAAGGCGCTTTGCGAGATCGTCCGCCGTCATCTTCACGGCGTATGCACTGCTCGATTGCGCGTTCCCGCCATGGAAAGTGATTGCGGAGTACCCGTCTGAAATGTCGGATATTTCCACGACGTGGCCGGGATTGATGTACCGTTCGCCCAGCGGGATGAAATCATAGCCTTTCGCCGGTGTTCCTCTCCAATCGAACAGTTCGAGTTTCACGAACATCACGCGCTTCTCCTCCGTAACTTCCCTTTCATCCGTCTGGATGCGGAGATTCGCGGAACAAGCGCAACCGGGAATCGAGAACATGGACCAACGAAAGGAGCAACAGAACGTCTTCGAAGCCATTTGTCGAATGCGATGGTCAACAGGGCGGACCGTCTTGGCCACGGTGACAAAGGAGTGGTTCCGCTGGTTGCCAGGCATGCGGTGAGAACTCTCGCGGCCAAGTTGCCGGCGATTTCATGAGGCGGTGTCCTAGATACTGCCTTCGCGAGCTGTCCAGAAGCTGAATCGCTTCGGGCATGTTCATCCTCAAATAGAGCTGTACTCCGGAAGAGTCTCCGTCCCCAGCCAAGTACGCTTGAACGAACCCACCTTCTACTTCGATGACGTGGATGACCCTTGAAGTATTCACGTACATCCTTCTAGGCGATACATCGAGGGGACTCGTCTGAGCCCTTTCTTTACCACTGGGGTGGCCGATAGCGTTCAGATACCCATCGTGTGTGTAGTATTCTACCTCACGCAGTGGCATGTCGTGTCCTTGCAAGCGAGATCCTCATTGAGAGCGTACCAAACGATGAAGGCATTGTATATGTTGCAGGATCGGTCAACCCCGCCTGAAACAGACCAGGATTGATGACCCGGACGCGTGCCGGATCAGGCGGGCGGAAGCCGGTAGACCCGGCCGCGCCCTTCGACCTTCTCGGAGGTCACTTCGAGGCCGAGCTTCTTCTTCAGCGCGCCGGCGAAGGCGCCGCGCACGGTGTGCGGCTGCCAGCCGGTGGCGGTGACGATCTCACCGATGGTGGCGCCGGCCTCGGCGCGGAGCATCTCGATCATCCGGGCCTGCTTCGTGCCGGCGCGCGGCGCGCGCACCTTCGGGGCGGGGTCCGTCTCTGCCGCCTCGTTGCTCCCCTCCGGCCCGCGTCCGATGGCGGCGAGACCGGCATCGCTGACATGCAGGAGGATGGCTCGGCCGTCCTCGTCGTTGCGCCAGATCCGGTTCATCGCCGGATCGGCCTTCGCGAGGTCGTCCGTCACGGTCTCGGCGATCAGCCCGCGCGAGAGGAGGGCGCCGACCACCTTGGCGGCGGCGCCGCCGCGCAGCGAGCCGGGGAGCGGCAGGAGGTTGCGGTCGTCGCGTTCGGCGGCGGCGGTGAGGATCTGGATCTGGGTGTCGGTGAGCTTGGTCATGGGGTCGTCTCCGTTTTCGTGGCCGCGACCGTCGCGACCCTCCTACGACCCCGAGCCGCGCAGGCGCGCGGCGGGAGTTCGGGCGGGGCCCGAGGTCAGATCAGGCCGAGCTCGCGCAGGAGCGCTGCGGCTTCGGGCAGGCGGTCGGTCGCCACGTCGATGGCAATGGTGAAGCTGTCGGCGGTGAGGCGGGCCGGAATGTTGGCCTCCTCGCGGAGCGCCGCCCCGATCTCGTCGAGAACGGCCGGGATGCGGCTCGTGTCCCACGGTTCGTTGAGGCCGCGGATCGCGATGCGGATGGTGCTGGTTTCCATGGCGCGGACTCCTTTCACTCGGCGTATTCGCCTTCGCCGAAGGCGCTGTCGGTGATGCGCTTCAGGAGGTCCGCGTAGTGTTCGAGGGTGCCGACATGGCCCCAGTTGATCTCGTCGGGGTGGGCGTTGAAATGGTCGTCGCTGAGGCCCTGCAGGCGGGCGAGCATCGCGTCGATCTCCGCCTTCTTCGCGATGAAGGCTCTGAGGGCCGCTTCCTTGTTGCGGCGGGCTTTCTCGGCGCGGAGCTCGTGGCGGGGCGTGGTGATCGGGTCGAGGCGCGTGGCGGTCATCGTCGTGCTCCTCAGTTCTTCCGGTCGATCAGGGCGAGGATCGCGCAGGCCATCCCGCCGAGGTACTCGCTGCGGCGGAACACGATCTCGTCGATCTCGGTCGCGCGGTCGATGGCCGGGTCGACGCAGAGGTCGTCGGCCATGTGCGGCAGGAGGCGGCGGGCTTCGGCGTTGTAGCGTTCGGCGAGGGTCATGGCGGGCTCCTTCGGGTGCGTCGTTTCGTTGGATTGAGCTTCGCTCTGTCGCGCCGTTCTATCCAGTATAATCGTAGCAATTTCAGTGCTTTGATCGGCGTGGAAGGATCATCTCGTGTCATCGGCCAGCCAGCCCATCGGGGTGATCGCGAAGCTCCTCGATCTCTCCGAGCGACGGGTGCAGCAGCTGAGCCGGGAGGGGGTGATCCCGAAGGCCACGCGTGGCCAGTACGACCTGATCGGCTCGGTGCGCGGCTACGTGCGTTACCTGCGCGACCAGGCGGCCAAGGCGCAGGCCGGCGCCCCGGACTACGCGGCCGAACGGGCCCGGTTCATCCGGGCGCGGGCCGATCTCGCCGAGATGGAGGCCGAGGAGAAGCGCGGCAGCGTGATCGCGGCGGAGGACGTGGAGGCGGCCTGGATCGCCATGCTGGCGCTCCTGCGCACGCGGCTCCTGGCGCTGCCCGACCGGCTGGCGCCCCGGCTCCATGCCGAGGCGAGCCCGGCCGGGGTACGCGACGTGATGCGAGGTGCCATTCGCGAGGCGCTGGAAGAGCTGGCGGAGAGCGATGTGCGCCCGGAACGAGACGAAGATCCTGACCTTGAGGCTGCCGGGGACGGCGGTGTTGCACCGGACGGTGCGATCCTCGCTGAAGGTGCTGACGCCGCCGCCGGAGCTGACGATCGGTGACTGGGCGGATGCGAACCGGCGGCTGAGCTCGGAGGCGAGCGCCGAGCCCGGTCAGTGGCGCACGAGCCGCGCCGAGTACCAGCGCGGGATCATGGAGGCGATCTCGGATGCCGGCACCGAGACCGTGGTCATCATGTCCTCGGCCCAGGTGGGCAAGACCGAGATCCTGAACAACGCCGTGGGCTACCACATCGACCAGGATCCGGCGCCGATCATGGTGGTGATGCCGACCGAGCGGGATGCGGAGACCTGGTCGAAGGACCGGTTCTCGCCCATGGCGCGCGACACGCCCTGCCTCACCGGCAAGATCGCCGATCCGAAGTCGCGCGATGGCAACAACAAGATCCTGCACAAACGCTTCCCGGGCGGGCACCTGACCATCGTCGGGGCGAACGCGCCCTCGGGGCTCGCGAGCCGGCCGATCCGGCTCCTGCTCTGCGACGAGGTCGACCGCTACCCGTTCAGCGCCGGCGCCGAGGGCGACCCGGTGAACCTCGCGAAGAAGCGGACCGTCACCTTCTGGAACCGCAAGNNGTGCTGGTCTCGACACCCACCAACCGGGGCGCGAGCCGGATCGAGACGGCGTTCGAGGAGAGCGATCAGCGGCACTTCCGGGTGCCATGCCCGGACTGCGGCACCGAGCAGGTGCTGAGCTGGGCGCAGGTGACGTGGGACAAGGCGCCGGACGGCGCGCACCGGCCCGGGACCGCCCGGTACCGCTGCGTCGAGTGTGACGCGGCCTGGACGGACGAGGTGCGGTGGGCAGCGATCGGCCAGGGGCGCTGGGAGGCGAGCGCGCCCTTCGCGGGGATCGCCGGGTTCCACTTGAACGAGATCTACTCGCCCTGGGTCCGGCTCGAGGCGATGGTGCGCGCCTTCCTCTCGGCGCGGGCCGGTGGCGACGAGGCGATGAAGACCTTCGTGAACACTTCCCTCGGCGAGACCTGGGTCGAGACCGGCGAGGCGCCGGACTGGCAGTGGCTGAGCGGTCAGCGGGAAGACTGGCCGGCGGGGACGGTGCCCGAGAAGGGTCTGTTCCTCACCGCCGGCGCCGACGTGCAGAAGGACCGGATCNNCGAGGTCGACGTCTGGGCCTGGGGCCGGGGGCTCGAAAGCTGGCTCGTCGAGCACGTGGTGATCGAGGGCGGGCCGGGAGACCCGGCCTGCTGGCAGCGGCTCTCCGAGTTGCTGGGGCGGAGCTGGACCCACGCGAACGGCGTACCGATGACGATCGTTCGGCTCGCCATCGACACCGGCTACGAGACCTCCGCCGTCTACGCCTGGGCGCGGCAGGTGGGGTTTGCCCAGGTCGCACCGGTGAAGGGCGTCGAGGGGTTCAACCGGTCAGCACCCGTGACGGGGCCGACCTATGTCGAC
>JAGRMO010000109.1:4935-7125 GCA_020441205.1 Maritimibacter sp.
CTTCAAGGCCGAGACCTACCGGTTCCTGCGGCAGGAGCGACCGACGGAAGACGAAGCGGAGGCCGGTGCTGGGTTCCCGCCCGGGACGATCCACCTGCCGGGCTGGACCGACAGCGAATGGCTGAAGCAGCTCACCGCTGAGCAGTTGGTGACGGTCCGCACCCGGCGCGGCTTCGCCAAGCTCGAATGGCAGAAGCTCCGCGAACGCAACGAGGCGCTCGATACAAGGGTCTACGCCCGGGCCGCCGCCTGGATCGCCGGTGCGGACCGCTGGTCGGAGGCGCAATGGGCGGAGCTGGAACGGCAAGTCGCGGCGCCCTCGGTCGAGGAACACGCGGGAGCCGGAAAAGTGCGGACCGCACGTACCGCATCGCGCCGGCGCGCGGTGCGCTCGAACTACATGGGATGATCGATGGCGACACTCGCAGAGCTGCAGGCCCGTCGCGAGGCCCTGACCGCGGCGCGGTCCTCGGGCGTGGCGCGGGTGAGCTATGACGGCAAGAGCGTGGACTACCGCAGCCTCGCCGAGATCGACCGGGCCATCGAGGCGCTCGACCGCGAAATCGCTGCGGCCGAGGGGCGGCGGGTGATCCGGCACCTGCGGGTGACGACGGGCAAGGGCCTCTGACCATGGGGCTGTTCGACGCCTTCCGCCGCCGGTCCCCCGGCGGTGCCGCGACCGTGCGTGCCCGCCTCGAAGGGGCGATGGCGAAGCGCCGGCTGCGGGGCTGGAACCCGCCCTTGGAGAACATCAACGCGCTGGTCGCCTCCGGCGGCCCGCGGCTGCTCGCCCGCTCGCGGGAGCTGGTGGTCACCAACGGCTACGCCGCCAATGCCTGCGAGGCCTTCGCGGCGAACCTGGTCGGCGACGGGATCAAGCCCTCGTCGCTCGTCGAGGACGGGGAGCTGCGCGACCGGATCCAGCGGCTCTGGCTCGCCTGGACCGACGAGGCGGATGCCGACGGGCTCACCGACTTCTACGGGCTGCAGGCGATGGTTGCGCGCGAGATGTTCGTGGCCGGCGAGTGCTTCGTTCGCCTGAGGCCGCGACGCGCCGAGGACGGGCTGCGCGTGCCCTTGCAGCTGCAGCTCCTGCAATCCGAGATGCTGCCCTTCGACCGCACCGGGACGGCGGCGAATGGCAACCGGATTCGCTGCGGCATCGAGTTCGATGCCATCGGCCGGCGCGTCGCCTACCACTTCCGCCGTCGCCACCCCGGCGACAGCACCGATCATGGCGACGTAATCCCCGAGACGGTGCGGGTGCCGGCCGAGGACGTGCTGCACGTGTTCCGCCCCATCGACGCGGGCCAGCTCCGCGGGTTGCCGCATGTCGCCCCGGCGATGGTGCGGCTCTATCTGCTCGACCAGTACGACGATGCCGAGCTCGACCGGAAGAAGACCGCGGCGATGTTCGCAGGCTTCATCACCAAGACCGCGCCCGAGGAACCGCTGATGGGCGAAGTGGAGCCCGGCGAAGACGGCACCGGGATCGCGAGCCTCGAGCCCGGCACGCTGCAGGTGCTGCTGCCGGGCGAGGATGTGAAGTTCTCGACTCCGGCCGACGTGGGTGGGGGCTACGAGGCGTTCCAGTATCGCACGCTTCTCAACATCGCCGCCTCGGTCGGGCTGCCCTATCACCTCGTCACCGGCGACGTGCGCCAGGCGAACTACTCGTCGCTCCGTGCTGAGCTCGTCGAGTTCCGCCGCCGGGCGAGCCAGCTGCAGCACGGGGTCATCGCCTTCCAGCTCTGCCGGCCGGTCTGGCGGCGCTGGCTGGAAGCCGCGGTGCTGGCGGGCGAGCTCGAGCCCGGCGACCTCGCGGGCGCGCTGCCGGTGCAATGGATCCCGCCGCGCTGGGACTGGGTCGATCCGTTGAAAGACATCCAGGCGCAGCTCCTCGCCATCGAGGCGGGGCTCCTCTCGCGTCGCAAGGCGGTCGAGGCCACCGGTTACGACATCGAGGAGATCGACCGCGAGAACGCTGCCGACCGCGACCGCGCCGAGGCGCTCGGGCTTCAGTACCGCGCAAGTCCCGGCGAGACGCAGGGTGCGCGGGCCACGCCGAACCCGCCGGCGGCTCAGGACGACGGCGGCGGCAACACGGATCCATCCGGACAGGAGTGAGACATGAAGAGCTGGTACAGCATCCGGGCCTTTGATGCGGGCGCGGAGCTCTCGATCTATGAC
>JAGRMO010000110.1 GCA_020441205.1 Maritimibacter sp.
CGGTCTCGGCCAGCACCGCGCGCAGCTCGGCGAGGGTCTGGCCGGCATAGGTCACGCCGAGGAACAGCCCGTCCGGCTCCAGCGCCTGGCCGCATTGGAAGAGCTGGACCACCGGATCGTTCGACCAGTGCAGCGACAGCCCGTGAATGACCAGATCATGCGCCCCCGGCTCGAGCGCGAGCACATCGTCATCCGCCACGACCGTGGCATCGGGGAAGTAGCCGCGCCACAGATCGGGAAATCCGGTCACCACGGCGATGCGCGTAAACCCTCTGTTAACCATTTCCAGCCGATCTTTCACCTCGGCCGCCGCTTCATGTTGCAAAAACATGGCGTCCTCCCGCGCGCGGGCGCGCGTGAGCGACAGACGGGAGCGGTCGACGAGGTCAGCCATGGGGGCGGACCATAGCCGGAGACGTTTGGAATGCAATCGGCGCTCGCGCTTCTCTACCCCGCCCAATGCGTCGGCTGCGGCGAACCGGTGGAAGATACCCACGGGCTCTGCGGCAAATGCTGGGCCGAGACGCCCTTCATCACCGGCCATGTCTGCGACAAATGCGGCGCCCCGCTCGCCGGCGACAGCGACGGCGCCGTGGATCACTGCGACGAATGCATGACCACGCCGCGCCCCTGGTCGCGCGGCCGCGCGGCGCTGCACTATTCCGGGGCCGGTCGGCGCTACGTGCTGCAGATCAAGCTCTCCGACCGGCTCGACCTCGTACCGCCCGCCGCCACCTGGATGGCCCGCGCCGCGCGGCCCTTCCTCACGAGCGATCTTCTGGTGGTGCCGGTGCCCGCGCATTGGACGCGGATCTTCCTGCGGCGCTACAACCAGGCCTCGGAACTGGCCCGCGCGCTCGCGAAAACCGCGGGGCTCGACATCGCGCCCACCGCGCTGGTGCGCCCCAACCGGACCGGCAAGCAGGAAAAGAAGAGCCGCGACGAGCGGTTCGAGAACCTTTCCGGCGCCATCGTCCCGCACCCGAAACGCAAAGGCGAGCTCACCGGGCGCCGCGTGCTGCTGGTCGATGACGTGCTCACCTCCGGCGCCACCTTCGCCGCCGCCACCGAGGCCTGCTTCGCCGCCGGCGCCCGCGAAGTTCATGTTGTCGCACTGGCACGGACGGTGAAGGACGCTTAAGTTCTGCCCCAACAGCGCATCCCCGCGCGAATAGGACAGACCATGCAAGACGTCACCATCTACACCAAGCCCTATTGCGGCTATTGCCACGCCGCCAAGCGTCTTCTCGCCCGAAAGGGCGTGAGCTTCACCGAGATCGACATCTCGGCCCATCCCGAACGCCGGATGGAGATGATCCAGAAAGCCGGCGGCCGGTCGACCGTGCCGCAGATCTGGATCGGCGAGACCCATATCGGCGGCTTCGACGACATCGACGATCTCGAAGGCCGCGGCCGGCTCGACCCGATGCTGGCCGGCTGATGCGCGCGGGCCTCGTCCAGCTCACCTCCGGGTCGGACCCGGAGGCCAATCTCGCCGTGACCCGGGGCTTCCTGCGGGAGGCCGCGGCAGGCGGGGCCGAGCTGGTGCTGACGCCCGAGATGACCAACATCGTCACCGCCGACCGTGCTCATCAGGCCAGCGTGCTGCATGCCGAGGACGAAGACCCGACGCTCGCGGCGCTCCGCGCAGAGGCGAAGGCGCTGGGCATCTGGCTGCTGATCGGCTCGCTCGGGGTGAAGACCGGCGATCCGGACGGGCGATTCGCCAACCGGTCGTTCCTGATCGCGCCCGACGGCCACATCGCCGCGCGCTACGACAAGATCCACATGTTCGACGTGACCGTGTCGGAGACCGAGAAGTACCGCGAGAGTGCGGTATTTCGTCCCGGCAACCGCGCTGTACTGGCCGAAACCCCGCTGGGCCGCATCGGTCTGACGATCTGCTACGATCTGCGCTTCCCCGCGCTCTTTCGCCGTCTCGCGCAGGCCGGCGCCCAGATCATCGCGGTGCCCGCCGCCTTCACCCAGCCCACCGGAAAAGCCCATTGGGAAAGCCTGTTGCGCGCCCGCGCCATCGAGAACGGCGCCTTCGTTCTCGCCCCGGCCCAGACCGGTGTGCACGGACCCGGCCGCGCCAGCCACGGTCATTCGCTCGCGGTCTCGCCCTGGGGCGAGGTTCTGGCCGACGGCGGCACCGAACCTGGCGTCACGCTTGTTGATTTCGATCTCGCGGCGGTGAACGATGCGCGCGGGCGTATTCCGGCGCTCGAGCACGACCGCGACATCGAGGGCCCCTGATTTGGCCGAGAGTTCCGAAAACCTGTCCGCCTCGCTGTTCAGCGAGATGTTCATGGCGGACCAGCTTGCCCGCGCGGCGCTCACCAAGGCGCTGCCGAAGGGCATGGAGCTCAGCCATTTCTCGGTGCTCAACCACCTCGCGAACGCCGCCGAGGCCAAGACCCCGGCCCAGCTTGCCCGGCTGTTTCACGTCACAAGGGGCGCGATGACCAACACGCTCGGCAAGCTCGAATGGGCCGGCCACGTGCATATCCACCCCGATTGGGACGACGCCCGCCGCAAGCTGGTGACGATCAGCCCCGCCGGGCGAAAGGCGCGCGACGCGGCGCTTTCGGCCATCGCCCCGATCATCGCCGACGTGGTCAGCGCGGTCGGCCCCGACAAGGTGCGCGCGGCGCTGCCGGTGCTGCGCGAGATCCGCGCCCGCTTCGAGAACGAATAGACCCCCGCCGCACGGAAGCGCGGAAAATAGTCTCTATTCCGGCCGGATCGCGGCGGTGACGTAGTTCACGCTGAGGTCGCGCTCCGAGATCGACCAGCTCCAGCTGATCGGGTTGAATACGAAACCGGACTTGTCGGTCACCGTCAGCCCGGCGCGGGTGAGCAGCTCTTCCAGCTCGCCTGGCGTGATGAACTTCGACCATTCATGCGTGCCAACGGGAAGCCAGCGCATCACCCGCTCGGCCCCGAAGATCGCAACCGCATAGCTCTTGGGGTTGCGGTTGATCGTCGAGGTGATGGTGATCCCGCCGGGCTTCAGCAGGTCGTGGCAGGCGGTGAGGTAATCGATCGGGCTCGCCACATGCTCGACCACCTCCATGTTGAGCACCACGTCGAACCGCTCGCCGGCCGCCGCCAGTGCTTCGGCGGTGGTGTGGCGGTAGTCGATGTCCAGCCCGGACTGCTCGGCATGGATCCGCGCCACCGGGATGTTGCGCGGCGCCGCGTCGGCGCCCACCACCTCGGCCCCGAGCCGCGCCATCGGTTCCGACAACAGCCCGCCGCCGCAGCCGATGTCGAGGAGCCTGAGCCCCGCGAAGGGCGCGGGCCCGGTCCGGTCGCGCCCGAAATGCCGGGCGATCTGCGCCGCGATATAGTCGAGCCGCACCGGGTTCATCATGTGCAACGGCCTGAACTTCCCGGTCGGATCCCACCATTCGGCGGACATCGCCTCGAACTTGGCGACTTCGGCCGGGTCGACCGTGGTCTGCGCACTGTGCATCTGGCTTTCTTTCTGTTGGCGGCCCCTGTGGCCGCGATATATATGGAGGTCCATGGACCGATCCATTCGACATAGCACCGCGGGCGGAAAACTCTACCCCGGCCGCGAACCCTACCGGCGCCACATGCTGGAAGTGGGCGATGGCCACACGATCTATGTCGAAGAGGTGGGCAATCCCGCGGGCCTGCCCGTGGTGGTGCTGCACGGCGGCCCCGGCGGCGGCTGTTCGCCGGCGATGCGGCGGTTCTTCGATCCCGACCGGTTCCGCACCATCCTGTTCGACCAGCGCGGTTGCGGCCGCTCGCGCCCCCATGCCTGCGTCGAGGCCAACACCACCTGGCACCTGGTGAGCGATATCGAGCGTATCCGCACGACCCTCGGGCTCGACCGCTGGATCGTCTTCGGCGGCAGCTGGGGCGCGACGCTGGGCCTCGTCTACGCCCAGGCCCACCCCGACCGGGTCGCGGCTCTCGTGCTGCGCGGCGTCTTCCTCGCCACCGACGGCGAGCTCGACTGGTTCTACGGCGGCGGCGCCGGAAGGTTCTGGCCCGATCTCTGGGCCCGCTTCCAGGAGCCGATCCCCTATGCCGAGCGTGGCGACATGATCGCCGCCTATCACAAGCGGCTGTTTTCCGGCGACCGCGCCGAGGAAGTCGTCCACGCCCGCGCCTGGGCCGCCTGGGAGAACGCGCTGGCCTCGATCGACAGCGACGGCGCGCATATCGAAAGCCCGGCCGACTACGCGCTCGCCTTCTCGAAACTCGAGAACCACTATTTCATCAACAAGGCCTTCCTCGACGCGGGCCAGCAGATCATGGCCAACATGCCACGCATCGCGCGCGTCCCCGGCACCATCGTGCAGGGCCGCCACGACATGATCTGCCCGCCGCATTCCGCCTGGGCGCTGCACCACGCCTGGCCCGCGAGCGAACTGCGCATGGTGCCCCGCGCGGGCCATGCGGTGTCCGAGCCCGGCATCGCCTCCGAACTCGTCCGCACGATGGACCGGCTCGCGGGCGAGGGCCCGGCGCTGGGCTTCTGAGCCATGGCGGAGCCTGCGGCCTTCTGGAACCGGATCGCCGCGAAATACGCAGCTTCCCCGATCTCCGACGAAGCCGCCTATGCCCGCAAGCTGGAGCTCACCCGGGCGCGGCTGCGGCCCGACATGGAGGTGCTGGAATTCGGCTGCGGCACCGGCGGCACCGCCCGCCACCACGCCCCCCACGTGAAGCACTACCGCGCCACCGATTTCTCCGCCGAGATGATCGCCATCGCGAAGGGCAGGGGGCCGGTGCCGGAGAACCTGAGCTTCGAGGTCGCCGAGTTCGACCGGATGGAGCTGGCCCCGGGCAGCCTCGACATGGTGCTCGGCCTGTCGATTCTCCACCTGCTGCCCGATCCCAACGCCACCATCGCCAAGGCCTTCCGCGCGCTCAAACCCGGCGGCTATCTCGTCACCTCGACCGCCTGCTTGGGCCGGATCTGGCCGCTCAAGCTCCTGGCCCCGCTCGGCCAGAAGATCGGCCGCCTGCCGCAGCTTGCCTATTTCACCGAGGACGAGCTTCGCGCCAAGATGACCGGCGCCGGTTTCGCGATCGAGGAAGACTGGCAACCGAAAGCCCGCGCGGCGCTGTTCCTGATCGCGAAGAAGCCCCACTGACAGCTTTTCCTTGCACCGGCGCCCGATCCCCCCTATATCGCCCTCAACAGCGGCGCTTCGGCTTCCACCCCCGAGGCTCCACCGGAAACCGCAACGGGCCCGCTGGCCCGTTTTTTTGTGTCTGAACGAACCCTATGACCGACCTCGTCGCCAAGACGTCGACCGACCAGCGCCTCGTCGAGATCCTGCGCCCCGTGATCGAGGGCATGGGCTATGAGCTCGTGCGCCTGCGCCTGATGGGGGGCAACACGCCCACGTTGCAGATCATGGCCGAGAAGCCCGAGGGCGGCATCGAGGTCGACGATCTGGCCGCGATCAACACCGCCGTTGGCGCCGTGCTCGACGTCGAAGACCCGATCGACGAGAACTACACGCTGGAGGTCAGCTCCCCCGGGATCGACCGGCCGCTCACCCGGCTCAAGGATTTCGACACCTGGGACGGTTACGTCGCCAAGCTCGAAACCGCCGAGCTGATCGACGGCCGCAAGCGCTTCAAGGGCGTCCTCGCCGGCACCGAGGGCGACGAAGTGCTGATCGAGATCGAGGAGGCGGGCGAGACCGTGACCATCGGGCTCACCTTCGACCTCATCGCCGACGCCAAGCTCGTTCTGACCGACGAGCTCATCACCGAAACGCTCCGCCAGCGCAAACATGCGGGCGAGATCGACGAAACCCAATTCGACGAAGTTCAAACCGACGACGGTTCTGAGGAGGACTGACCCATGGCGATTACTTCTGCCAACCAGCTTGAACTGCTGCAGACCGCCGAGGCGGTGGCGCGCGAGAAGATGATCGACCCGGGCCTCGTGATCGAGGCCATGGAAGAGAGCCTCGCCCGCGCCGCCAAGAGCCGCTACGGCGCCGAGATGGACATCCGCGTGAAGATCGACCGCAAGACCGGGCGCGCCAGCTTCACCCGCGTGCGCACCGTGGTCGAGGACGAGCTTCTCGAGAACTACCAGGCCGAGCTGACTGCCGCGCAGGCGAAGCAGTATTTCGAGCCGGCCAAGCAGGGGCGTGACGAATTCTGGGTGCGCGATGGTGTGCGGATCGACCCGGCCGGAGCCGGGGCGCCGCAAGTCGGCGACGCGTTCTACGAAGCCGTGCCGCCCGTCGAAATGGGCCGGATCGCCGCGCAGTCGGCCAAGCAG
>JAGRMO010000111.1 GCA_020441205.1 Maritimibacter sp.
CTGGAAGGCGATGTCGTCGATCACATCGGTGATCTTGGCGATCTGTTCCGACGAGGTCTCGATCGCCCCCATCGCCGCGACGGCCTCGCGCACGATGGCGCCCGAAGTCTCGGCATTGACGCCGGCGTCGCGGGCGAGCTTGTTGGCATGTTCGGCGCCGTCGGCGGCGGAACGGACCGAGGAAGTGAGCTGGTCGAGCGCGGAAGCGGTCTGCTCGAGGGTCGCGGCCTGGCGTTCGGTGCGTTGCGACAGATCGTCGGCGGCGTTGGAAATCTCGGCCGCTTCGCCCTGGATCTGGCCCGCGTTCTCGATCACGCCGGTCATCGCCTCGAGCAGATGGGCGACCGCGAGGTTGAAATCGGCGCGGAGCTGCTCGTAGTCGGCGCCGAAGGCCTTTTCGATCCGTACCGTCAGATCGCCGTCGCGCAAACGCCCGAGGCCGCGGCGCAGCTCGTTGACCACGCTGGCCTGGGCCACCAGCATCTCGGCGCGGTCGGCCTCGGCGCGCTTCAGGCTGGCCTGGGTCTCGGTCACGTCCCTGCCGATCAGCACGATGCGGGTGATCTGGCCGGTCTCGTCCTTGACCGGGGCGAAGACGCCATCGGTCAGCACCGGGGCGCCGTCGCGCGTGACAAGCCCCGGGAAGACGCCAATGACCGGCGTGCCGGCCCGGATATCGCGAAAGGCCTCGGCGAGATCGGGAACATCGGGCAGGCGTGGCAGGGCCGAATAGGCGTCGGCGGCGATGCCCCAGGCGGCGCGCAGACCGGCGTTGCCCGCGATCAGCGCGCCGTCGGTCGAGAAATCGGCGCGGAGCTGGCCCGCGTCGAGCGCGGCCAGGACGGCGGCGTTGAGATTGCTTTCGGTGATGTCTTGCCATTCGGCGACGAAGCCGATCTGGCCGCCGTCCTCGTCCTCGACGGTCGAGAGGAAGACCTGGAGCCGCACCTCGCCGAGCGCGACCTGAACCCGGCGCGGCAGGGTTTCCGGCGCGGCGAGGGCAGCGGCCACCTCGCGCCGGGATGCCTCGGGGAAGCAACTCGCGAGGTCGACGCCGATGATCGCGCCCGCGGCGGGCCGCAGACCGAGCGACGCGAACCCGTCCGCGTGGCGCGCCAGCAGCTGCTGGAGGGCTTCGTTGGCATGGGTAACGCTTCCCGCCCGGTCGACCATCATCATCGCGGCCGCCGAGGCGTGGAAGGCGGCGCCGCGGAACTGGTTCTCGGTCTTCGCCACAGCGGCCTCAGCGAGCGCGCCGCGCAGCCGTTCCATCGCCGTCGCGATGCGGCCGAGTTCATCGCCGCGGGTGCGATCCGGCACCGAAACGTCGAGGTTGCCGCGGGTAATCTCGTCGAGCGTCCAGGTCAGCCGGGCGATCGGGCGAGCGATCAGATAGCGCACCGCCGCGATCATCGCGCCGATGCCGAGGGCGACGATGGCGAGCGCGATCAGCGTCACCCTGTCCTGGGCGGCGCGGGCTCCGGCGAGGGCGAACTCGGCTGTGGTCGCGGTGGCGAAGGCGCCGACCACCTTGCCGCCGAACATCGCCGGAGTGGCGACCAGGGCGCCGTCGGGCGAGCCCGCGGGGGCGCCGGTGGCCAGAGCCTCGCGGGCGATCTCGGTGAGGCCGGGCTCGAGATCGGGTCGCGGCCCGCCCGCGGCTATCACCGCGCCCGAGGCATCGAGCGCGAGCCCGTAGACGGTTTCGGCGCCTGCCTCCTCGGTCAGTGCGCCGATCTGGTCCGCTATCGGGCCGGCATCGGCGAACCGGATGGCGCCGGTAAGATTGCCGGTGGCGATCTGGTTGACGTCCCGGCCCGCGTCCTGGATCTCGGCAATCACAATCTGGCGCATCGACTGGCCTGCCTTGACGGCCATGAAGCCAGTGAGCGCCACCGCGGCCACGGCGAACAGGCCGGCGACCTTGATGAAGATGGAATTCAGCCGAAAACGCTTCGGCGGTCTGGTCACATCGGTGTCTGCCATGGCGCGCCCCGTTGGTTGGTTGTGTCGCAAGGACTAGAACAGCGCCTCGGCGTTGACGCCCACGGTCATCGCCCCGATCGGCACGCCGGTGGCGGGATCGGTGAGGGTGAACGAGATCTGGGCCTGGTAGATTCCGGTCGACTCGTCGCGTTCGACTTCGCCGAAATGGGTCGCGTCCGGGCCCTTGGCGAAGGTCTCGTAGAATTTCTCCTCGTCGCCCTGCCAGTAATCCGACGTCACCAGCGCGGTGGCCACGTTGAGGCCGCGGGCATCCATCACGAAGACTTCGGTGATGCTGCCCTTGCCGGCCTCGATCCGGGCGCGGAGGAAATCGGAGGCTTGGTTGTCGAGCACGCCGGAGATGAGCGGCGTGTCGACCGCGCCGACTTCGGCCCGCCAGGTCTGGTCGAGCGCGTCGATCTCGGCCTGGTCGTAGCCGGCCGTGATCGCATTCTGGGCCGCGACGGCGGAGACAATCTCGGGGGCTTCGGCGAAGCCGCGGAGATTGGCGTCGAGGAAGGCCTGCATCGCGGCCTGATCGTCGCTCGCGGCGGCCGGTGCGGCGGCGCAGGCGAACGACACGGCGGCGGCGGCGAGACGGCGGGTGGGGATGAACATGCGTCGGATACTCCTCTGTTGGCCGCGCGCAGCCAGCGCACGGGTAGAAGGTCCATTATCCGGGAACAGATGAAGATCGGGTGAACGACCACAGGAGAGGATGGCGGCCCCGATTCTCGCCCGGTCGCGCCGGGGTGCGGCCCCGCGACATCCGCCGAATGGGCGACCGAACCGGGCGTCGCAATGTCGAAAGCCGCGGCGGCTTCGCCCCGGAGCGCCCGGCCGCGGACGGCATCGCGCGACATCCGTCCGCGCTCGCGCATCAATGGAACAGGATTCGGAAGGATCGTTTATATTTTTCGAACCGACCTCGCGCCGTGTGGGCTTTCGTCTTTATTCGCAAGGCCGGTTGCCAGTGCGTTGTAACGAGAAAATAATCTTCGCCGGAGCCGGGTTCCGGGCGCGCCGGCGCGGCCTCTACGGCGCCCCGGACCGGTCCGAACCGGCCGGCAGAATCGAATTGTGTCCCATCCGATGTCGATCCCTCGGATATCGCGCAGATCCTCCAAACTTCTGACACATTTTTCGGCGAAAGCGTGGGGCGAACGTTGAGTGTAACAGCAAGTTGGGCGTGTGCCGGGATGACCTCGAACCCCCTGAAGAGCGACGGTTTTTTATAGCAAAACCCCGGGCTGCAGGGCCTGGCTTATTCAGGGTAACGCCGGCGGCGCCTTGCGAAGACGAGGTGTCGCGAGGTAAGGGTTTTCCGACCACGACCGCAGCCGCCATGGGGCAAAAGGGCGAAGGATGTGATGTGCCGTTTCGAGAAAAAATTTTCCGCGCAGGTCCGCGGCCGTGCGTAGCGTTCTTGCCTTAGGCTTCCTGCCAGCGCGCCGATAGGGCCGCCCGCAGTTTCGCCGACTGATCGTGACAACGGCCCAATTGAAGGAACCACTCTGACATGTGTGGAATTGCTGGATTTCTGTCTGACCACCCGGAAGCGGTGCAGCGCGCCCGCGTGAGCGCGATGACGGCGACGCTCGAGCACCGCGGCCCCGATGGCCACGGCTTCCATACCGAGCCCGGCTGCGCCTTCGGCCATGCGCGGCTCAGCATCATCGACCTTGCCGGCGGCACCCAGCCGATGAGCAACGAGGACGACAGCGTCACCCTCACCTTCAACGGCGAGATCTTCAACTTCATCGAAATCCGCGACGATCTGATCGCGCGCGGGGTGAGCTTCCGCACCAAGTCCGATACCGAGGTGATCCTGAGGCTCTACGAGACCTATGGCGAGGATTGCGTCGATCACCTGAACGGCGATTTCGCCTTCGGCCTGTGGGATCGGCGGCAGCAGAAGCTGCTGCTCGCGCGCGACCGGATGGGCGTGCGGCCCCTGTTCTACACCCAGGCGCGCGACGGGTTCTATTTCGCTTCCGAAGTGAAGGCGCTGCTTGCGGTGCCCGGCATCGAGGCCGAGCTCGATCCCTTCGCGCTCGACCAGATCTTCACCCTGTGGTTCCCGCTCGCGCCGCGCACGCCGTTCAAGAACGTCTCCGAACTGCCGCCGGGCCATGTGCTGGTGGCCGATGCGAAGGGCATTCGGACCCGGGCCTACTGGCGGCTCGACTATCCCGATTTCGACGACCGGGCGGCGCTCGACCTGCGCGCCTCGTCCGAGGTGGCCGAGACGCTCGCCGAACTTCTGACCGACGCCACCCGGATCCGGCTGCGCTCCGACGTGCCGGTGGGGGCCTATCTCAGCGGCGGTCTCGACAGCTCGATCATCACCGCGGCGATCAACCAGATCGCGCCGACGCAGCTGCGCACCTTCTCGGTCGGGTTCGAGGACGACGAGTTCGACGAGACCGCGTTCCAGCAGCAGATGGTCAAGGCGCTGGGCACCGATCACGAGGCCACGTCCGTCACCCGGGCGATGATCGGCGAGATGTTCCCCGATGTCGTGCGCCATACCGAGCGGCCGATCCTGCGCACGGCGCCCGCGCCGCTCTACGCGCTGTCGAAGCTGGTACGCTCGCGCGACTACAAGGTGGTGCTCACCGGCGAGGGCGCCGACGAGGTGTTCGCCGGCTACGACATCTTCAAGGAAGCGAAGTTGCGCCGGTTCTGCGCCCGCCAGCCCGGGTCGCAGGTGCGGCCCCTCTTGTTCAAGCGGCTCTACCCCTACCTGCCCGGCCTGCAGAACCAGTCGCAGGCCTATCTCGAAGCTTTCTTCAACGTCGGCCTCGGCAGTCTAGACGACCCGCTCTATTCGCACCTGCCGCGGTTCCGCACCACCGGCGGGGCCAAAGTGTTTTTCTCGAGCGAGCTCAAGGCCGAGCTCAAGGGCTACGACGCGCTCGAAGAGCTGCGCGACAGCCTGCCCAAGGAATTCACCCGCTGGCATCCGCTGTCGCAGGCGCAGTACCTCGAAGCCGGGCTGCTGTTGCCGGGCTACATCCTGTCGTCGCAAGGCGACCGGATGTCGATGGCGAACTCGGTCGAAGGGCGGTTCCCGTTCCTCGACCACCGGCTCGTCGAGTTTGCCGCGACGATCCCGCCCGAGCAGAAGATCCTCGGGCTGCGCGAGAAGCACATCCTGCGCCAGGCGATGGCCGATCTCTTGCCGCCCGAAATCGGCAACCGGCCCAAGCAGCCCTACCGGGCTCCCGACAGCCCGTCGTTCACCGGCCCCGCGGCGCCCGCCTATGTCGACGACGTGCTGTCGCCGCAGGCGCTGGAGGCGACCGGACATTTCAACCCGCGCGCCGTCGGCCAGCTCAGGGCCAAATGCGCCACCGGCAAGCCGCTCGGCTTCCGCGACAACATGGCCTTCGTCGGGATCCTCTCGACGCAGCTGTGGAGCAAGTCCTTCACCAGCGCCGGCCGCCAGACCCAACCTCAAGAAAAAATCGCTTAAGACATCAAGGAGAACGCCATGTCGAACCCGAACACCGACGACCTGAAGGCCATCATCACCAAGGATGTGCGCGTCTTCATCGCCGAGAACCTGACCTTTTCCGACGATCCCGACGAGCTCGACGCCGAAATGTCGATGCTCGACGCGGATATCATCGATTCGACCTCGATCCTCGAGCTGGTGTCCTATCTCGAAGAGCGGTTCGAGATCGAGATCGAAGACAGCGCGATGGTGCCGGCCAACCTCGACAGCCTAAACCGGATCGCGGCCTTCGTCGCCTCCCGGCTCGAAGCCAAGGGCGGGGTCGATATCGCCCAGCTGAGCAAGGCCTCCTGAAGGCGCCCTAGGGGAGCGGAACCGAGATGCGGGTCGAGAATTTCCTGACCGATACGGCGCGACGGCTGCCGGACAAGATCGCACTGGTCGCGGACGGCGTCAGGATGTCCTATCGCGAGCTCGACGAAGCCTCGGACCGGCTCGCCGTCCGGTTCGCGCAGGAAGGGATCGGGCCGGGCGACCGGGTCATCATCTTCATGGGCAACCGGCTCGAGGCGGTGGTGGCGATCTTCGCGGCGCAGAAGGCCGGCGCGGTGTTCTCGCCGGTCAACCCTTCGACCAAGGCCGACAAGCTCGCCTTCATCCTCAACAACTGCGAAGCGAAAGCGGTGGTGAGCGAGGCGAAGCTCGACGCCATCGCCGCCGAGGCGATCACACATGCCCCTTCGGTGGGGCTGGCGATCCGGGTCGGCGGCAAGGACAACAGCATCGCGCCCCGCACGCTCAGCTACGAGGCCGCTCTGGACACGCAGGGCGCGCTGATCGGCGAGCCCGGGATCAACATCGATCTGTCGATGCTGGTCTATACCTCGGGCTCCACCGGTATGCCCAAGGGCGTGATGATGACGCATCTCAACGTCGTCACCGCGGCGAGGGCGATCATCACCTATCTCAAGAAGACCGAGGACGACATCGTCCTCAGCGTGCTGCCGATCTCGTTCGACTACGGGCTCTACCAGATCCTGATGGCGGTCAGCACCGGGGCGACCCTGGTGCTGGAGAAGAGCTTCACCTTCCCCTACGCCATTCTCGAGCGGCTCGCCGAGGAACGCGCCACCGGCTTCCCGCTGGTGCCGACGATGGCGGCGATGCTGCTCAAGCTCGACGGGATCGAGC
>JAGRMO010000337.1 GCA_020441205.1 Maritimibacter sp.
GGTCTTGAGCGCGGCGACGATGTCGCCCGTCAGCCGCTCGAGTTCTTCCGCCGGGATGGCCGAGGCCGAATTGGCGTTGACCTGCGCGGCGTTCGGCGCGGCCGCGTCCGGCAGACCGGTGGCGGCGGGGGTCCGGGCGGCCGCGATCTGGCGCGGGCGCAGGAAGAGACCGGCATCGAGCCGGGTCTCGGCGTCGTCGTCGGCCAGCAGGGCGAAGCGTTCGGCGGCGGGGGCGACGACATCGTCGGGGTCGGTCACGACCTCCTGCGCATCGGCGGACGTGGCGACGATCGAGGTCACCGGATCGGTGAGCTCGGGCTCGGTGCCGTCTCCGCCCGCAGCCAGCACCTCGAGGAGTGCATCCGGCATGGATTTCGAGGCGGCGACCATGTCGATCACCGGCCGGGTCGCTTCCGGCACGGCTGCTGCCGGCGGTTCGGCCGCGGCGGCCTCGACGCGGCCTGGGGCAGCGTCCAGCGCAGGTGCGGGCTGCTTCACCGGCACGTCGAGCCCCGGTCGGGCCATGGCGGTCTCCGTTTCGGTCTCGCCCGAGGCGGTCATGCGGTGCGGCACGGGGGCGAAGGTGGCGCGCAATTCCGGCGTCACCACCGGCGCAAGCACCGGATCGGCGGGGGCGAGGGCGGCCGTTTCCATCGGGGCGCCGCCGGTTCCGGGCAGGCCGGTCCGGGGGAACATCAGACCGACTAAGGTGAAGCCAGCGGCGGCGGAGAGGGCCAAACCGGCCAGGGCGCCGCCGGTCAGAAGGCCGGCGCGGGCGACGGGATGCAGCCGCGCGGGGGGCGTCGCATCGGCGCGACGTCCGGGGGTTCCATTCACTGTCATGTCTCGGCGGGTAACAAGAAACGTTTAATATGACAATAATTCGACCTGCTCTGTGGATAAGCGGGCCGGAATCCTGGGCGGATATCCGCCGGGCTTGCACATTTTCGGCGGGAATCCACGCGAGGGCCAGCCCGGCTGCGGTCGAGTGACGCAGCCGCGGCCCCGTCGCCCGGGCCGAATCCCTCGCCTCAGCCAATTACCGCGGCGATGAACACGAGGACGAAGACGAGGCCGGTCACCTGGCTCACCCGGTCGGTCAGGGCGAAGACTACCGGGTCCTGGTCGACATGGCCGCGATGGGCCAGCAGCACGGTGCGGCTGATCCAGTAGAGCAGACCGAGGCCGAGGCCCCAGAGGATCTCGGGGCGGGCATATTGCCCGCTGACCTCGGGCGAATCGATATAGAGCGCGAGCACGAGCACCGAGAGGAAGCCCGCGCTGGTCGCGATCATCGCCACCACCGGGCGGTCCTCGACGGTGTAGGCCCGGCCCTTGGCGCGGCGCTGGTCGCCCTCGGCCTCGATATGGACGAGCTCCGAAAGGCGCTTCACCGCGGCGAGCGAGAGGAACAGGAAGACCGAAAAGCTCAGGAGCCACATCGAGGGCGCGATCCCGGTCGCGGCGGCGCCGGCGATGATCCTGAGGGTGTAGAGCACCGCGAGCAGCAGGATGTCGGCGCCGAGCGTGCCCTTCAGTTTCAGCGAATAGGCGGTGGTGGTCAGGGTGTAGAACGCCATCACGCCGAACAACGCCGCGCCGCCCACGGCCGCGAGCCCGAGCCCGGCGGCGAGCAGGATCGGAAACATCCAGGTTCCGGCGGCGAGCGAAAGGGCGCCGGAGGCGAAGGGGCGGTTGCGCTTGGTCGGGTGTCGGCGGTCGGCCTGCAGATCGACAAGGTCGTTCAGCACGTAGACGGCCGAGGCAACAAGGCCGAAGGCCAGGAAGGCGAGGAGGCTCCACAGCACGTTGCCGAGGCTGAAGGCGTGGCCCGCGATCATCGGCAGGAACACCAGCACGTTCTTGACCCATTGGTGCGGCCGGAGCGCGCGGACGAGGTCGCGCAGACGCCAACCGCCGCCGAATTCCTCGACATTGCCGCCGTCGCGGGCGATCTGCGCCAGCCTGTCCTGCGCTGCGCGACCTTCCTCGCCCGCCTCGGCGTAG
>JAGRMO010000112.1:0-9768 GCA_020441205.1 Maritimibacter sp.
CTTCAACATGTGGGTGAACGCGGTCACCGCCGCCGGCACCACCGATGTCGACGCCGTGCGCGAAGCGATGTGGGGTCAGGAATTCCCGAACCTCACCGGCGGCACCGCGGTGATGGGCACCAACCACCACCTCTCGAAGCCGGTGCTGATCGGCGAGATCCTGGCCGACGGCCAGTTCGACATCATCTCTGAGACCGAGCCGGTCCCGGGCGACGCCTGGACCGACTACCTGCCGGAATCCGCGGTGCTCGAGTCGGATTGGAAAGACCTCCAGTGCGGCATGTACAACACCGAGACCAAGACCTGCGTGCAGATCGAGTCGAACTACTGATTGAACGACAGGCGGCGGGGTCTTCCCCGCCGCCCCACTCCGGGGGCAGGCGCGAACACATGCTGAAACGGATCTTCCTTGTCGTCCTCTGGGCGCTCTTGCTCGTGTCCGCGGCGCAGGCCCAGACCGAGGTGCCGAGCCCGGCCCCGACCGAGAGCGCGACCCCGGCGGAGATCGCGCCCGCGCCCGCGCTCGGGCCGATCCAGACGATCCTTCAGACCCATCTCGAGGCGATCGAGAAGAGCTCGCGCAAGACCATCGGCCCGGCGATCGACGCGGTCGCCACGTCCGGGCTTCCCCAGGCCCAGGCGGTGCTCGAAGCCTGGCAGGCCAAGGACATGTGGCAGCGCAAATCCGACGGGCTGTTCTTTCGCGCCGAGAAGGCCGAGGGCAGCGCCTACACGCTCATTGATTTCGACACCGGCGAGGCGGCGGGCACCGCCGACAAGGCCGACATCGACCAGCTCAAGCCCAATTCCGGCATCCGCGCCCTGATCGGCACCGCGCTCGTCACCTTCCAGCTCAACGATCCGTCCCGCGCCAAGCGCGCCGACGCGCTTACCTCGCTCGAACGCGACGCCAACGCCGATCTTCTGGTGCCGCTGCGCGCCTCGATCGAGCCCGAGGAAGACCCGGGCCTCAAGGCCCGCAAACAGCGGCTCGAACGGCTGCTGACGATTTCCTACGATCCCGATCCCGAGGCCCGCATCGCCGCCATCGGCGACATGGCCGGCGACACCGGGCTCGATGTGCGCGGCGTGCTCAACCCGCTCGTGGCCACCACGCTCGAAGTCTTCGAGGGCGAGCCGCCGGAGGCCACCAACATCGCCCGCAAGCTCCGCCCCGGCTCCGACGCCCTGCCGCGCGAAGCCGCCTACGCGATGCTGTCGGACGCCGGCCTGGCCCCGCCCCGGATCTCCGCCGAAGCGGTGCGCGCGGCGCTCATCGAAAACATCGACGAAGGCGTGGTCGGCGGCGTGCCCGTGGCCGAGCTCTCCGCCCCCGAACAGCGCGTCGCCGCCTATACCGCGCTGGCCGCCGCCGGCCTCGTGCCGCCCTACCTCACCGACGAGGCCATCGACGCCGCGCTCGACGCCCACAGCTTCGCCCTGGTCTATGCCGAACCCGATCCGGGCGTCACCGACGCGGCCCGCGGCGCGCTCACCCGGATCGCCACCCGGGTCGGGCTCAATCAGGCTTTCGACCTCGGGCTCGACGCGCTCTCGCTCGCCTCGATCTATTTCCTCGCCGCCATCGGTCTCGCCATCACCTTCGGCGTGATGGGGGTCATCAACATGGCCCATGGCGAATTCATCATGATGGGCGCCTACACCGGCTATGTGGTTCAGCAATACGTGCCCAACCACACCGCCTCGATCGCGGTGGCCATCCCGCTTGCCTTCGCCGTCACCTTCCTGGCCGGCGTCGCGCTCGAACGGCTGGTGATCCGCCACCTCTACCACCGCCCGCTCGAAACCCTGCTCGCCACCTTCGGCATCTCGATCGCGCTGCAGCAGCTGTTCAAGAACATCTTCGGCACCCAGGCCCGCCCGCTCACCGCGCCCGACTGGCTCGGCGGCGCCTGGGTGATGAACGACGTGGTCTCGATCTCCTACATCCGCATCGCGATCTTCGTCCTCGCGCTGATGTTCCTCGGCCTGTTCCTGTTCATCATGAAAAAGACCCGGCTGGGGCTCGAAACCCGCGCGGTGACCCAGAACCCCGGCATGGCGGCGGCGATGGGCATCAACCCCGGCCGCGTCAACATGCTCGCCTTCGGCCTCGGTTCCGGCATTGCCGGCATCGCCGGCGTCGCCATCGGCCTGTTCGCCAAGGTCACCTCCGAGCTCGGCTCCGATTACATCGTCCAGAGCTTCATGACCGTTGTGGTTGGCGGCGTCGGCAACATCTGGGGCACGCTGCTCGGCGCCGGCCTCATCGGCACGTTGCAGAAGGGCATCGAATGGCTGAACCCGTCGAACACGCTGGCCGCCCAGACCTACATGATCATCTTCATCATCATCTTCATCCAGTTCCGCCCGCGCGGCATCATCGCGCTGAAGGGCCGGGCGGCGGGGGATTGACCATGACCGACATTTCAACCCGTGCCGGGGCGCATCGCCCGGAGAAGACCGACCTCGGGTCCGGACGCGCCCGCCGGGAGCATCGCCATGCAGCGTAGTTTCCTCTTCAAGACCCCCTCGGTGATGGTCTTCCTCGCGGTTCTCGCCGCCTTTACCATCGCGGTCACCGTGGCCTCGCACGGATACGGCATGGGCCTGATCTCGACGAGCTTCGTGAAGACGCTGGGCAAGACGCTCACCCTCGCCCTCGTGGCCGTGGCGATGGACCTGGTCTGGGGCTATGCCGGCATCCTCAGCCTCGGCCATTTCGCCTTCTTCGGTCTCGGCGGCTACATGATCGGCATGTGGCTGATGTACGAGCGCACCCGCCAGATCGTCGAAAGCTCGCTGGCCTCGGCGCCGATCCCGCCCACCGACGCCGAGATCGTCGACGCCATCGGCACCCAGATCTTCGGCGTCGTCGGCTCGTCCGACTTTCCCGTCGTCTGGGCCTTCGCCGACAGCCTCGCGATCCAGCTCGTCCTCGTGGTTGCCGTCCCGGGCCTGCTCGCCCTCGTCTTCGGCTGGCTCGCCTTCCGCNNCTCGCGCGTCACCGGCGTCTACCTCTCGATCCTCACCCAGGCGATGACATTGGCGCTCTCGCTCTACCTGTTCCAGAACGATTCCGGCCTCCGCGGCAACAACGGCCTCTCGGGCCTCCAGAACATCCCCCACCTCAACACCGTCCCGCAATCGGTGCTCTCGGTCTGGTTCTTCTGGGCCTCGGCTCTGGCGCTGGCCATCGGCTATGTCTTCGCCGCCTGGATCGTCTCGGGCAAGTTCGGCTCGGTCATTCGCGGCATCCGCGACAACGAGGCGCGGGTGCGCTTCCTCGGCTACTCGGTCGAGGGCTACAAGCTCTTCCTGTTCACCGTCACCGCGATGATCGCTGGCGTCGCGGGCGCGCTCTACTATCCCCAGGCCGGGATCATCAACCCGGCCGAGATCGCGCCCATCGCGTCGATCTACCTGGCCGTCTGGGTCGCCATCGGCGGCCGGGGCCGGCTCTACGGCGCGGTGATCGGGGCGGTCTTCGTCTCGCTCGTTTCGAGCTGGTTCACCGGTGGCCAGGCGCCCGACGTCGACCTCGGCTTCTACACGATCTCCTGGGTCGACTGGTGGACGATCCTGCTCGGCCTTTCCTTCGTCGCCGTCACCCTGTTTGCCCCGCAAGGCATCGGCGGGCTGTTCGACATTTTCACCGGCCGCCGCGCGCCGAAACGCCACGGCGCCGATCTCGGGCCGGATCTCGGCTCGCTGCGCGAGAAGGAGGCCGAGGAATGAGCGCGCTTCTCGAAGTGTCCGGCGTGTCCGTCACCTTCGACGGCTTCCGTGCGATCAACAACCTCTCGTTCTCGATCGGCGACGGCGAGTTGCGCGCCATCATCGGCCCCAACGGCGCCGGCAAGACCACCTTCATGGACATCGTCACCGGCAAAACCCGGCCCGACGAGGGCAAGGTGCTCTGGGGCGAAATGCAGCGCTCGCTCCTGCGCATGTCCGAGGCCCAGATCGCCCGCGAGGGTATCGGCCGGAAGTTCCAGAAACCCACCGTGTTCGAAGATCAGACCGTGCAGGAAAACCTGCTCATGGCGCTGAAGAAGGAGCGCGGGCCCTGGCGCGTACTGTTCTGGAAGGCGGCGGCCGACGACCTCGCCCGGGTCGCCGAACTGGCCGGCGAGATCGGCCTCGCCGGCGAACTGGCCCGCAAGTCGGGCGAGCTCAGCCACGGCCAGAAGCAATGGCTCGAGATCGGCATGCTGCTCGCCCAGGAGCCGCGCCTCCTCCTGGTCGACGAACCCGCCGCCGGCATGACGCCGGCCGAACGCGAGCACACCACCGAGATCCTGGTCGAGGCGGCCAAGACCCGCGCCGTCGTCGTGGTCGAACACGACATGGAATTCATCCGCCGGCTCGATTGCCGGGTGACGGTGCTGCACGAGGGCTCGGTGCTGGCCGAGGGCTCGCTCGACCACGTCACCGCCAACCAGCAGGTGATCGACGTGTATCTGGGGCGCTGACCATGGGCCGCCGAACCACGATGCCCCCTCGCGAGACGCGCCGCACACGCGGCTTGGCCACCCCGGCGCGCGCCGGGGCTCGCACCCAGGAGACCCCGTCATGCTGAAAGTCGAAAACCTCACCCTGCACTACGGCCATTCCCAGATCCTCCACGGCGTCGATCTCGAAGCCGCCACCGGCGAGGTCACCTGCGTGATGGGCACCAACGGGGTCGGCAAGACCTCCCTCATCCGCGCGATCTCCGGACGGCACAACCGTTCGGGCGGCAGCGTGTCGCTCGACGGCGAGACGCTGGGGGTGCTCTCCCCCCACCAGCTCGCCCGCAAGGGCGTGGCCCTCGTGCCCCAGGGCCGCGAGATTTTCCCGCTGCTCACCGTGCGCGAGAACCTCGAGACCGGCTTCTCGACCCTGCCGAAATCCGACCACGCCGTGCCCGACGAGATGTTCGAGCTGTTCCCGGTGCTGAAGGAGATGCAGAACCGCCGCGGCGGCGATCTGTCCGGCGGCCAGCAGCAGCAGCTCGCCATCGCCCGGGCGCTGATCACGCGGCCCAAGCTCCTCCTGATGGACGAGCCCACCGAGGGCATCCAGCCCAACATCATTCAGATGATCGGCGAGGTGATCAAGAAGCTCCGCGCCGAGGGCCGCATGGCCATCGTGCTGGTCGAGCAGTATTTCGATTTCGCCTATGACCTCGCCGACCGGTTCACCGTGCTCCGCCGCGGCGAGGTGATCGCCGCCGGCACCAAGGCCGAGATCAGCCGCGAGGCGCTGCTGGAGAGTGTCTCGGTCTGATCCGGGCCGAAGGCCGGCCGCGCCACGCCGCGGCGACCCCGGGGGGGATTCGCGCCGGCGCGCCCGCGGTGCGGTGCGAAACCGCCCCTCCACGCGGACTTCGCGGCCCGGGGGTGGTGAATTTGTCTACCCGATGTTCGAAATCAAACCCTAAACGCCACAGTGTTTCCCTAATTTCAACCCGAGTTTGCATCTAGGGTCGTCGCTGTTATGGGTGGGCCTCCCGCCGCCGCGGCCGCGCGGACGGGGCGCGCCGCACCCAACGACGAACGCGAAACGATGCACATGAAAGATATCGAGTTGACGAGTGGTACCGGCTTCGCGCTGTCTCCCATGCAGGCCTGGATGCACTACGAAAGCGCGCCGACGGGCCGCCCGTGGATGCATGTCATCCAGGCCGTCGTCCATCTCGAGGCGTCAGTGCCCAAGTCGGCCGATTTCGCCCAGGCCTGGGCGGCGGCGGCGAACGCCCATCCGGCGCTGCGCAGCACGATCCAGTGGCGCAAGCGTACCCGTCCCGAACAGCATGTGGCCGAGACCGTCACGCCGACGATCGACGAGATCGACTGGCAGGCGCGGTCGGCCGATGTCCAGCACAGCGATTTTGCCGCTTTCCTCGCCGCCAACCGGGCCCGGGGCGTCGAATTCGAGACCTCGCCGCCCTGGCGCGTCACCCTGATCCGCCTCGCGCCCTCGCGCGCGATCATGGTGGTGACGAGCCACAACGCACTGACCGACGCCACCAGCCTCGGGATCATCCTGCGCGATGTCTTCGCCGTCCTCGACCGGGGCGCCCCGGTGGCGCCCGCCCGCTCCGCCGACCTGCTCCGCCGTCTCTACGACCGCATCGCCGAGGCCCCGCCGGAGGACGCTCGCGCCTATTTCGCCGAATATCTCGCGGGCTACGAACCGCTCGGCCTGACCGCGACCCGCGCCGAAACCAAGGCCGACCTGCGCCCCGTGATCCGCGCGGCCTTCCTCGACGCGGCGACCACCACCGCCCTGACCACCCGCGCCGCCGCGCTCGGCGGCACACCCCAGTCGCTCGTCGAAGCCGCCTGGGGCCTCGTGATGATGCGCTGGTACAACCTCTCCGATATCGTCATCGGGGTGACCCGCCCGGGCCGCGACCTTCTGCGCGACGCGAACGACGCCGCCGGCTGTTTTATCAACACCTTGCCGATCCGCATCCGGGCCGGACGCGACACCCGGCTCGGCGATCTCGTCGCCCGCCTCGCCGGTGACGCCGAGGCGATGCGGCCCTACGATCAGGTCTCGGCCGCCGAGATCCGCCGCATGGGCGGGGTCCACGGCGCGAGCTATCTGTTCGACAGCGTGCTTCAGGTCGACGATGGCAGCTTCGACACCCAGATCCGCCGCAGCGCCGCCACCTGGACCGGGCGCCGCGCCGAGCTGTTCTACGAAGTCGACATGCCGTTCTCGGTCTCGGCCTATGCCGACACCGAGATGAAACTCGAACTCGAGTTCGATCCGGGCCTGGTCAAGCCCGCCCAGGGCGAACGGATGCTCGCCCATCTCGCGACCCTCCTCGCCGCCATCGCCGATGCCGACGCCGATACCCCGGTCCAGGCGCTCGACATGATGACCCCCGCCGAACGCGCCGAACTGCTGGCCCTCGGCGAGCCCGCGCAGGAGGCCGCGCCCTTCGACCTGCTCGACCGCTTCGCCGAGGCGGTGGCGCGCGATCCCGACGCCATCGCCGTGCAGTCCGCGGGCCAGCCCGGCAGCCTCAGCTATGCCGAGCTTGAAGCCCGCTCGACCGCGCTTGCCGCCGTGCTGCAAAAGGGCGGCGCCGCGCCCGGCGAGATCGTCGCGATCAACCTCGGCCGCAGCCTCGACTATATCGTCACCCTGTTCGCCGTGCTGAAGACCGGCGCCGCCTTCGTCCCCGTCGATCCGAGCTACCCCGACGCGGTCAAGGCGCATATGGTCACCGACAGCGCCGCGCGGCTGGTCGTCACCCTGGGCGATCTGCCCGCCATCCCCGGCGCGACGGCCGTCCGGCCCGACGCCCGGCCGGGCGACGCGACCTTCGCCCCGGTCCGGCGCGATCCCGAGGGCCTGTGCTACGTGATCTACACCTCGGGCTCCACCGGCGTGCCCAAGGGAGTGATGATCCCCGACCGCGCGCTCGCGACCCACAACGCCGCGACAACCCGCTATTTCGGTCTCACGCCAGAAGACCGGGTGTTCCAGTTCATCTCGCTGTCGTTCGATTTCTCGCTCGAAGAGATCATGCCGACCCTGCTCGTCGGCGCGACCCTGATCCTGCGCAGCGATGTCGCCGCCGGCTCGGCACCCGATTTCCTGCGCGAACTCAACGACGTGTTGCCCACGGTGGTCCACCTGCCCACCGCCTTCTACCACATCGTCGCCGATTTCCTTCTGTCGAGCGGCGAGCGCCTGCCCGATTGCGTCCGGTTGATGAACACCGGCGGCGAGCGGATCAACCCCAAGATCGTTCGCGCCTGGGTGGTCCACCAACCCGAGGTGCGCACCCTCAACGGCTACGGCCCGACCGAGGCGGCGATCACCTGCACCTATTTCGAGCTCACCCCGGACCTGCCCGAGGGCGACATCCCGATCGGGTCCGCCACCGACCATGCGCGGCTCTACATCGCCGCGCCCGATGGCAGCCTCGCGCCCCGCGGCGCCACCGGCGAGCTCTGGATCGGCGGCCCCTCGGTCGGCCTCGGCTATCTCGGCCTGCCCGAGAAGACCGACGACGTGTTTCTCGACGACGCCTTTCGCGGCCAGGGCCGGGTCTACCGCTCGGGCGACCGCGCCGCCTGGCGCGCAGACGGCGAGGTCGATTTCTTCGGCCGCAAGGACCGCCAGGTCAAGGTGCGCGGCTTCCGCATCGACCTCGGCCATGTCGAGAGCGTGCTCGAGAAGGCCCAGCCCGATCTGCGCGTCCTCGCCGCGGTGCGCGAGGCCGGCACCCCGGCCGCGCGGCTTCTCGCCTGGGCGATGCTGCCCGAGGGCGGAGCCGCCGCGGTCGATCTCGATGCGCTGAACGGGCTGGCCCAGTCCGGCCTGTCGCCGCAGATGCGCCCGCAGATCGTCGCCGTCGACGATTTCCCGCGCGCGGCCGGCGGCAAGATCGACGTCAAGGCGCTGCCCGAGCCCGGCCGCCCCGCGCCGCGCGCGGCCGCTGGTGACGACGCGCCGATGACCGAACTCGAAGCGAAGATCGCCGGGCTGATGACCCTCACCCTCGGCGGCATCAACGTCGGCGCGCTCGACAATTTCTATGATCTCGGCGGCCATTCGCTGCTTGCGGCCGAACTGGTCGGCCGGGTCGAGACCGAGCTCGGCGCCCGGATCTCGGTGCTCGACCTTCAGCGCGACGGCACCGCCCGCGGGATCGCCAATGTCGTGCAGGTGGGCTCGACCGGCCCGCGGCACATCTCGCAGATCCAGCCGAGCGGCACCCGGCCGCCGCTCTTCGGCATCCACATCCTCGGCCCCTCCGACAGCTATTACACCGGGCTTGCCGCCGAGCTGGGCGACGACCAGCCGATCCTCGGTGTCACCATCGGCGCTGTCGCCGCCGACCAGCCCACCGGCGTCGAGGCCACCGCGAAGCGCTATTTCGACGAGATCCAGGAATTCTATCCCGATGGCCCGGTCAACATCGTCGCCGTCTCGCTCGGGGCCTATTTCGCCTGGGAACTGGTCTGCCTGCTGCGCGCCGCCGGCCGCGAGATCGGCCATTTCGGCCTGTTCGACGCCGACGGTCCGCTCGGCCGCGCTCAGGTCACCGGGTGGCGGCGGATGGTGGCCAACCTGCAGACGATCCGCCACCGCGGCCTGCGCTCGATCCCGGTCGCGCTCTACCACCGCTACTACGAGCTTCAGCACCGCCGGATCGCCGCACGGATGAAGGCGTTGCAGGAAGAGGGCGGCGAGATCACGATCCGCAGCGGCAGCGATTTCATCGCGATGAACGACCTCGCTGTCGAGGAATTCGAACCCAAGCCGCTCGACGTGCCGGTGACGATCTACCGCTCGAACGAAAACTTCTTCGACACCCGCGCCAGCAAGAACAGCGGCCTCGGCTGGGCGCCGGTCGCCAAGGGCGGCTACAAGGTGATCGACGTGCCGGGCGGTCACCTCACCATGCTCGACTACCCGCATGTGACGGTTCTGGCCAAGCACATCGCGCGCGCGCTCAAGGGCTGAGCCCGCGGCCGCATCCGCGCGGCGCCGATCCCGGGTTCCGCGCCGCCGCCAAAACCGGCGCGCCCTGCCCATTTCCGCGCCATCTGCGTGCAACGCCGGCGAAATCGCTTCGGCGCACGAAAAGTTTTTCCCATTTGGTCAAGATCGGTCAAACTACCCGCGACTGGCGAATCCGCCTCGAAATGGGAGACCGAGCATGTCGCACCCCGGCGAAAACCTGAAGATCAACGCCGACCGGCTCTGGGACAGCCTGATGGAAATGGCCAAGATCGGCCCCGGCGTGGCCGGCGG
>JAGRMO010000112.1:9794-15139 GCA_020441205.1 Maritimibacter sp.
CTGACCGATGCCGATGGCGAGGGCAGGGCGCTGTTCAAGCGCTGGTGCGAGGCGGCGGGCTGCACGGTCGGCGTCGACACGATGGGCAACATGTTCGCCGAACGGCCCGGGACCGACCCCGACGCGCTGCCGGTCTATGTCGGCTCGCATCTCGATACCCAGCCGACCGGCGGCAAGTATGACGGGGTGCTCGGCGTGCTCGGCGGGCTCGAACTGGTGCGCACGCTGAACGATCTGAACGTGAAGACCAAACATCCCATCGTGGTCACCAACTGGACCAACGAGGAGGGCACCCGCTTCGCCCCCGCGATGCTCGCCTCCGGCGTCTTCGCCGGCGTCCACACCGAGGCCTGGGCCAAGGACCGGGTCGACCATGACGGCAAGCGCTTCGGCGATGAGCTGAAGCGCATCGGCTGGGAGGGCGACGAACCAGTCGGCGCCCGCAAGGACAAGATGCACGCGATGTTCGAGCTGCACATCGAACAGGGCCCGATCCTCGAAGCCGAGGGCAAGGATATCGGCGTGGTCACCCACGGGCAGGGGCTGTCGTGGACGCAGGTGACCATCACCGGCAAGGAGGCCCATACCGGCTCGACGCCGATGCCGATGAGGAAGAACGCCGGGTTGGCCATGGCCCGCGTGCTGGAGAAGGTCGACGAGATCGCGCTCTCCCACGCCCCGCACGCGGTGGGCGCCGCCGGCCATATCGAAGTCTTCCCCTGCTCGCGCAACGTGATCCCCGGCAAGGCCGTCTTCACCGTCGATTTTCGCCACCCGGAGCTCTGGGTGATCGAGGACATGGAGAAACGCTTGCGCATCGAGGGCGACAAGATCGCCGCCGCGATGGGGCTCGGGATCGAATACGAAAAGGTCGGCGGCTTCGACCCGGTGAAGTTCGACGAGACCTGCGTCGCCGCGGTGCGGGGCGCGGCCGAGAAGCTGGGCTATTCCCACCGCGACATCATCTCCGGCGCCGGCCACGACGCCTGCTGGGTCAACCAGGTGGCCCCGACCGCGATGATCATGTGCCCTTGCGTCGACGGGCTGTCGCACAACGAGGCCGAGGAGATTTCGAAGGACTGGGCCGCGGCCGGCGTCGACGTGCTCTTGCATGACGCCCTCGAAACGGCTGTGATCGTGGAATAGCGGTTTCGCCGCGCCGGCAGGCGCGGCGACCGGGCGGGGGGCGCTGCCCCCCGAACCCCCCGGAGTATTTGTGCCAAGATGAAGGACAGGCCGGGCAGACCGGCGGACGGGAGACGAAGGATGAGAGCGAGGGTCAAGGGCGGCGGCGGCATCGCCGGGGCGCAGTTCTCGCGCGCCGAGCCCTGTACGGGAGGCCGGTGGTGACCGACCCCGACGCCGATCTCGACGCCATGGACCCGGCCGCGCTCGCCGCCGAGGCGCGCAGGCTGCGCGTCGCCATCCGCGCCCATCGCGACTCGAGCGGCCACGATCTGTGCTGGCACTGGCCCGATCTCTGGGCGCTCCTGCCCGACACGCCCCCGGGCGGGCAGGTGGTGCCCGATTGGCCGCAGTTCATGCGGGGCTGCATCCGATACCGCGCGTCGCTCGATGCCGAGCTTGCACACGCGCCGAGAACAGACAGGGAGTTTGAAGCATGACCACAGTCATCAAGAACGGCACCATCGTCACCGCCGATCTCACCTACATGGCCGACGTGCTGATCGACGGCGGCAAGATCGTCGCGATCGGCAAGGGGCTCAAAGGCGACGAGACCCTCGACGCCACCGGCTGCTACGTGATGCCCGGGGGCATCGACCCGCACACCCATCTCGAGATGCCCTTCATGGGCACCTATTCGTCGGACGATTTCGAGAGCGGCACCCGCGCGGCGCTGGCCGGCGGCACCACCATGGTGGTCGATTTTGCGCTCCCCAACCAGGGCGAGGGCCTGCTCGACGCCTTGAAGCGCTGGGACAACAAGGCCACCCGCGCCAATGCCGACTATTCGTTCCACATGGCCGTCACCTGGTGGGGCGAGCAGGTCTTCGACGAGATGGAGACGGTCGTCAAACAGAAGGGCATCAACACCTTCAAGCATTTCCTCGCCTACAAGGGCGCCTTGATGGTGAACGACGACGAGCTGTTCCACTCGTTCTCGCGGCTGGCCGAGCTCGGCGCCACCGCGCTGGTGCACGCCGAGAACGGCGATGTCGTGGCCGAGCTCTCGGCCAAGCTTCTGCGCGAAGGCAACACCGGCCCCGAGGCGCACGCCTATTCGCGCCCCTCCCAGGTCGAGGGCGAGGCCACCAACCGCGCGATCATGATCGCCCGACATGGCCGGCGTGCCGCTCTACGTGGTCCACACCTCCTGCGAGGAGGCCCACGAGGCGATCCGGCGCGCCAAGATGCAAGGGAAGCGCGTCTGGGGCGAGCCGCTGATCCAGCACCTCACCCTCGATGAGAGCGAGTATTTCAACCCCGACTGGGACCACGCCGCCCGCCGCGTCATGTCGCCCCCGTTCCGCAACAAGATGCACCAGAACAGCCTCTGGGCCGGCCTCGCCTCCGGCACGCTCTCGGTCGTCGCCACCGACCATTGCGCTTTCACCACCGAGCAGAAACGCTTCGGGGTCGGTGATTTCACCAAGATCCCCAACGGCACCGGCGGCCTCGAAGACCGCATGCCGATGCTCTGGACCCACGGCGTGGCGACGGGGCGGATCACGATGAACGAATTCGTCGCCGTGACCTCGACCAACATCGCCAAGATCCTCAACTGCTACCCGCAGAAGGGCGCGATCCTGGTGGGCGCCGATGCCGATATCGTGGTCTGGGATCCCGAGAAAGAAAAAACCATCACCGCCGGCACGCAACAGTCGAACATCGATTACAACGTCTTCGAAGGCCACCACGTGAAGGGCCTGCCCCGCTTCACCCTCACCCGCGGCTACGTGGCGATCCACGACGGCGAGGTGCGCACCCGCGAAGGCCACGGCGAGTTTGTCGCCCGCGAACCGAACGCGACGGTGAACAAGGCGCTGAGCCAGTGGAAGGAACTCACCGCGCCCCGGCCGGTGAAGCGCAGCGGCATTCCGGCGACGGGGGTGTGACCTTGACGTACTGCGAATGTGGCTGCGGCGGACCCACCAAAGGGGGCGACTTCCTCCCGGGACGCGATCATAGGCTTCGGGCCAGGATCGAGCGCGCCGTGGGCGGCCTTCCGAAGCTGCGCGACAACGCCGAGAACCTGGCCGGAAGGAAGATCATGTGTGCAGCGCAGAGCAAGACCTGACATGACCAAACCCGTCATCGAGGCCCGGAACCTCGACCTCACCTTCCAGACGAACGACGGCCCGGTGCATGCGCTGAAGGGCGTGTCGCTCGACATCGGCAAGGGCGAGTTCGTGAGCTTCATCGGCCCCTCGGGCTGCGGCAAGACCACGTTCCTGCGCGCGATCGCGGCGCTGGAACACCCGACCGCTGGCACCCTCACAGTGAACGGGATGACCCCCGACGAGGCCCGCCGCGAGCGCGCCTATGGCTACGTGTTCCAGGCGGCCGGGCTCTACCCGTGGCGCACGATTGCCGGAAACATTAAGTTGCCCTTGGAAATCATGGGCTTCCAGAAATCCGAGCAGGACAAACGGGTGGCCGATGTGCTCAAGCTCGTCGATCTCGACGGCTTCGGCAAGAAGTTCCCCTGGCAGCTTTCGGGCGGCATGCAGCAACGCGCCTCCATCGCCCGGGCGCTCGCCTTCGACGCCGACATCCTGCTGATGGACGAACCCTTCGGCGCCTTGGATGAGATCGTCCGCGACCACCTCAACGAACAGCTCCTCGCCCTCTGGGCCCGGACTGAGAAGACCATCGGCTTTGTGACACATTCGATCCCCGAGGCGGTCTACCTCTCGACCAAGATCGTCGTCATGTCGCCCCGTCCCGGACGGATCACCGATGTGATCGAGTCGACGCTCCCGAGGGAACGCCCGCTCGACATCCGCGACACGCCGGAGTTTCTCAAACTCGCCCACCGCGTCCGCGAGGGGCTGAGGGCAGGGCATGCCTATGACGATTGAGGCACCCAACCGTACTTGCGAGAGGGCGGGGGCATGAAATCCCTCCTCCCCATCCTCACCGTGGTCGCCGCCATCGTCGCGCTCTGGTACGCCGCCGCCGTGCCGATGAACGCGCCCTGGGCGCGCGACCAGGCGGCGCGGGCGGATGTCACGCTGACCACACCCGAGCTCATCGCCGACACCTGGAGCCAGGAGCGTCCGCGCCTGCCCGCGCCGCACCAGGTGGTGGCCGATCTCTGGGGTGCCACCGGCGCGCTGGTGCTCGAAGGCCGCGCCTTCTCGAAGCGCTCGCTCATCACCCACGCCTGGTACACGCTTTCGGCCACGCTTCTGGGCTTCGTCATCGGCACCGCCGCCGGGGTGCTGCTCGCCGTCGGCATCGTCTACAACCGGGCGATGGACATGGCGGTGATGCCCTGGGCCATCGCCAGCCAGACCATCCCGATCCTCGCCATCGCGCCGATGATCATCGTCGTGCTCAACTCGTTGGGCATCCAGGGCATCATCCCCAAGGCGATCATCTCGGCCTATCTCAGCTTCTTCCCCGTCGTCGTCGGCATGGTGAAGGGGCTCCGCGCCCCCGGGCGCGACCAGCTCGACCTGCTCGCCACCTATTCGGCCACCGGCGGCAACGAGTTCTGGAAGCTCCGCCTGCCCGCCTCGATGCCCTATTTCTTCACCGCGATGAAGATCTCCATCGCTGCCGCCCTCGTCGGCACCATCGTCGGCGAACTGCCCACCGGCGCGGTCCGCGGCCTCGGCGCGCGCATGCTCAGCGGCAGCTATTACGGCCAGACGATCCAGATCTGGTCGGCGCTCTTCGCCGCCGCCATCCTCGCCGCCGCGCTCGTCGGCCTCATCGGTCTCGTCGAGCGGCGCATCCTCAAGCGGATGGGGATGCAGGCATGATCCTCGTTCTCGCGTCCTTCGCCGTCTGGTTCGCCGCCTATTTCCTCAACAGCTGGCTCGCCCGCACCCGGCCGCGCGAGCGCTGGGTCCGCTTCGCGGTGCCCGCGATCTTCGGCGTCACCGTGATCGTGGTCTGGGAAGGCCTGGTGCGCGGCCTCGATGTGCCTTCGGTCATCCTGCCGCCGCCCTCGGCCATCGCCGCCCGCATCGCCGGCTCCACCGATGTGCTCTGGATCGACTTCGCCCAGACCTTCCTCAAGGGCGCGCTCTCGGGCTTCGTCATCGGCACCGGCGCCGCCTTCCTCACCGCGATCCTGATCGACCGCTCGCCCTTCCTGCAACGTGGCCTCCTGCCGGTGGGCAATTTCGTCGCCGCCCTGCCCATCGTCGGCA
>JAGRMO010000112.1:15168-16104 GCA_020441205.1 Maritimibacter sp.
CGACTGGCAGTCGAAGGCCGCCGTGGTGGTGGCGATGGTGTTCTTCCCGATGCTGGTCAACACCGTCCAGGGCCTCGCCGACACCACGCGGATGCAACGCGACCTGATGGCGACCTATTCGGCCAGCTACTGGCAGACGCTCCTCAAACTCCGCCTGCCGGCGGCCGCGCCCGCGATCTTCAACGGGCTCAAAATAGCGACAACCCTTGCGCTGATCGGCGCAATCGTGGCCGAATTCTTCGGCAGCCCGATCAAGGGCATGGGATTCCGGATTTCCACCGAGGTCGGCAAGCTCGGCCTCGATATGGTGTGGGCAGAAATCACCGTTGCCGCCGTGGCGGGGTCCGCCTTCTACGGCGTGGTGGCGATGATCGAGCGGGCGGTGACCTTCTGGCACCCCTCGCAACGAAAGTGACCGAAACAGGGAGACAAATGATGATGAAATATCTGACTGGCGCCGTGACCGCTCTGGGGCTGACGGCCGGTACCGCCTTCGCCGCGGACGCGGTGACGCTGCAGCTCAAATGGGTGACCCAGGCCCAGTTCGCCGGCTACTACGTGGCGCTCGAGAACGGCTTCTACGCCGAGGAAGATCTCGACGTGACGATCAAGCCGGGCGGCCCCGACATCGCGCCCGTGCAGGTGCTGATGGGCGGCGGCGCCGACGTGATGGTCGACTGGATGCCCTCCGCCCTCGCCGCCCGCGAGCAGGGCGCGCCGGTGGTCAACATCGCCCAGCCGTTCAAGTCGTCGGGCATGATGCTGACCTGCCTGAAGGAATCGGGCGTCGAAACCCCCGAGGACTTCCCCGGCAAGACCCTCGGCGTCTGGTTCTTCGGCAACGAATACCCGTTCCTGAGCTGGATGAGCACGCTCGGCATCCCGACCGAGGGCGGCGCCGATGGCGTCGAAGTGCTGAAGCAGGGCTTCAACGTC
>JAGRMO010000112.1:16165-20517 GCA_020441205.1 Maritimibacter sp.
TACTGGCAGGTGATCGACGCCGGCATCAGCGCCGACGATCTCGTCACCTTCAAGTATGAGGACCAGGGCGTCGCCACGCTCGAGGACGGGCTCTACGTGCTCGAGGCCAACCTCGCCGACGACGCCTTCAAGGACAAGATGGTCCGCTTCGTGCGCGCCTCGATGAAGGGCTGGAAATGGGCCGAGGAGAACCCGGACGCGGCCGCGATGATCGTGCTCGACTATGACGAGACCGGCGCCCAGACCGAGGCCCACCAGGTGCGGATGATGGGCGAGATCGCCAAGCTCACCGCCGGCTCCAACGGCGCGCTCGACCCGGCCGACTACGAGCGCACCGTGGCCACCCTGATGGGCGGCGGCTCCGATCCGGTCATCACCAAGGCCCCCGAAGGCGCCTACACGATGGAGATCACCGACGCCGCGCTGCAATAAGCCCGCGGCCCACGCGATCCGAAAGGCCCCGCCGCGGCGGGGCCTTTTTTTTCGTTGGGCCTCACAGCCCGAGCCTCGCGGAAGATGACCGGGCAAGGGGCATAGCGGAGGGTGCGGTCGCACTCTGGCCAAATTCGTCCGCTAGTCCGGGCCGATGTATTTACGATTTGTCTACCCGAGAACTGTCGAGGGGATGTGCTCGCGCGAAGGGTTCCTTCAGGCGGCCGCCGAGCTCGCGAACGACCCGTTGACCGACCCGCGCGTCTCCGCGCGCATCGACGAAATCCGCGTCTGGTTCGCCGGGCATCTCGGAAGGCCGGACCGGTTTTCGAGAAAGGAGCCGAAGGGCCATGGCGCGGCCGAGACCCGCGGGTTGAGCTGGTTCAAGCCGTCTGCGAAGGACCACATCTCGAAGGCGTTCGCGTTGAAAGCCATACTCGAAGAATTCGGCTATCCGATAGAAGTGCTGAAGGAAAACCGGATCGGCTATGTCGTCTACGAAGATGACCACCAGGCGGTGGCCGAGCCGTTCTCCGAAACGCGGAAGTGACCTGCGGGCTCTGCCCCGGACGGGTCGGCCCTGCCTTCGCTCACGCCTCCACCAGCGAGGCAAACGCCGGCAACCCCGCGCCGCCCGGCCCGCCAAGCCCGCGGCCCGGGTCGAGCCGGTAGGGCCGGGCGTTCTTTTGCCCAGGGCCGAGCAGCATCGCCCCTTGCCGGGCAGGCCGGCCGGAGAGCGCGCGCAGCAGCGAAACCCCTTCGCGCATCGTCAGGAACGGCCGCGCCGGGCGCTGCCCTGCCCGCGCAGCGAACAGATCGAGGAAGGCTTCCGCCTCGCCCGCCATCCGCTCGTCATGCCCCGGCCCGTCGACCGCGCCGAGCACCCGCTGCGCCATTGCGCCCAGATACAGGCTCTCGCAGGCGACGCCCTCGCAATTGACCAGCTCATGGCCCTCGAACAGGAGGTGCACATAGGTGATCCAGTCGCGTGGCCGCACCCTTACGCCTTCGCCGTCGACGAAGGCCACCGCCGGCACCAGCACCTGCGGCGCGCCGTAGGTCTCCGCCTTCTCCGGCACCGAGACGAGGATGCGGTGCTGCTGGCTCACCACCAGCGCCCGCGTATTGCCGACGAGCCCGGGCGCGAACTCCACCGGCGCGTGCCGCCCCCAGCCGCGCACCCGGCGCGCGGCGACGAATTGCAGCGCCTGCGCCCCGCCGTCGTAGGTCGTCACCAGATCGCCGGGGCGCAGCGCCGCGACCGCCCGCATGCCCCCCGGCACCTCGACCCGCATCGAGGCCTCGAAACACACCGCCTGGTAGGTGGTGCTGGCATTGGTGTCGGTGTTGTAGAACCCGGGCGAATTGCCGGCGTCGAAATTGTTGAAATACCAGCTCTCGAGGTCGAATTCCGGGGTCCAGACCAGATGCGTGAGGTCGCCGTCGCTGTCGACCCCCTCGAACACGATCGCATAGCCCTCGTCGCCGCCCACGTTGATGTAATCCGACCGGATCACCGTCGCCGCGGTGATCGTGTCGCCGCCCTGGCCGGAAAAGGTGAGCGTGTAGGTATCGCCGGGCGAGAACAGGTAGGGCGTGGTATCGCCGGGGAGCGATTGGATGATCAGACTGTGGGTCGAGCTTGGCGGATAGTCGAACGTCGACGTCCCCGCGCCCGAGTTCACGTTGCTCCCGGTCGCCGCGGCAAACTGGCTGTCTATCGCATAGATCGTAAGGGTCATCGGCGCGGCTTGGGTCAGGAACGGGCCCGACCCTAACCCGTCAACCTTAACATCCCCTTGCCCGGCCCTGGGCGCCCTGCTTCCCCGGGCTCAGAGGATGAAGTCGGTCTCGTCCAGAAGCCCGGCCTCGCCCTTGACCTTGATCGTCCCGCTGCCGCCGAGCAGCGCGAGGTCGATGAACGCATGCGTGTAGCGGATCGAGATCGCCGCGTTCAGCGCGGCGAACCCGGCAATGTCGAGCCGGGTCAGGTCGATCAGGTCGATGCCGTTCTCGAAATCGTTGATCGTGTCCTGGCCCGTTTTCAGGTCGAACACGAACACGTCCGCCTCGGTCCCGCCGACCATCTCATCGTCGCCCATACCGCCGAAGAGGATGTCCGCGCCCTCCTCGCCCCGGATGTTGTCGTCGCCGCCGCCGCCACGGATCAGATCGTCGCCCGCTCCGCCCCGGAGATAGTCGCTGCCGCGGTTGCCCTTGATCACGTCGTTGTCGTCCTCGCCGTCGAGGAAATCGCGGCCCCGCCCGCCCGAGAGAAAGTCGTTGCCCAACCCGCCGCGGATGAAATTGTTGCCGTCGCCGGTGGCGAGCCGGTCGTCGCCCGCCTCGCCAAACACGAAGCCGATATGCGCGCTCTGCGTCGAATCGAGAAAGTCGTCGCCATCGCCGAAAGAGACATAACCCTCGATCCGCCCGAGGTTGATCACCCTGTCGTTGCCGTTCCCGCCGAACACGGCGTGCTGCTCGGTGGTGCGAACGGTTCCGACATTCACCAGCGTATTGCCGTCATCGGTGAACTGGACGCCGTAGAACCCCGAAATCGTCCCGCTGTTGGTCACGAGCCCCCCACCCTCGGCCCAGCCGAACAACAGCCCGGCATAGCCATGCGCCGTAGTGGAAATCGTGCCGGAATTCGTCGCCGTCCCGCCGCTGGCCACGACCGCCCCGTAAAACCCGGTGCTGGTGATCGTTCCCTCGTTCAACAGCGACGATCCCACACCGGTGGTCATGGTGCCATAAGACTGATTTCCGGTGATCGTGCCTTGGTTGACGATCCGCGATCCCGCGCTGCTGATGCCGACGACCCCGGCGGTGAACCCGCTGACGCTCCCGCCCGGCTCGACCAGCAGGGTGTTGCCCGCGCTGCCGGTGGACGCACCGATCCCCGAGCCAAGCCCGAGTTGGGTAATCTCGCCGGCGACGATGAGCGTCACATTGCTGAAGGCGCCGAAAGTGAAGACGATGTCCCAACTGTCGTTCGAAAGCGTCTCGCCGGCAGGCAGCAGCCACTGCTCGCCATCGGCGCCAGCGGCCGCCCCGGTCGTTCCGCCCGCAATCGTATTAACCGCCATCGTCACTGGTCCTGAAACGTCCGGGGATTCGGATCTGCCGCAGCGCTAGCACATCGCGCCGGCTTGCCCAAAGGCAATGCGCAGGTCACTCGACACAATTTCAGATTGCACCGTGTCCGCAGGATCGCCGCCCGAAAAAAACGCCCCGCCGTTCGGGCGGGGCAGGGGCGGGGCCAACAGCCCCGCGGGACGAGGCGCGCGCAGGTGGGAGGAGGACCCCGCGCGCGCCCCGAGGGAGATCATTCCGCCGGTTCGGGATCCCAGCCGCAATTCGCCGGCGTGTTGTTCGGATGCTTCGGCCAGTTGAGATAGGGCTCCACCTTGCGGCCCGTGCGCGGGTCGACTTCGCCGAGCGCCAGCTCCTTCATCGTGATGCAGCTCTCGACCGGGCAGACGTTGACGCAGAGGTTGCAGGCCACGCATTCCTCGTCCTTCACGGTGAACACCCGCTCGGCGCTCATCGCGATGGCCTGGTGCGAGGTGTCCTCGCAAGCCGCATAGCAGCGCCCGCACTTGATGCACTTGTCCTGGTCGATCACCGCCTTGGTGACGTAGTTGAGGTTGAGCTCGTTCCAGTCGCGCACCCGGGGCACCGCCCGGCCGGTGATGTCGGAGACCGAGGCAAAGCCCTTCTCGTCCATGTACTGGCCGAGGCCCGAGATCATCTCCTGCACGATCTTGAACCCGTAGGTCATCGCAGCCGTGCAGACCTGCACGTTCGACGCGCCGAGCGCGAGAAACTCGACCGCGTCGCGCCAGGTGGTCACGCCCCCGATGCCGCTGATCGGCAACCCGGCGGTCTCAGGGTCGCGGGCGATCTCGGCCACC
>JAGRMO010000017.1 GCA_020441205.1 Maritimibacter sp.
GGCAGCTCGTCGAGCCGGGTGCGGCGCAGGAACCGCCCCGTCCGGGTGATCCGCCGGCGCTTGTGGCCGCCGGAGACGCCATGATCCTGGCGCCGGCGGAGCTGGCGCATGGTGCGGAACTTCCACAGGGTGAAGGTCTTGCCGGGGGTTTTCACCCGCGTGTGGCCGAAGAAGACCGGGCGTCCGTCGGCCACCAGGATGGCAAGGGCGATGGCGCCGATCAGCGGCAGCAGGACCAGGCCCATACCGAGCGCCAGCGTCAGATCCGCGAGCCGTTTGGAGAGGGTCATGCGCTTTCCCCCCGGGCGCAGAAGTGGGCTCCCACGCCGGACCGAACGATATGGCAATCGGGTCGCACTCGGGAAAAAGCTCCCTTCTCCGGAGATACCGGCTCGTATCTCCGATTGAAGGCAAAGTGTAAATAGTCCACACAGGTGCAGGCCAAATCTCGGGGGGGATCGCTTGGTTTTACGCAGGTTTCTGCTTGTCGCGTTGAGCGTTGCGGGTCTCGCCGGGTGCGGGTTTCCCGCCGGTGCGCCGTTCCAGGCGGAGATTCTCGCCGAGGCCGGCGCCGAGAACCCGACCTTCGACGTGGTCGAGGTGAGCCGGGCCAATCTCGCGCGGGTCGCGACCTGGCCGAGCACCGGCTGGGCAGGGCAATATAGCTGGCTCACCGCCGGCGGCGGCGGGCCCACCAACGTGATCCGGGCCGGCGACGAGGTGAGCCTCGCGATCTGGGACAGCCAGGAAAACTCGCTGCTGACGCCGCCCAACGCCAAATCGACGGTGATGAACGGGATGATCGTCTCGCCCGGGGGCACGATCTTCGTGCCCTATGTCGGCGAGGTGGTGATCAACGGGCTGACGCCGATGGACGCGCGCCAGGTGGTGCAGCGCGAGATCGAGCGGATCGCGCCGTCGGCGCAGGTGCAGCTGACCACGCTGGCGGGCGAATCGAACAGCGTGGACCTGGTGCGCGGGGTGATGCGGCCCGGACGGGTGCAGATGCCGTCGCGCAATTACACGATCCTCAGCCTGATCTCGGAAGGCGGCGGGATCGACACCCGGCTGCGCAATCCGCTGGTGCGGCTGATCCGCGACGGGCGGAGCTACGAGATCCGCGCCGACGATCTGTTCGCCGACCCGAGCCGCAACATCGCGATGCGCGGCGGCGACAAGGTGATCGTCGACGAGGACAAGCGGTTCTTCGTCGCCGCCGGCGCCACCGGCGACCGGCTGGTCGAGTTCGACCGCGAGCACATCACCGCGATGGAAGCGCTGTCGATGGCCGGCGGGCTGGCCGAGAACCGGGCCGATCCGCAGGGCATCCTGATCCTGCGCGACTATCCGGCCGAGGCGGTGCGCGCCGACGGGAAGGCCGGGCCGAAACGTGCGCAGGTGGTGTTCACCGTCGATCTCACCACCGCGGACGGGCTGTTCGCGGCGCGGGAATTCCAGGTGAACCCGGGCGATCTGGTGATGGTGACCGAGAGCCGGATGGTCTCGGTGGCCCAGGCGATCGATCTCGCCTCCGCGGGGCTGTTGGTTCGCAACCGACTGCAGTAGCCTCTCTCGTGGGAGATGGCGGGCTTGGCGCCCGGGCCGTCGCTGCGACAGGAGATATTCATGCGGTATGTGCACACGATGATCCGGGTCACCGACCTGGAGGCGAGCCTCGATTTCTGGGTCGGCAAGGTCGGGATGATCGAGACCCGGCGGGTCGACAACGAGGCCGGCAAGTTCACCCTGGTGTTCCTCGCCGCGCCGAAGGACGCGGCGAGCGCCCGCGAGACCCGCGCGCCGGAGCTGGAACTCACCTACAACTGGGGGTCGGACGAGGTCTACAAGACCGGGCGGAGCTGGGGGCATCTCGCCTACCGGGTCGATGACATCTATGCCGTCTGCCAGAAGCTGATGGACGCCGGCGTCACCATCAACCGGCCGCCGCGCGACGGCTACATGGCGTTCTTCAAGAGCCCGGACGACGTGAGCGTCGAGCTGATCCAGGAGGGCGAGGCGCTGCCTGTGGCGGAACCCTGGGCGTCGATGCCGAACGTGGGAAGCTGGTGAGATGACCCCGCTGCCCGACCCGCTCGCGCGGCCCATGCACCGGGCCTGGCTCATCGACCAGGCGACGGGGCTCGTCGATCTGTTCCGCGCCACCACCGGGGGGCCGGCCGGGTTCCGGATGCTGGGACACGACGGGCGGCCGATGTTCGGGCCGGACGAGGTGTTCGGCATCCACGACACCGCGCGGGTGGTGCATGTGTTCGCGCTGGCGACGCGGATGGGCATCCCGGGCCTCTCCGACGGGATCGACCAGGGGTTGCGCTTCCTGTGGGAAGCACATCGCGACGCGGAGCACGGCGGGTATTTCTGGAGCGTGAACGCGAACGGGCCGGTCCGGGCCGACAAGCAGGCCTATGGCCATGCCTTCGTGTTGCTCGCGGCAAGCTCGGCGCTGCGGCTCGGCCATCCGCTGGCGCGCACGCTTCTCGACGATGTCACGCAGGTGATCGAGGCGCGGTTCTGGGAGGATGGCCCGGGGGCGATGGCCGAGGAATTCGCCGCCGACTGGGCCGAGATCGGCCCCTACCGCGGGCAGAACTCGAATATGCATTCGACCGAGGCCTTGATGGCGGCCTACGAGGCGACCGGGGAGCGCGCCTATCTCGACAAGGCGGTGCGGATCGCCGAGCTCATCATCAACCGGGCGGCGCGGGCCGAAGGCTGGCGGGTGGCCGAGCATTTCGTGCGCGGCTGGCAGGTCGATCACGTCTACGAGGGCGATCCGATGTTCCGCCCGGCCGGCACCACGCCGGGGCATGCGCTGGAATGGGCGCGACTTCTGGTGCAGCTCCACGACCTGTCGGGGGCGAAACATGGCTGGATGATCGAGGCGGCGAAGGGGCTGTTCGCGCGCGCCGTCGCCACCGGCTGGGACGCGTCGCGGGGCGGCTTCGTCTACACGCTCGACTGGGACGACCGGGTGGCGCAGCCGCTGCGGCTCTGGTGGCCCAATGCCGAGGGCATCGGTGCTGCGGCGACCTTGATAAAGCATGACGGCGACGCGCTGGCTTCGGATTGGTACGGGCGGATCTGGGACGTGGTGGCGGGCCAGTTCATCGACCACGACCGGGGCGGCTGGTACCCCGAGATCCTGCCCGACGGTACGCCGGGCGAGGCGATCTTCACCGGTAAACCCGATCTCTACCATGCGTTCCAGGCCTGCCTCGCGCCGTTGTTGCGCCCCGGGTTTCACATGTCGGCCGACATGGCGGAAGCGCTCTGACCGGACGTGGGGCGTCTGTGGCATCGGCAGGCGCCGGGGGGCTGTCTGCCCCCCGGACCCCCCGAGGATATTTTCGGACCAAAGACGCGAGAAGCGGCGGCGTCGGGACGGTATACAATTGCACACATTGACTTGACTCGGAGGCCGGAATAGGCGATTTCGCAAGCGAGCGCCGGACCGGCCCAACACCCAGGGAGAGACGTGACATGACCGAGACCCCCGACATCATCTACACCAAGGTGGACGAAGCGCCTGAGTTGGCGAGCGCCTCGCTCCTGCCGATCATCCGCGCCTTCGCGTCGAAGGCCGGCGTGAACGTAGAGACCCGCAACATCTCGCTCGCCGGCCGGGTGCTGGCGGCCTTCGCCGATCTGCTGCCCGAAGGACAGAAGGTGTCGGACGACCTGGCCGAGCTCGGCCAGCTGGTGAAGACGCCCGAGGCCAATGTGATCAAGCTGCCGAACATCTCGGCCTCGGTGCCGCAGCTGGTGGCGGCGATCAAGGAGCTGCAGGGACAGGGCTTTGCGCTGCCCGACTACCCCGAAGAGCCCGCGACCGACGCCGAGCGCGACGCCAAGGCGCGCTACGACGCGGTGAAGGGCTCGGCGGTGAACCCGGTGCTGCGCGAAGGCAACTCCGACCGGCGCGCGGCGAAGGCGGTGAAGGCCTATGCGATGGCCAACCCGCATTCGATGGGCACGTGGTCGGCCGACTCGAAGACGCATGTGGCCTCGATGCCGGGCAACGACTTTTTCGCCAACGAAAAGTCTGCGACGATCACCGCCGCCCAGGCCGGCGGTGCGAAGATCGTCTTCACCGCCGCCGACGGGAGCGAAACGGTGCTGAAGGACGGGCTCAAGTACATCGAGGGCGAGGTGGTCGACGCCACCTTCCTCTCGGCCAAGGTGCTGCGCGCCTATATCGCCCAGGAGATCGAGGCGATCGAACCGGGGGTGCTGTTCTCGGTGCACCTGAAGGCCACGATGATGAAGGTCTCGGACCCGATCCTGTTTGGCCATTTCGTCAGCGTCTATCTCGAAGACTTCATCGCCAAGAACGGCGCCAAGCTCGACGCGCTCGGTTGGAACCCGAACGACGGGCTCGGCGATCTCGAAGCGCGGATCAAGGGCGACGCGGGGCTCGAGGCCGATCTCAAGGCCGCGCTCGCCGCGCGCCCGCCGCTCTACATGGTCGACAGCGGCAAGGGCATCACCAACCTGCACGTGCCGTCGGACGTGATCATCGACGCCTCGATGCCGGCGGCAATCCGGGCCGGCGGCAAGGGCTGGGGGCCGGACGGGGAGAAAGCCGACATCAAGGCCTGCATCCCGGACAATTGCTACGCGCCGGTCTATGACGAGACGATCAATTTCTTCAAAGCCAACGGTGCGCTCGACCCGACGACGGCGGGCGCCGTCTCGAACGTCGGGCTGATGGCGCAGAAGGCGGAGGAATACGGCTCGCATCCGACCACCTTCGAGATGAAGGCCGACGGCGTGGTGCGGATCGTGCTCGCCTCGGGCGAAGTGTTGCACGAACACGCGGTGGAGACGGGCGACATCTGGCGCTCGGCGACCGCCAAGAAGGCGCCGATCCTCGACTGGATCGCGCTCGGGGTGGCACGGTTCAAGGCGACCGGCACCGCGGCGTTCTGGCTCGACGCGACGCGGGCGCATGACGCGGAGCTCATCAAATACGTGACCCCGGCGCTGGCGAAGGCGGGCGTCGACATCCCGATCATGGCGCCGCGCGAGGCCACTGCCTTCACGCTCGCCGAACAGAAGAAGGGCAAGGACGTCGTCACCATCACCGGCAACGTGCTGCGCGACTACCTGACCGACCTGTTCCCGATCCTCGAGCTCGGCACTTCGGCGAAGATGCTGTCGATCGTGAAGCTGATGAATGGCGGCGGCATGTTCGAGACCGGCGCCGGCGGCTCGGCGCCGAAACATGTGCAGCAGCTCGTCGGCGAGAACCACCTGCGCTGGGATTCGCTCGGCGAGTTCTGCGCGCTGGGCGAGAGCTTCAAGTTCCTCGCCGAGACCCGCGGCAAGGCGGCGGCGCAGGTTCTGGGGGACGCGGTGGACGCGGCGACGCAGAAGGTGCTCGAAAACGGCAACAGCCCGGAATACAAGGCAGGCCAGAACGACAACCGCACCTCGCATTACTGGTTCGCGCGCTACTGGGCCGAAGCTCTGGCCGCGCAGACCGAGGATGCGGGCCTCGCCGCGGCGTTCGGGCCGATGGCCGAGGCGCTGGCGGCGGACGAGGCCAAGATCGTCGCCGAGCTGATGGCGACGCAGGGCTCGAAGGCCGATATCGGCGGCTATTACAACACCGACCCGGCGAAGATGGCGGCAGTGATGCGGCCGTCGACGACGCTGAACGCGATCATCGGCTGACCATCTAGTATGGCAAAGTGACGGGGGGTGCTTCGGCGCCCCCCGTTTTCGTTTGCGGATGGCGCGGGCGGCGATTCAGGCCCCCCTATGGGGCGTACCGGTGTCCAAGATCCATGAGGATTTCGGATCGCGGCAGGGGCTCGTTCGGCCAACCCGCTTGGAACCGCGAGGGGGTCAGGGCCCGGCGCCCACATCCTCGGGCGCGATGGCGACGGATTTCAGGATCGCGTGGCAGGCGAGGCCCGGGGCGAGGCCGAGGCGGGCGACGGAGCGGCGGGTGACGCGGGCGAGGAGCGTGCCGGCGGGGGTGGCGAGGGCAACGATCGCGCCGGGCCCGTCGCCGGTGTGGACCGCCGAGATCGTGCCCGGGATCACGTTCAGCGCCGAGAGGCCCTGCGGCTCGGCGGGCGAGAGGATCACGTCATGGGCGGCGATGCGGATGCGCAGCGCTGTACCCTCGGTCTGGGGCACGCGGGGCAGGAGGAGCCGCGTGCCGCCGGCGTCGATCTCGCTCAGCCCGTCGTCGTGATGGGCGACGATGCGGGCGGCGAGCACCGCGCCGACCTCGCGCACGCCGGTGGGGGCGATCGACGGGTCGGCGAGCACCTCGGCGGTGGGCCCGGCGCGGACCACCCGGCCGGCCTCGATCACCACCAGCGTCGTCGCGAGCCGGGCGACTTCGCTCGCGGCGTGGCTCACGTAGAGCATCGGCACGCCGGACGCGTCGCGGATGCGTTCGAGATAGGGCAGGATCTCGGATTTGCGGGCGGCATCCAGCGCGGCGAGCGGTTCGTCGAGCAGGAGGAGCCGGGGCCGGACGAGGAGCGCGCGGCCGATGGCGACGCGCTGTTTTTCTCCGCCCGAGAGCGCGGCCGGGCGGCGGGCGAGCAGCGGGCCGAGGCCGAGCAGATCGACGACGCGGGCGAGCTCGGCGGGATCGGTGCGCCTGCCCTGCACGCGAGGACCATAGGTGAGGTTGCGGGCGACGCTGAGGTGGGGGAACAGCCGGGCGTCCTGGAAGACATAGCCAAGCTCGCGGCGATGCGGCGGGAGCCAGATGCCGGCCTCGGTATCGGCCAGCGTGTCGCCGTTCAGGGTGATGCGGGCGCGGTCGGGGCGCAGGAGGCCGGCGACGGCGCCGAGAACACTGGTCTTGCCGGCGCCGGAGGGGCCGAACAGCGCGGTGACGCCGGGCGGCGCCTCGAAGGCCACATCGAGCGCGAGGCCGGGGAAGGCGTGGCGGAGGGCGACGGTGAGGGTCATGCGCCCTGCACCCGACGGGCGGCGCGGCGCGCCAGAGCTTCGGAGGCCGCGAGCGCCGCCAGCGCCAGCGCGACCGAGACCGCGACGAGGCGCAGTGCAGCGCCCTCGCCGCCCGGCACCTGCAGGAAGGTGTAGACGGCGGAGGCGAGGGTGCGGGTCTCGCCCGGGATGTTGGCGACGAAGGTGATGGTCGCGCCGAACTCGCCCATCGCCTTGGCGAAGGCGAGGATGGCGCCGGCGAGCACGCCGGGCAGCGCGAGCGGCAGGGTGACCGTGGCGAAGACCCGCAGGCGGGAGGCGCCAAGGGTGGCGGCGGCCTCTTCGAGCCGCGGGTCGATCGCCTCGATCGAGAGCCGCATCGCGCGCACCATCAGGGGAAAAGCCATGACCGCGGCGGCCAGCGCAGCGCCGGTCCAGCGGAAGGCGACGGCGAGGCCGAGGGCCTCGAGGAGCCGGCCGGCGGGCGCCGCGGGGCCGAAGGCGAGGAGCAGCAGGTAGCCGGTGACCACTGGCGGCAGGATCAGCGGCAGGTGCACGAGGCCGTTCAGGAGCTCGCGACCGGGGAAGCGCCAGCGGGCGAGCGCATAGGCGACGAAGAGGCCGAGCGGCAGGCTCGCGAGCGTCGCCACGAGCGAGACGCGGAGCGACAGCGCCACGGCCTGCCATTCTTCCGGTCCGAGCCAGCCCATCGTTCAGTCGCCGAGCCAGGCGAAGCCCTGGCCTTCGAAAATGGCGCGGGCAGCGGGGCTCTGCAGATAGGCGAGACAGGCCCGGGTGGCCCGGGTGTCGTGGCCCGCGAGGAGCGCGACCGGATAGACGATGGGCGGGTGGCTGGTTTCGGGGAAAGCGGCGACGATGTGGACGCGGGGCTCGGCCGCCGCGTCGGTGGCGTAGACCACGCCCAGGGGGGCGGCCCCCGTCGCGACAAGCGCGAGGGCGGCGCGGACGTTGTCGGTTTCGGCGAGCCGGGGGGCGACGGCATCCCAGGCCCCGAGCGCGGTGAGCGCGGCCTTGCCGTAGCGCCCCGCCGGCACCGCGTCGACAAGTGCGATGGCGAGGCGGCCGGTGCCGAGGCGTTCGGGCAGCGCCGCGGGATCGGCAAGGTCGAGCGGGGGAGCGTCGGCGTCATGGGCGACGAGGACAAGGCGGTTGCCGAGCAGATCGCGCCGCGTGCCGGGGACGAGGCGGCCACTTGCCTCCAGCACATCCATCCAGGCGGTGTCGGCGGAGAGGAAAAGATCGGCGGGCGCGCCGGCCTCGATCTGGCGGGCGAGCTGCGATGAGCCGGCGTAGGAGACAAGGGCGCGGTGCCCGGTTTCAGCCTCGAAGCCGGGGCCGAGCGCGTCGAGGGCGGTCTTGAGGCTCGCGGCGGCAAAGATCACAACGTCGTCCGCCCGCGCCGGCGCGGCGACGGCGAGGCACAGGGCAACGAGGCGGGCGAGCTTTCGCATGGGCCGGATAATCGGGGCGAGCCCCGGGGGGCGCAAGGCCGATTTCCGGTCCTCCGGCTCAGTCCTCGTCGGCGAACCAGGCGTGGTTGGCGTCGCGGGTACGTTCGATCTGCTGCACGATCCGGGTGAGATGGGCGCGCATGGTCTCGGCCGAGCGGTCGGGGTCGTTGGCCTTCAGCGCCTCGAAGATGCGCAGATGATCGCCATAGGCATCGTCGAGCGCGAAGGAGAGGGTCAGCAGGCGCACCCGGTCCATGTGGCCCTTGTTTTCGGAAATGAGATCCCAGGCGAAGCCGAGGCCGGCGCGGGCGCAGATCTCGTGGTGGAACAGATCGTCGAGCCGGTGGAAGCGCGAACGGTCGGCGGCTTTCACCGCACCGTGCTGGCGATCGAGAATCTCCTGAAGCGCGGCGAAATCCTCTTCGCCCAGCCGGGTCGCGGCGACGCGGACGGTTTCGAGCTCGAGCGCCATGCGGATGAACCGGGCCTGCATCACCGCGGCCGAGGAAATCAGCGTCACCGTCGTCGCGCGCTGCGGGCGGATCAGCAGAAAGCCGAGCTTCGACAACCGGTAGAAGGCATCGCGCACCGGCTGGCGCGACACGCCCATCGCTTTCGCCACCTCGACCTCGGAGATCTTGGTGCCGGGCGCGAGTTCGAGCGTCAGCACCTGCCGGCGCAGCTCCTCGAACACCTGATCGGCGACCGAGGGGCGCGCCACGATGTCGAGCTGCGGCAATGCGACGGGGTCGGGCATCGGCATTCTCCGTTGACGGCTTCCATTCTAGCATATTAGTCTATCAGTGCCGGGCGGTCCAACGCTATTCGACTCGCCGGCGAGGAGGATCTGAGAATGGCGCTGCTGGACCAGGACAGGCTGCTGCCGGCCGAGCCCGGGATGCGCGATCTGGCACGCGCGCTCTACGGGACGGTTGCGAAGGCCCCGATCGTCTCGCCGCATGGCCATACCGATCCGCGCTGGTTCGCCGAGGACGCGCCGTTTCCCGATCCGGCGCAGCTTTTCGTGACCCCCGACCACTACGCTTTCCGGATGCTGCACAGCCAGGGCGTGCCGCTCGAGGCCTTGGGGGTGCCGCGGGTGGATGGCGGGCCGACCGAGACCGACGGGCGCAAGATCTGGCGGCTGCTTGCCGAGAATTACCACCTGTTTCGCGGTACGCCGACGCGGGGATGGCTCGACCATTCGTTTCAGGAGGTGTTCGGCTTCGACGTGCCGCTCTCGGGCGCGACGGCCGATCTCTATTACGACCGCATCGCCGAGAAGCTGGCCACGCCCGAGTTCCGGCCGCGCGCGCTGTTCGAACGGTTCAACATCGAGGTGATCGCCACCACCGAGAGCCCGCTCGACGATCTGAAATGGCACCGGATGATCCGCGAGAGCGGTTGGGGCGGACGGGTGATTACCGCCTACCGGCCCGATCCGGTGGTCGACCCCGATTTCGCGGGCTTCGTCGAGAATGTCGAGCGCTTCTGCGGCCTCGCGGGCGTGGCGGGCACGAGTTGGCAGGATTACCTCGACGCGCACCGGGCGCGGCGGGCCTATTTCAAGGAGATGGGGGCCACTTCGACCGATCACGGCCATCCGACCGCGCAGACCGAAGACCTAACCGCGGCCGAAGCCGAGGCGCTTTACGACGCGGTGCTGACCGGGCGGGCCGATGCGGGCGCGCGCGAGGCATTTCGCGGCCAGATGCTGACCGAAATGGCGCGGATGAGCCTCGACGACGGGCTGGTGATGCAGATCCACCCGGGCTCGCTGCGCAACCATTCGGACCCGGTGCTCGCCCGCTTCGGCCGCGACAAGGGCTACGACATCCCGACCCGGACCGATTACGTGCGCGCGCTCAAGCCGCTGCTTTCCGCCGTGGGCGAGGAGCCGGGGCTGACCATCATCTTGTTCACCCTCGACGAGAGCGCCTATGCGCGCGAGCTCGCCCCGCTCGCGGGCGTCTATCCGGCGCTGAAGCTGGGGCCGGCCTGGTGGTTCCACGACAGCCCCGAGGGGATGCGGCGCTACCGCGAAATGACGACCGAGACGGCCGGGTTCTACAACACC
>JAGRMO010000018.1:0-2828 GCA_020441205.1 Maritimibacter sp.
GTCGCCGGTGTAGCTGTGGATCGTCGTCATGAAACCGCGGGTGATGCCCACGGTCTCGTGCAGCACCTTGGCGACCGGGCTGAGGCAGTTGGTGGTGCACGACGCGTTGGAGACGACGAGATCGTCGGCGGTCAGCGTATCGTGGTTCACGCCATAGACGATGGTCTTGTCCGCACCCGCGGCCGGGGCCGAGACCAGCACGCGCTTCGAGCCGTTCTCGAGGTGGAAGGCGGCCTTGTCGCGGGCGGTGAAGATGCCGGTGCATTCCATCGCGATATCGACATCACCCCAGGGCAGCTCCTTGGGATCGCGGATCGCGGTGACCTTGATCGGGCCGCGGCCGACGTCGATGGTGTCGCCGTTGACGGTGACGGTGCCCGGGAACTTGCCGTGGACCGAATCGTAGCGGATCAGGTGGGCGTTGGTCTCGACCGGGCCCAGATCGTTGATCGCGACCACTTCGATATCGGTGCGGCCCGATTCGACGATGGCGCGCAGCACGTTGCGGCCGATGCGGCCGAAGCCGTTGATGGCTACTTTGACAGTCATGTTTCCTCCGAACGTCAGATGAGTTTCTTGGCGGCGTCGGCCACCGCGTCGGCGGTGATGCCGAAATGCTGGTAGAGCTCGTCGGCGGGCGCCGAGGCGCCGAAGCTCGACATGCCGACAAAGGCACTGTTGCTGCCTAAGAGTGCCTCCCACCCCATCTGCACGGCTGCTTCGACGCCGACGCGGGGGGCGGTGCCGAGCACCGCTTCGCGGTAGGCGGCGGGCTGGGCGGCGAAGGCCTCGAAGCAGGGGGCCGAGACCACGGCGGCACGGATGCCGGCCTCGGCCAGCTTGTCGGCCGCGTTCATCGCGATCTCGACCTCGGAGCCGGTGGCGATGAGTGTCACATCGCGGGTGCCGTCCGTGTCACGCAGCACGTAGGCGCCCTTGGCGGTGAGGTTGGTGTCGGTGTGCTTGGTGCGCAGGAGCGGCAGGTTCTGGCGCGACAGCGACAGGATGCTCGGCGTGTGTTCCATCTCGATGGCGGCCTGCCAGGCCTCGGCGGTCTCCACCGCGTCGGCGGGGCGGAAGACGTTCATGTTGGGCATGGCACGGAACGAGGCGAGCACTTCCACCGGCTGGTGGGTGGGCCCGTCTTCGCCGAGGCCGATCGAATCGTGGGTCATCACGTAGACCACCGGCACGCCCATCAGCGCCGCGAGCCGCATCGCGCCGCGGGCGTAGTCGGCGAACATCAGGAAGGTGCCGCCGTAGGGCACGAAGCCGCCGTGCAGGGCGAGGCCGTTCATGATCGCCGCCATGCCGTGCTCGCGCACGCCGTAACGGACGTAATTGCCGGAGAAATCCTTGGCGGTGACGTCCTTCATGCCCGAGGTCTTGGTGAGGTTGGAGCCGGTCAGGTCGGCCGAGCCGCCCACGGTGTTGGGCAGGGTGCCGTTGACGATCTCGAGCGCCATCTGGCTCGCCTTGCGGGTGGCGACCTTGGGTTTGTCTTCCGAAAGCTTGGCCTTGTAGGCGTTGATCGCGGCGTCGAGCGCCTTGGCGTCGGGGCGGGCCTGGGCGGTCTCGAAGGCGTCCTTCAGGGCGCTGGCGGCGAGGCGCTTGTCCCAGGCGAGGCGGGCGTCCTTGCCGCGGGCGGCGACCTTGGCCCAGGCGTCGTAGATCTCGGCCGGCACGGTGAAGGCCTCGTGCGGCCAGTCGAGCGCGACGCGGGCGGCGGCGATCTCGTCGGCGCCGAGGGGCGCGCCGTGGACATCGTGGCTGCCCTGCTTGTTGGGGGCGCCGAAGCCGATGATGGTGCGGCAGGCGATCATCGAGGGCTTGTCGGTAACCTTGCGAGCGGCCTCGATGGCGGCGGCGATGGCCTCCTTGTCGTGGCCGTCGACCTTCTGGACATGCCAGCCGGCGGCCTCAAAGCGCTTCGCCTGGTCGGTCGAGGTCGAGACGTCGGTGGCGCCGTCGATGGTGATCTGGTTGTCGTCCCACATCACGATGAGGCGGCCGAGGCCGTGATGGCCGGCGAAGTCGATGGCCTCGTGCGAGATGCCTTCCATCAGGCAGCCGTCGCCGGCGATGACGTAGGTATAGTGATCGGTGAGCGCGTCGCCGAAGCGCGCATTGCTCATCCGCTCGGCGAGCGCCATGCCGACGGCGGTGGAGATGCCCTGGCCGAGCGGGCCGGTGGTGACCTCGATGCCCTTGGCGTGGCCGTATTCCGGGTGGCCGGCGGTGCGGTAGCCCATCTGGCGGAAGTTGCGGATCTGCTCCATGCCCATGTCGTCGTATCCGAGCAGATGGTTGATCGCGTAGACCAGCATCGAGCCGTGGCCGGCCGACATGACGAAGCGGTCGCGGTCGGCCCATTTGTCGCGCGACGGGTCGATCTTCATGAAGCGGTTGAACAGCACGGTGGCGATGTCGGCGGTGCCCATCGGCGCGCCGGGGTGGCCCGAGTTGGCGGCCTGCACCGCGTCCATGGCGAGCGCCCGGATGGCGTTGGCCATCTTGTCTTCGAGCGCGGTGTCGATCTTGGATTGGGCGTTCATGGCAAACTCCTCAGATCTTGCGGGACGTCGAGACCAGGCGCTCGATCATCGGGGTGAAGATCAGCTGCATGGCGATGTCCATCTTGCCGCCGGGGATGACGATCGAGTTGGCGCGGCTCATCCAGCTGTCGTGGATCATCGAGAGCAGGTAGCCGAAATCGATACCGCGCGGGTTCTTGAAGCGGATCACCACGAGGCTTTCGTCGGCGGTGGGGATCCAGCGGGCGATGAACGGGTTCGAGGTGTCGACGATCGGCACGCGCTGGAAGTTGA
>JAGRMO010000018.1:2975-8112 GCA_020441205.1 Maritimibacter sp.
TGATGACCGGCACGACGCCGACCTTCATATCGGCGTATTTGGCGAGATCGACCTCGTCGTTGACCACCGAACCGTGCAGGCCCTCGTAGAACAGAAGGTCGCTGTCGTCCTCGAACGGCGCCCAATCGGTGAAATGGCCGGGTTCGACGCCGTAGAGCGCGGCTTCCCGGTCGTCGTGGACGTAGTGGCGGGTGCGGCCTTTGCCGGTCTCGCCATATTCGCGGAACACCCGCTCGAGCTCGCCGAGTTCGTTGGCCACGGTCGAGAAATGGCTGAAGGTGTGGTCGCCGGCGGCGGTGCGCTTCTCGAGCTCGGCCTTCATCTCGGCGCGGTTGTACTTGTGGAAGGCGTCGCCCTCGATCGAGACCGCCTTCACGCCTTCGCGGCGGAAGATCTGGTCGAAGGTGTTCTTGACGGTGGAGGTGCCGGCGCCGGAGGAGCCCGTGACCGAGATGATGGGGTGTTTCTTGCTCATGCTGTGTTCCTCAGGCTTCTTTCCTCAGGGTTCGGGCCTCAGGCGCGGAACAGGCCGCGCTTGCCGAACAGGGCGTTGACTTCTTCGGTGGGCAGATCCTGGTAGGCGGCGACGCGCGCGACCTTCTCGGAAGAGCCGAAGACGAAGGGGGTGCGGGCGTGCAGTTCGCGGGCCTGCTGCGACAGGATCCTGTCGTGCCCGTCGGTGGCGCGACCGCCGGCCTGCTCCATCACGAAGGCGATGGGGGCGCATTCGTAGACCATGCGCAGGCGGCCGCGTTCGTAGCCCTTGCGCTCGTCGCCGGGGTAGAGAAACACGCCGCCGCGCGACATGATGCGGTGGGTTTCGGCCACCAGCGAGGCGACCCAGCGCATGTTGAAGTTGCGGTCGTGCGGGCCGGTCTCGCCCGCCAGCATGTCGTCGATATAGGCGCGGATCGCCGGCGACCAGTGGCGGTAGTTCGAGGCGTTGATGGCAAACTCGCTGGCCTGGGGCGGCACCTTGTGGGCGGTCTCGACCAGGGTCCAGACATTGGTGTCGGGGTCGAAGATGTAGCTCTGCACGCCTTGGCCGAAGGTGACGACGATATAGGTCTGGGGCCCGTAGATGATGTAGCCGCCGGCGAGCTGTTCGTCGGCCGGCCGCAGGAAGCTCGCGTCGGGCTCGCCGGGCTTGGCGTCGAAGATCGAGAAGATCGTGCCGATCGAGACGTTGACGTCGATGTTGGACGAGCCGTCGAGCGGGTCGATGGCCAGCGCGAAGCGGCCTTCGGGGTTGAGCTCGACGACGGTATCCTGCTCTTCGGAGGCGTAGTAGCGCACCGGGGTGGTGGCGAGATCGGCGGCGAAGGCCTCGTCGGCCATGACGTCGAGCGCCTTCTGCTGGTCGCCGCCGAGGTTTTCGCCGACGCCGGCGCCGAGCGCGTTGCCGCCGAGGGGGCCACGCTTGATGGTGCGGCAGAGATCGCGGCCGACGCGGGCCAGCGCCTGCATCACCGGCACGAGGTCGGCCGGAATATGCGTGGTGTCGTCGATGACATCCGCTTTACGTTCGATGACGTCGGTGGTGCTCATGCTGTCCTCCCCGTCCGGCCTCCCCGCCGGACCCTCTTGATCTGGCACAGGTATTCAGGTTTAAGAATTTAATAAGTGAGAAACGAGAGTTAATTTTCTTTAAGATGGCACGGCTCGACGCGGTAACTCTCAAGCAATTACGGGCGCTTAGCGCGGTCGCTGGTCATGGGTCGATCACCAGGGCGGCCGAGGCGATTCACCTCACCCCGCCCGCGGTGCACACCCAGCTGCGGCAACTTTCGGAAAATGTTGGCGCTGACATGATCGCGCGGGGCGAGGGCGGCAAGATGGTGCTGACCACCGAGGGCGCGGTGGTGCTGGAGGCGATTCGGCGGATCGAGGTCGAGCTCGGCGCAGCGATGCGTTCGGTCGCCGAGCTGCGCGACGGCAAGGCGGGGCTGGTGCAGCTCGGCGTGGTCTCGACCGGCAAGTATTACGCCCCGAGGCTGGTGGCGACGCTGAAAGAGCTGTTTCCCGAGATCAAGGTCGAGCTCATCGTCGGCAACCGCGGCCAGATCATCGCCGCGCTCGAGAGCCGGCAGGTGCAGATGGCGATCATGGGACGGCCGCCCAGGTTTCCGGTCAACCATTCCGAGCCGGTGGGGCCGCATCCGCATGTGCTGATCGCGCCGCCCGACCATTTCCTCGCCGGGCGGAGCCGGATCGACGCCGAGCTGTTGATCGACGAGACCTTCATCGCCCGCGAGGAGGGATCGGGGACGCGCATTCTGATGGAGCGGTTTCTCGACCGGATCGGCGAGGGGCGGATCTACGACGTCACCACGATGAGCTCGAACGAGACGATCAAGCAGGCGGTGATGGCCGGGCTCGGGATCGCGCTCATCTCGCAGCACACGGTGGTCGAGGAGCTGCATTCGGGGCGGCTGGTGGCGCTCGACCTGCCCGGGCTACCGATCGAACGGGCGTGGTACCTGATCACGCTGGCCGACGTGCCGCTGTCGCCCGCCGCTCAGCGGATCCGGGCGCATGTGTCGGGGATGAAGGGGAGTTTCCTGCCGCAGTTGTGAGGGGGCATCTACTATGCTGTTACATAGTTTGTAACGTTTTCAATGGGTTTTTGATCTTCATGTTCATCGCATTTTGACTTTGCGGGCATCTCTTGCGGCAACACCCAATTGACACGAATTGACGAACGTTACTTGGCGCACCGCTGGCAACAAGATTGACGTGCAAGAAATCTGTTATGTCCTTATCGTCGGCTTTGGATGCGAAAGAACTTCCCGCCTAGGAACGTTTTCAATTCCGCTTGGTGCCCCCGGCTGGACTCGAACCAGCAACCTTCAGCTTAGCGGGCCGTTGCTCTTTCCAGTTGAGCTACGGGGGCCCAATCAGAACGCCGGGAAGGGTCAACTTCCCGGCGTTTTCTTATTTCACAGCACGAATTCCGTCATTGAATGTTCTGTCTTCATCTTTGGGAGCGTGCTGCTTCTCGTAGTAGCGTTCGTTTACGTAGACCAGTGCGCCATCAGCTTTGAGTCGGGACAGCACCGAGCCCACGGTGTCTTTCGCGACAGTGGGGACAACTTCGCGGACTTGGTCATCCACCTCTGCTGTAGTAGCGCCAAATGCACCAACGCTTCTCATGATATCGAGAACTACCGGCTTGACAGCGGGCGATCGTGTTCTTGTTGTCTTTCCTGCTTTGGTATTGCCATCCATCTTGGCGATCATTTTCACCAAGAGCGCTTCCTCGACCTTCAATTTCTCAATGTCGGCCCTGACGCGCGCGAGCTCCTTCTCCAACATCTCGCGTTGTTCCTTTGCCGTTGCCATAGATTTTCTCCTGTGGATGCGACGTCGGTGGTGCCCGCAACAGGATTCGAACCTGCACTTCCCGCCTAGGAACTCGGTTTTCAAGACCGCTGCGTCTACCATTCCGCCATGCGGGCACGCTTGATTGATAGCTCATCAATTCGGGCGTGTCGAGCCTTATCAATCTGGTGGCGCGACCACACCGCCACCTCCCGGCGTCAGCAGCGGCCGCAGCAGCGCCATCGGGTGGGCGCGCAGCGTCAGGCGGGTGGCGACGTAATCCTCCACCACCTGCTCGCCGAGGCTCATCTCGGGCAGCGTCACCGCCGGTTCCGCCCCGCCCTCGCCATCGAGGTCGCCGGCGAACAGCGGCAGGGGTTTGTCGCCGGTGATGGCGCGGGCCTGCCAGAGCGCGTCGCGCCGCGCGAGGCCGAGGCCTGCGAAGACGTCGGCCTCGGCGAGCCGGGTAAGTAGCCGGGGCGTGGTGCCGGCGCGGCGCCAGACGTCGGCGACGGCGCGGTAGCCGTTGCCGCGCGCCGCGGTGATCCAGCGCGCCTCGTCCTCGGCCATGCCGCGGATCTGGCGAAAGCCGAGCCTGAGCGCGAGCCCGCCCTGGCCGTCGGGTTCCATCACGTTGTCCCAGTAACTCGCATTGATGCAGATCGGGCGGACCTCGACGCCGTGCTCGCGCGCGTCGCGGACGATCTGGGCGGGGGCGTAGAAGCCCATCGGCTGGGAATTCAGCAGCGCGCAGGCGAAGATGCCGGGGTGGTGGCGCTTGAGCCAGGCCGAGGCGTAGACCAGGAGCGCGAAGGAGGCGGCGTGGCTCTCGGGAAAGCCGTAGGAGCCGAAGCCCTCGATCTGGGAGAAACACCGCGCGGCAAAGTCTTCATCGTAGCCGTTGGCCTTCATGCCGCGCATGAAGCGGGTGCCGAAATCGCTGATGTTGCCGTGCTTCTTGAAGGTGGCGAGCGAGCGGCGCAGGCGGTCGGCCTCGTCCGGGGTGAAGCCCGCGCCGATGATGGCGATCTGCATCGCCTGTTCCTGGAACAGCGGCACGCCCAGGGTCTTGGCCAGCACCGCGCCGAGCTCGTCCGAGGGGAAGGACACCGCCTCCTCGCCGTTCCGCCGGCGGATGAAGGGGTGCACCATGTCGCCCTGAATGGGCCCCGGGCGGATGATCGCCACCTGGATGACGAGATCGTAGAACGAGCGCGGCTTCATCCGGGGCAGGAAGTTCATCTGCGCCCGGCTCTCGACCTGGAAGACGCCGACAGAATCGGCGGCGCAGAGCATGTCGTAGACCTTGGGGTCTTCCGGCGGCAGGGTGGCGAGGCTGTAGTCGATGCGGTGATGCGCCCCGATCAGGTCGAAGGCCTTGCGGATGCAGGTGAGCATGCCCAGCGCCAGGATATCGACCTTGAGGATGCCGAGCGCGTCGATGTCGTCCTTGTCCCAGGAGATCACCGTGCGGTCTTCCATCGTCGCGTTCTCGACCGGCACGAGCTCGTCGAGCCGTCCTTCGGTGATGATGAAGCCGCCGACGTGCTGCGAGAGATGGCGGGGGAAGCCCTGGATCTCGTCGACGAGGTCCATCACCTGGGTGAGGCGGGGGTCGCGGGGATCGAGCCCGATCTCCTTGAGCCGCGCCTCGCGCACGCCGCCGCCGCCCCAGCCCCAGACCTGGCTCGACATCGCCGAGATCGTGTCTTCGGTCAGCCCCATGGCGCGGCCCACTTCGCGGATCGCGCGCTTGCCGCGGTAGTGGATCACGGTGGCGCAGAGCCCGGCCCGGTGGCGGCCGTAGCGGGCGTAG
>JAGRMO010000113.1 GCA_020441205.1 Maritimibacter sp.
CCAGCCCCCCGCACCCCCCGGGATATTTGCAGACCAAAGAAGGGGCGGGAGGGCAGCCGGTTCAGTGGTTGTCGCGCGGCAGGCTCTCACGCACCTTTTGATACTTCGTCGCAAGCTCGAGGCAACCGCCATCGGCGAGCTGGCCCACATGGGCGCGGTAGATCTCCTCCCACGGCGTCTGGCTGACCAACTCAGGCGGGCTCCAGCCGTCGATGCGTGCCTGCCAGTCGGCCTCGGGCACCAGCGCGTCCATAGTCGAGGCGTTGAGGTCGAGCCGTACAAGGTCGCCGGTCTTAAGATAGGCGAGCCCGCCGCCGACCGCGCTCTCGGGGCTCGCGTTGAGGATCGACGGGCTCTCGGAGGTGCCCGACTGGCGGCCGTCGCCCACCGTCGGCAGATGCCGGATCCCCGCCTTGATGAGTGCGTCGGGCGGCTGCATGTTCACCACCTCGGCCGAGCCCGGGTAGCCGACGCAGCCCGCCCCCCGGATGAACAGGATGCAGTGCTCGTCGATCCCGAGCGCGGGATCGTTGATCCGCGCGTGGTAATCCTCGGGGCCCTCGAACACCACGGCGCGGGCCTCGAACACGCCCTCGGCGCCGGGCTGCGACAGGAACCGCGCGCGGAAATCCTCGGAGATCACCGAGGTCTTCATCAGCGCCGAGGCGAACAGGTTGCCCGACAGCACCTTGAAGCCGGCATTCGCCCGCATCGGCGCGGTGCAGGTCTTGATCACCTCGGTGTCGAGGCTTTCGAGACCTGCGACGTTCTCGCCCATCGTCTTCCCCGTCGCCGTCATCGCGCCCGCGTTGAGCCGCCCGGCCTTGGCCAGTTCGCCCATCACCGCCGGCACGCCGCCCGCGCGGAAGAAGCTCTCGCCCAGGTATTCCCCCGCCGGCTGCATGTTGACCAGAAGCGGCACATCGAAGCCCACCGTCTCCCAATCCGTCACCTCGAGCGCGACGCCGATGTGGCGCGCGATCGCCTGCAGATGCGGCGGCGCGTTGGTCGAGCCGCCGATCGCCGAGTTCACCACGATGGCGTTCTCGAAGGCTTCGCGGGTGAGGATATCGGACGGTTTCAGGTCTTCGTAGACCATCGCGACGATGCGCTTGCCGGTCTCGTAGGCCATCGCCATGCGCTCGCGGAACGGCGCCGGGATCGCCGCGTTGCCGGTAAGGCTCATCCCCAGCGCCTCGGCCATCGCGTTCATCGTGCTCGCCGTGCCCATCGTGTTGCAATGGCCAAGCGAGGGGGCGGACGAACACACCCGGGACATGAATTCCTCGTAGTCGATCTTGCCCTCGGCGAGCAGCCGACGGCTTTCCCAGATGATCGTGCCGGAGCCCGCGCGCTGGCCCTTCCACCAGCCGTCGAGCATCGGCCCGCCGTTGAGCGCGATCGCCGGAATGTCCATCGTCGCCGCCCCCATCAGCAGCGCCGGCGTGGTCTTGTCGCAGCCCGTGGTCAGCACCACCCCGTCGATCGGATAGCCGTGCAGCACCTCGACCAGCCCGAGATAGGCGAGGTTGCGGTCGAGCGCCGCCGTCGGCCGCTTGCCGGTCTCCTGGATCGGGTGGACCGGAAATTCCATCGGAATGCCGCCCGCCTCGCGGATGCCGGCCTTGATCCGGTCGACCAGGAAGACGTGGATCTTGTTGCAGGGCGCGAGATCGGACCCGGTCTGGGCGATGCCGATCACCGGCCGCCCGCTCTGCAGCTCTTCGCGGGTGAAACCCTGGTTCTGGTAGCGCTCGACATAGAGCGCGGTCATCCCGGGATTGTTCGGATTGTCGAACCATTCCTGCGAACGGAACCTTTTGTTCGCGCGCGTATCTGTCATGTTGACCTCCCAACCGGGCCGGAGCGGCGGCCGTGACGCGCGCGCCCCGCGACTTGTGACAGGATTTCAACTTGGTATACCAAAGGCAAGCGCAAACGCGCGCGGGGGCCAAAGGTGGAGAGACAATGCGGATGAGCTGCGCGACGAAGGCGGACCGGTTTGCCGGAACGATCGCCCCAGACAATGCCGTGGCGTCGCGGCGCCGGCAGGCCGAGGTGTGGCCATGACCGCGCGCACCGCCTTCTGGCGCGGCTTTCGCGACGGTGCGCCCTTCACCGTCATCGTCGTGCCCTTCGCGCTCCTGTTCGGCGTCGTCGCCCGCGACGCTGGCCTCGACGTGCTCCAGACCATGTCGATGTCGGTCCTGGTGATCGCGGGAGCGTCGCAGTTCACCGCGCTCGCGCTCCTGCAGGATCAGGCGCCGGTCTATGTCGCCCTGCTCGCCTCGCTGGCCGTCAACCTGCGCATGGCGATGTATTCGGCCGCCCTCGTCCCCCATGTCGGCAAGGCGCGGCTCGGGGTGCGGGCGCTGCTCGCCTATCTGATGGTCGATCAGGTCTTCGCGGTGGCCATCGGCGCCTACGAACGGAGCCCCGAGATGACGGTGCCGGCGAAGGTCGCCTATTACCTCGGATGCATGACGCTGATCACGCCGCTGTGGTACGCCAGCACCCTGATCGGCGCGCTGGTCGGCAAGGCGATCCCGGCCTCGCTCTCGCTCGATTTCGCCCTGCCGGTCTGCTTCATCGCGCTGCTCGCGCCGCTCCTGCGCAGCGCGCCGCAGATCGCCGCCGCCGTGGTTTCGGTGATCTGCGCGATCCTGTTCGCAGGCGTCCCCTGGTCGCTCGGCCTCGTTATCGCCGCCCTCGCGGGCGTCATCGCCGGGGCGCAGACCGAGCTGTGGCAGGAACGCCGCGCGGGGAGGGCAGAATGATTTCCGACACCGCGATCTGGACCGTGATCCTGCTGCTCGGGCTCGGCACCTACCTGATCCGCTTCTCGTTCCTCGGCCTTTTCGGCGGCAAGACCCTGCCGCCCTGGGCGTTGAGGCACCTCAAATACATCGGCGTCGCCGTCTTCCCCGCGATCGTCACGCCGCTCCTGCTCTGGCCCGCCGCCACCGGCGGCACCACCGACCCCGCCCGCCTCGTTGCCGCCGCCGCGGCCTTCCTGGTTGGGATGCGCCTCTCGGTCGCCTGGGCGCTGGTGGCCGGCATGGGCACGCTCTACCTCATGCACTACCTGATCGGCTGACGGTCCGCAGCGCGGCGAAGGGGCAGGGCGCCGGGGCCGCGACAAAGCCGCCGCGTGACCGCTTGGTGCCCTCAACGCCCCTTCTTCACCTCCGCCGCCATGTCGAGCCCGTTGAGCGCGCCGACATGGTTCGACAGCATCGGCACGAAATCCCCGCCCGCCCCGATCGCCTCGGCATGGGTGAAGTAGTGCTTGGCCGCCCCCGCCATCACGTTCATCACCCCCGCCTCCGTCGCCATCGCGTTCACGTAGCGGATATCCTTCGACAGATTGGCGATGGTGAACTTGTGCGCTTCCTCGTCGCGGTCGCAGACATATTGCATGAAGGTCTGGAAGAACCCGGACCCCAGCCGCGACGGGCCGATCACCTCGCGGAACGTATGGGGCGAGATCCCCACCTTGGCGCCGAGCGCCGCCGCCTCGGAATAGAGCGCCGAATAGCCGGCGCCGAGGAAGTTCATCAATAGCTTCATCTTGTGCCCCGAGCCTACCGGCCCGATCCGGGTGACGGTGCCGGCCCAGCAGTTGATCACCGGGCGCACGGCCTCGAACACCGCTTCTTCCGCCCCTACCATCGCGTCGAGCGTGCCCGCCTCCGCTTCCTTCGGCGTGCGGCCGAGCGGCGCGTCCACCAGCGTGACGCCCTCTGCCGCCATCTCGGCCGCGAGCGCGAGCGTCGAGGTCGGGTCGGCCGTGGTGGTGTCGATCACGATCAGCCCGGGCCGCGCGCCGGCGAGGATGCCGTCCGGCCCCCTGATCACCGCCTCGACCTGCGGCGAGTTCGACAGGCACAGATGGATGATGTCAGAGGCCTCCGCCATCGCCTTCGGCGAGGCGGCCTCCACCGCGCCCATCGCAACCAGGCTCTCGACCGGCGCGCGGTTGCGGTGGCCCTTCACCTGCAGCGGATAGCCGCCCTTGAGGATGTTCTTGGCCATGCCGTGGCCCATGTAGCCGAGGCCGATGAAACCGATGACGGGTTTGTCGCTCATGTTTGTCTCCCTTCCTGTCCGCTCAGAGGCTCGCGGTGATGCCGCCGTCGACATAGAGGATATGGCCGTTGACGAAGCTCGCCGCGTCGGAGGCGAGGAACACGCAGGCCCCCACCAGCTCCTCGACCTTGCCCCAGCGCCCCGCCGGCGTACGTTTCTCGAGCCAGGCCGAAAACGCCGGGTCGTCGACCAGCGCCTTGTTGAGCGGCGTATCGAAATAACCGGGCGCAATGGCGTTGCAGGTAAGCCCGTATCGCGCCCAGTCGGTCGCCATTCCCTTGGTGAGATTGCCGACCGCCCCCTTCGTCGCGGTGTAGGGCGCGATCCCGGGCCGGGCCAGCGCCGTCTGCACGCTGGCGATGTTGATGATCCTGCCCGCGCCCCGCCCGATCATGTGCCGCGCCACCGCCTGGCCTACGGTGAATACGGAGGTCACGTTGGTGCGCATCAGCCGCTCGAACGCCTCCTGCGGAAAGTCTTCGAGCGGCGCGCGGTGCTGGATGCCGGCGTTGTTGACGAGGATGTCGATCGGGCCCTCGGTCGCCTCATAGCCGTCGACGGCGGCGCGCACCGCATCCGGTGCGGTCACGTCGAAGCCGAGTACGTCGACCTCGGCGCCCTCGCCGCGCAGCCGCTCCGCCGCTGCCGCCAGCCGGTCCGCGTCGCGCCCGTTCAGCACCACCCGCGCCCCCGCCTCAGCGAGCCCGCGCGCCAGCGCGAAGCCGATCCCCATCGACGATCCGGTCACCAGTGCGCGCCGGCCGGTGAGGTCGAACAAATCCATCCTTGCCCCCGTTGCGCGGGCCTCCCCGCGTTGACAAAGCCGGGCAAACCCGCCTTGATGGAAATGGTATACCATTCCGGCTTCCATGCAAGGCACCCCGGGGGAGGACACGAGGTGAGAGCGCTTTGCGCCCGCGCGGCGCGTGAAATGCAGCGGCCGGCGCCGGCCCGTCCGGACCGTGCCGCGACCGGGTGCGGGACGTGAGCGTCGCCGCCGCCATCGACCGGCTCGCCGCACTGCTGGGCGACCGGCTGAGCACCGCCCGCGCCATCCGCGCCGAGCACGGGCGCAACGAAAGCCATTTCGCCGAGGTGCTGCCGGATGCCGTGGCCTATCCTGACAGCACCGAGGAAGTCTCGGCGATCCTGAGGATCTGCAACGACGAAGCCTGCCCCGTCGTCGCCTATGGCGCCGCCTCTTCGCTCGAAGGCCAGCACCTCGCGATCGAAGGCGGGATCGCGCTCGACATGGGCCGGATGAACCGGGTGCTGCACATCGCGCCCGAGGATCTCAATGCGGTGGTCCAGCCCGGCCTCACCCGGATCGCGCTGAACGACGCGCTGCGCGCGACCGGGCTGTTCTTCCCGGTCGATCCCGGCGCCGTTGCCTCGCTCGGCGGCATGGCCGCGACCCGCGCCTCCGGCACCACCGCCGTGCGCTACGGCACGATGCGCGAGAATGTGCTGGCGCTCGAGGCGGTGATGGCCGACGGCAGCGTGATCCGCACCGGCACCGCGGCGCGCAAATCCTCGACCGGCTACGACCTCACCCACCTCCTCGTCGGCTCCGAAGGCACGCTGGGGATCATCACCGAGCTCACCCTGCGCCTCCAGGGCATCCCCGAGGCGATCTCGGCAGCCACCTGCCGCTTCCCGAGCGTGGAAGACGCGGTCAATTGCGTGATCCTCACCATCCAGTCGGGCCTGCCGATGGCCCGGATCGAGCTCGTCGACGAGGTGATGGTGCGGGGCTTCAACGCTCTCGCGAAGGCCGGCCTGCCGGAACGCCCGCACCTGTTTCTCGAGTTCCACGGCACCGAAGCCGGCGTCGCCGAACAGGCCGCGGCCTTCGGCGCGATCGCGGCCGAGTTCGGCGCCGAGGGCTGGCAGACCGCCGCCACCACCGAGGCCCGCACCGCGCTCTGGACGATGCGGCACAAGGCCCATTACGCGACCGCCGCGCTCGCAGGCCCCGGCAAGAAGATCCTGCCCACCGACGTCTGCGTGCCGATCTCGAAGCTCGCCGAGGCGGTGCTTCAGGCGCAGCGCGACGCGGTGCGGCTCGGCTTCGTCTCGACCATCGTCGGCCATGTCGGAGACGGCAATTTCCACGCGGGCCTTGCCCTCGACCCGACCGACCCCGACGACGTGGCCCGCGCCGAGGAATTTACCGGCGCGCTGGCCGAGACCGCGCTGAGGCTCGGCGGCACGGTGAGCGGCGAGCATGGCATCGGGCTTGGCAAACAGAAATACATGGCCGCCGAACATGGGCCGGCGCTGGCCTACATGCGGGCCATCAAGACCGCCTTCGACCCGGGCAACATCCTCAACCCCGGCAAGATGCTGCCGCCGGGAAATTGACCATGGCGACGGCGGGCAAACCGGGTGGGCGAAGTCGGACGCCATGTCAAGCCGTTGATAATGCGCAAGATAGCGCTAACAACCTTGCGCCCGGGCAAACCCGGGCGAAGCGCCCATGGAGGTGACGATGCTGCCCCGTTCTACCCCGGCCCCAGAAGCCATCCTGATCGCCCGCGTCTGGCGCCCGGGGATCGGCCCCGCGCTGGCCCGGCTCGACGGCGAGACGCTCACCGACATAACCGCGCGCGCCCTGCCGACGATGCAGGCGCTGCTCGACACGCCCGATCCCGCCGCCACCGCGCGCGCGGCCGAGGGCACCCCCTTTGCGACCCTCGCCGAACTCGTCGCGGGCTCGATCCCCGACGCAGGCCCCGATGCGCTGCGCTTTCTCGCGCCGGCCGATCTGCAGGCGATCAAGGCCGCGGGCGTGACCTTCGCCGCCAGCATGGTCGAGCGGGTGATCGAGGAGAAGGCGGCCGGCGACGCCGACCGCGCCGAGGCGATCCGCGCAAGGGTGGGCGCCGCGATCGGCGACAGCCTCGCCGGCATCGTGCCGGGCTCGGAGGCGGCGATGCGGGCCAAGGCCGCGCTTCAGGCCGAGGGCCTGTGGTCGCAATATCTCGAAGTCGGCATCGGCCCCGACGCCGAGGTCTTCACCAAGGCCCAGCCGATGTCGGCGGTCGGCTGGGGCGCCGCCGTGGGCCTGCACCCGATCTCGAAATGGAACAACCCCGAGCCCGAGATCGTGCTGGCGGCGAACGGCCGGGGCGAGATCGTCGGCGCGACGCTCGGCAACGATGTCAACCTGCGCGACGTCGAGGGCCGCTCGGCGCTGCTGCTCGGCAAGGCCAAGGACAACAACGCCTCCTGCGCCATCGGCCCGTTCCTGAGGCTGTTCGACGAAGGCTTCACCCTCGACCACATCCGCCGGGCCGAGCTCACCCTGCGGGTGACCGGCGATGACGGCTTCCTCCTCGAAGGCCATTCCTCGATGACGAAGATCAGCCGCGACCCGGAAGACCTCATCGCCCAGACCATCGGCCGCCATCACCAATACCCCGACGGGCTGTTCCTGTTTCTCGGCACGATGTTCGCGCCCGTGGAGGATCGCGACGCGCCGGGGCAGGGCTTCACCCACCACGACGGCGACGTGGTGACGATCTCGGAGCCGCATCTGGGCGCGCTCGAAAACACCGTGCGGCGCGCGACCGAATGCCCCGAATGGCGCTTCGGCACCGCCGCCCTGATGCGCAACCTCGCGGGAAGGGGGCTTTTGTGACCGCAGACATCTTCGACGACACCCGGTGTTCGCTGGGCGAGGGGCCGCTCTGGCACCCCGAGCGCAAGCAATTGTTCTGGTTCGACATCAACGCCCACCGGCTCTACGCCCGCACCGACGCGGGCAAGCGAATGTGGCAGTTCGACGAATTCGTCTCGGCCGCCGGCTGGCTCGACCGCGACAGGCTCATGGTCGCGACCGAAACCGCGCTGGTGGAATTCGACCTTGCCACCGGGAGAAGCGCGCATCTCTGCGACCTCGAGGCCGACAACCCGGCGACCCGCAGCAACGACGGCCGTGCGGACCCGTATGGAGGCTTCTGGATCGGCACCATGGGCAAGCGGGCCGAGCCCGGCGCGGGGGCGATCTACCGTTATTATCGCGGCGAGCTGCGCCGCCTCTACCCCGATTGGACGATCCCGAACGCCACCTGCTTCACCGCGGACGGAACCACGGCCTATTTCGCCGATACCACCAGGGCGACGATCTGGCGCGTCGCGCTCGACGCCAAGGGCTGGCCGAAGGGCGCGCCGGAAGTCTTCCTCGAACGGCCGGACGCGCGCTTCACCCCCGATGGCGCGGTGGTCGATACCAGTGGCAACCTGTGGTGCGCCCATTACGGCCATGGCCGGGTGAGCGTCCACGCCCCGGACGGGCGCGAGATCGCGAGCCATGCCGTCGCCGCACGCCAGCCCACCTGCCCGGCCTTCGGCGGGCCGGGGCTCGAAACCCTCTACGTCACCACGGCGCATCAGGGAATGAGCGCACCCGGCGAAACGGACGGCTGCACCTTTGCCCTCGCCCCCGGCGCGAAGGGCCAGGCGGAACACCGGGTGATCCTGTGACCAATTCGTTCCTTGCGCTGGGCGAATGCATGGTCGAGCTGGCCGATGCCGGCGGCGGGCTCTACCGGCGCGGCTTCGCCGGCGACACGTTCAACACCGCCTGGTACGCCCGCCAGCTGCTGCCGGACGACTGGAGCGTCGCCTATGGCTCCTGCATCGGCACCGATGCGATGAGCCAGGAGATGGCCGCGTTCATCGCGGGCGAGGGGATCGATACCGCCTGCCTGCGCCCGGTGGCCGATCGCACCGTCGGGCTCTACATGATCTCGCTCGACCGGGGCGAGCGCAGCTTTTCCTACTGGCGCGGGCAATCGGCGGCCCGCGCGCTGGCCGAGGACGAAGACTGGCTGGCCGAGACCATGCGCGGGCGCAGGGTGATCCATGTCTCCGGCATCACCTTCGCGATCCTGCCGCCGGCGCATCGCGCGCGGCTGGCGCGCGCGCTGGC
>JAGRMO010000114.1:0-3005 GCA_020441205.1 Maritimibacter sp.
CGGAGGGCCGACCAGCAGCGCGCCCTTCGGGATCTTGCCGCCGAGGCGCGAGAATTTCTGCGGGTTGCGCAGGAACTCGACGATCTCTTCGAGCTCTTCCTTGGCCTCGTCGATGCCGGCGACGTCGTCGAAGGTCACCCTGCCCTCGCGCTCGGTCAGCAGCTTCGCGCGCGACTTGCCGAAGCCCATCGCACCGCCGCGGCCGCCGCCCTGCATCCGGTTCATCATGAAGAACCAGAGGCCGACGAGCACGATCACCGGCAGGAGCATGGTGAGGATCGCGCCGAAAGCCGATTGCTCCTGGCGCTCGGCCTTGACCACGACGCCCTTGGCGATGAGCGTATCGGTGAGCTGGGCGTCGCCCGGCACAACGGTGGTGTAGCTCTTGCCGTCCGGCCCGACGTAGCGCACGTTCTCGCCGTCGATCACCGCCTGGCTCACCTCGCCGTTGTCGACGGCGGCGATGAAGTCGGAGTAGTTCACGCTGGTGGAGGCCATGCCGGCCTGGTTGTTCGAGAACAGGTTGAACAAGGCCAGGATCAGCAGGAACAGCACGATCCAGAAGGCGAAGTTTCTCGCGTTGCCCAAAGCTCGGTCTCCTCAGAAAAACTTGCGCGCGCCCTCCCCGGAGCGCGTGTTGTGCTTAAAATAGGGATGATGCGCGCATCTTCAATCCGATAATAGGCTCGACAAGAAATGACCTCGCGGATGGTTGATTTCCGCCGAAAACCCGTTCGAAAACCCGGCAATTGGGGCAGAAACAAGGGATTGTCCGTCCCAGACCGCGGGGCTCGCCATCAACGAGGCGCGCGGAAGTCCGCTCGCGCGCCAATCAGGACATTGTGACACGGCCTCGCCGAGGGCACGGATGGTGAGGCCTTCGCCCGGCCCCGTCACCTGCCAGCGGTTGTCCCAGAGGCTGCCGAAGGGAGCGATCGCGTGCTTCGCCGCGTTCGGTTCCCGGGCGAAACGGGTGGAGGCGTCGTCGCTGGTGACCAAGCAGCCGTGAAGCGTACGGGGCTCGCCGCGAACGATGGCGATATCGAGCTCGACCAACCCGTCGCGTCGGGGCGGATATTGCGCCCCGGAGATCCAGGCGAGCGCTGCGGCATAGAGCCGGCGCTGGATCTCCCACGGCACCATCGTCAGCGCCTTGCGGTCGAACACCACGTCGCCCGCAACCTCGCGGGAAATCCGTTCCGCGGTCTCGACGGTTTGGGTCCAGAGCGCCGAGCGCGCAGCCGCCATGTTGCCGGCGACGCCCGCGAGCGTGCCCGCGTCGATCCCCAGCGGCCCGAGCGCCGCCAACACCCTGCGCGCCTTCACCCGGTCGAAGCGCGCGTCCTCGTTCGACGGATCCTCGCGCCAGTCGAGCCGGTGCCTCGCGAGATAGTCCCTCAGATCGGCGCGCCGCAGCCCCAGCGCCGGACGCAGGAAGGACATCCCGTCGCGCTGAAACAGCTGCTCCATCGCCGCAAGCCCGTCGACACCCGCCTCGCGGGCGAGCCGCATGAGGAAGGTCTCGGCCTGGTCGTCCATCGTGTGCGCCAGCGCCACCGCGTCGAGCCTGTGTCGCCGCGCCCAGTCGCCGAGCAGCCGATACCGCGCGGCGCGCGCCTCGGCTTGCAGGTTGCCGGTTCCGTCCCAATCCTGCCACCGCAGGGTTTCGTGTTGGATTCCAAGCGCTTTGCAGGCAGTTTCAACGAAGTGCGCGTCCTCGGCGGAGCCTGCCCGCAATCCGTGGTCGACCGTCGCCGCGACAATCGAAATGCCCAAATCCGGCGCGCAGCCGGCCAGAACCTGGAGCAGCGCCATCGAGTCGCCGCCGCCTGACACGGCTATACCGAGGCGCGACACACCGCCGAAGACCCAGCTTCTGCAAATCTGAAACCGAACGAACTCGTCGGCTTCGTTCACGGACAACCCAGCGCCTGGCGCGCGGCCTGGGCGTCGGTCACCGCCGGTGAGGTCGGGAAGCGGTTGGCGACTTCGCCAAGCGTTACACAGGCCTCGTTGACCTGGCCGAGCTGCCCGAGTGCTGCGCCAAGTTTCAGGAGCGCGTCGGCGGCATAGGTGCCTGTGGGGGCGGCGGAATAGGAGGCGAGGAAGGCGCGGGCGGCTTCGGCCACCTGGTTCTGCTGCGCCAGCGCCTCGCCTTGCAGATACATCGCGTCCGCGGTCAGCGGCCCGCCGGGATAGGCATCGACGAACTGGGCCAGAAGCTGCGCCGCGGTTGCCGCGTCGCCGCTTTCGAGCGTGGTCTTCGCGGCGTCGAAATCGGCCTGTTCGGCGACCGCGAGCTCGCCGCCGGGCGCGACCGCGCCTGGATCGTCGGGCGTGGCCGGCGGGATCGGCGCGGCGACCACGGGCAGCTCGCCGCCGCCCAGCGTCGGGGTCTCGCCGAGCGATGAGATGTCGCAGCCGTCTTCGAGCTCGCAGAGCCGGAACTCGAGATCGCCGATCCGGTTGGTGCCGTCCCTGACGACCTGCGAGATCCGGTTTTCGAGCTCCTCGATCTTGTTGGTGAGCTTGGTCACCTCGGCCTCGAGCGCGTTCACCCGGTCGAGCGTGGTGCCCGCCGTGGCGACGCCGCCGGCGCCGCCGGTTGTGTTGAGCTCGACCCCGAGCCGCTGCAGCTCGACATAGAGTACGGTGAGCTCCTGGCGGATATCGGCCAGCGTCTGCGTCCGGTCCTGGCCCGGCGCCGCGATCGGAGCGGCCAGCAGGGCCGCCCCGACGAAGGCAGAAAACACAAGGCGTTTCAGACGCATGACACCCTCCCCCGAGGTCGTTTCAGGCTCAGCTCGTGCCGCCGACGTTGAGCACCGTCACCGCGCGGCGGTTCTGGCTGTAGCAGGCTTCGTCGGAGCAGATCGCGAGCGGGCGTTCCTTGCCGTAGGAAATGGTCTTGAGCCGCGCCGGCGAGACGCCGCGCTCGACCAGGAAGGCCTGGACCGCGTTGGCGCGCCGGTCGCCGAGGCCGAGGTTGTATTCGCGGGTGCCCT
>JAGRMO010000114.1:3020-4909 GCA_020441205.1 Maritimibacter sp.
GCATGGCCTTCGATCACGGCGGAATATTCCGGGTTGGCGGCGAGCCAGGTGGCCTGCTGGGCCAACACGCCCTGGGCTTCGGGGCTCAGCGTCCATTGATCGACCGAGAACAGCACCCGGTCGCCCACGACCTGGTTGAAATAGGCCGGGCTGGTCGGATCGGAGACCGAACCGAGCGCGCCGGCGGCGGCATTGGCGCCGTCCTTGCCGAAGCGGCTGTTTTTGTCGCAGGCGGAAAGCGACAGCGCGCCCATCAGGAGCGCGGCGGTGACGATCAGTTTCATCGGGGTTTTCATGCGAGGGCCATCCTGTGCCTTTGTTATCGGTCTGCTCGCGCGCGAGTCTAGCAGAGCCGCGCGCGCTTGTGAATCGCCAGTTCTGCCGGTCAATTCCACCGGTCAGTTCTGCAAAGGCCCCCAGGCCGGGTCGGAGGCGGCCTCCGGCGTGGTCACCCGGCGCAGGTTGCGCCCCGAGATGTCGACCGAGTAGAGCGCCGGTGCGCCGTTTTCGCCCTGGGTCTCGCGGGTGAACATGATCACCCGTCCGTTGGGCGACCAGCTCGGCCCCTCGTCGAGGAAGGAGGCGGTGAGCAGCCGTTCTTCCGAACCGTCGGTGCGCATCACGCCGATGTGGAACCGGCCCTCGTTCTGCTTGGTGAAGGCGACCAGATCGCCGCGCGGGCTCCAGACCGGGGTACCGTAGCGGCCGTTGCCGAAGCTGATCCGGGTGGCCTCGCCGCCGCCGGCGGGCATCACGTAGATCTGCGGCGTGCCCGAACGGTCGCTCTCGAACACGATCTGGCTGCCGTCGGGGCTGAACGAGGGCGCGGTCTCGATCGAGGGCGCGTCGGTGAGGCGGCGGAGCGTTCCGCCCGGCAGCGCCATGAGGAAGAGGTCGGTGTTGCCGCCCTGCGAGAGCGAGAACACCACCGAGCCGCCATCGGGCGAGAACCGCGGCGCGAAGGTCATGTCGCCGCCCTGGGTGTTGAGCGCCACCTTGCCGACCGAGGCGACGTCGAGCAGGTAGATCTGCGGCGAGCCGGTCTCGTAGGAGGTGTAGAGCACCCGGTCGCCGGTGGGCGAGAACCGGGGCGCCAGCACCAGGGCCGACGAGTCGGTCAGGTATTGCACGTTGGCACCATCGTAATCCATCAGCGCGAGGCGTTTGAGGCGGGCGTTCTTCGGCCCGCTCTCGGAGACGAAGACCACCCGGCTGTCGAAATAACCGCCTTCGCCGGTGATCCGGCTGTAGATCACATCCGCCACCTTGTGGGCCATCCGCCGCCAGCCGGCGGAGGTTCCGTTGAACTGCAGGCCCTCGCCGAGCGCGGCGTCGGAGAACACATCGAACAGCCGGAACTTCACCGTGAGCTGGCCGCCCTGTACCGCGACGGCGCCGGTCACCAGCGCCTGTGCGTTGATCGCCTTCCAGTCGGCATAGGCGACCGGGGCGTCGAAATTGGTCACGTTCGAGATATAGGCCGAGGCCGGGATCTCGCGGAACAGGCCGGTGCCGGCGAGGTCTTCGGCGATCACCCGCGTGATCTCGGCGGCATATTGCGCGCTCTCGCCGCCGGGGCTCGAGAACTGCGGGATGGCGAAGGGCAAGGGTTCGATCACGCCCTGGTCGATGACGATCCGGAGCGGCTCGGCCGGTGCGGGCGCAGGGACCGCGAGGAGTCCGACGAGGGCCAGGGCGGGGGCGAGGGCAACGGCTAGGGAACGGATCACTTTCATCTGGTCCTCTCGGTCTCAGGTGTCGTCGGGTTGGATGGAATGTACCACAGACGGGCGGCGGGGACGGCAGAGTTCTTCCGGCCTCGCGGATGGAGCCGGACATGGGTTGGGGGGCCAGCCCCCCAAACCCCCCGAGGTATTTGCAGACCAAAG
>JAGRMO010000115.1:0-243 GCA_020441205.1 Maritimibacter sp.
CCTGCCCCGTAGAGCCCGGTGGGGCGGACCAGCAGGACCAGCGCCATCAGGATGTAGATCGACATCGAGGCGAGGGCGGCGCCGGCGCTGGTGGCGGCGGCCGGGTCCATCACGCCGGCGAGCGCCCAGGGCAGGAGGAAGCGGCCCAGAGTGTCGGTAAGGCCGACGAGGATCGCGCCCACCAGCGCGCCCTTCACCGAGCCGATGCCGCCGATCACGATGACGACGAAGGCGAGGATCAGC
>JAGRMO010000115.1:251-1698 GCA_020441205.1 Maritimibacter sp.
GCCGACCTGCACCGACTGGATCGCGCCGATGAGCGCGCCGGCGAAGCCCGCGAGCGCCGCGCCGAGGGCGAAGACCATGGTGTTGAGCTTCGCGATATCGACGCCGAGCGCGCCGATCATCTCGCGGTCGGCTTCGCCCGCGCGGATCCGGATGCCGAGCCTCGTGCGGGTGATGAGCAGGTAGAGACCGAAGGCCACGAGCCCGCCGAGGCCGATGATCGCGAGCCGGTAGCGCGGATAGAGGATGCCGAACGGAAGCGAGACCGGGCCCGAAAGTGCGGTGGGCACGTCGAGGTAGAGCGGGAACGAGCCGAAGGCCCAGCGGGTGGCTTCGGAAAAGATCAGGATGAGCGCGAATGTGGCGAGCACCTGGTCGAGGTGGTCGCGGGCATAGAGCCTGCGGATCACCGTGAGCTCGACCAGCGCGCCGGCGGCGGCGGCGGCGGCGAGGCTGGCGGCGAGGCCGAGCAGGAACGAGCCGGTCGCCGCCGCCACGGACGCCGCGGCGAAGGCGCCGATCATGTAGAGCGAACCATGGGCGAGGTTGATGAGCCCCATCACGCCGAAGATGAGGGTCAGGCCGGCGGCCATCAGAAACAGCGTCGCGCCGGATTTCAGCCCGTTCAGCAGCTGTTCGATCAAAAGGGAGAGCGACATCGGCCCGCGGCGTCAGCACCCCGGGCGCGCGTGGGTCACGCGCCCGGAGCGATCTGTGCTACATCTTGCACTTGTCTGCATAGGCGTCGGAATGGGCTTTCAGCGCCACGCCGATGATCTTGTTGGTGTAGATCTCGCCTTCCTTGATCACCTCGCGGACGAAGATGTCCTGGATCGGGTGGTGGTTCGGCCCAAAGCTGAAATCGCCACGCACAGAGTCGAAATGCGCCGCTTCCAGCGCCGCGCGGAAGGCGTCCTTGTCGGCGACGTCGGCGGTGGCGAGGGCGCTCAACATGAGGTTCGCGGTGTCGAAGCCCTGGCTCGCGTAGAGCGAGGGCAAACGCCCGTATTTCTCTTCGAAGCTGGTGACGAAGACGGCGTTGGCCGGATTGTCGAGATCCTTCGACCATTGCGAGGTGTTGACCACGCCCAGCGCCGCGTCGCCGACCGCCTGCAGGATGCCCTGATCGAACGAGAAGGCGGGGCCGACGAGCGGCAGCTCGACGCCCGAGTCGGCATATTGCTTGAGGAACGAGATGCCCATGCCGCCAGGCAGGAAGAAGAACACCGAATCCGCGCCCGAGGCGCGGATCTGGGCGATCTCGGCGGCGTAGTCGGTCTGGCCGAGCTGGGTGTAGATCTCGCCCGCGAGCCCGCCCTTGTAGAACCGCTTGTAGCCGGTCAGAGCGTCCTGGCCGGCCGGGTAGTTGGGCGCGAGGATGAAGCTGTTCTGGTAGCCCGCCTGGTTGGCATAGGCGCCGGCGGCTTCGTGCAGGTTGTCGTTCTGCCA
>JAGRMO010000116.1 GCA_020441205.1 Maritimibacter sp.
CAGTCGGCTCACGCATTATCCCAAGCATCTGTCGGGCGGTGAGCAGCAGCGCGTCGCGCTCGCGCGCGCCTTCGCGCCCGACCCGCGGGTGCTGCTCGCCGACGAGCCCACCGGCAACCTCGACCAGAAGCGCAGCCACGAGATCATGAAGGTGCTCGCCGAGCTCAACGACCAGGGGCTCACCATCGTGATGGTGACGCATGAGGACGACATGGCCGAATACGCGCCGCGCCACATCTGGCTGACCGACGGCAAGGTGACGAGCGACGGCGCGCCGACCGGGCAGAGCCAGCATGGGGAGGCGGCGGAATGATCTGGGAAACCTTGCTGCTGGCGCTTCAGGCGATCTTCCGCAACACGTTGCGCTCGGTGCTCACGATCCTCGGCGTGGTGATCGGCGTGGCCGCCGTGATCGCGCTGGTGACGCTCGGCCAGGGCTCGACGGCGCAGGTGACCTCCGACGTCGAGACCCTCGGCACCTCGATCCTCACGCTGCGCCCCGGCGGCAGCGGCATGGGGCCGGGCCGCGACAACACCGCCCAGGCCTTCACCATGGCCGATGTCGAGGCGCTGATCGCCGAGCTGCCATCGATCGAGACCGCCGCGCCCTATGGCAGCCAGACGCTGACGGCGGTCTACGGGTCGAACAGCAGCTCGACCCAGGTGGTGGGGACCGACGATCGCTACCTCACCGCGATGGACTGGCAGGTGGTCTCGGGCCGCAGCTTCACCGACAGCGAGACCTCGGGCGCGCAATCGGTCTGCCTGCTCGGCGAGACCGTGCTCGAGAAACTGTTCGGCGCGGGCGCCGAGCCAGAGGGCACCCGCATCCGGCTCGGCACGCTGAGCTGCAAGGTGATCGGCGTGCTTGAGGCGCGCGGCTCGGGTTCGTTCGGGATGGACCAGGACAACGTCGTCATCCTGCCGATGCGCACGCTTCAGGTGCGTGTGCTGGGCAACAGCGAGGTTTCGTCGATCACCGTCGCGGTGGCCGATGGCTATTCGACCGACGAGGCGACCACGGAGATCGAGGCGCTGATGCGCGAGCGGCGCAAGATCGGCACCAGCGAGGCGGACGATTTCTCCGTCATGGACATGGCGCAGTTCGCCTCGATGCTGTCTTCGGTGACCTCGACGCTCACCGGGCTCCTCTCGGCGGTGGCCGCGGTGAGCCTCCTCGTCGGCGGCATCGGGATCATGAACATTATGCTGGTGAGCGTCACCGAACGCACCCGCGAGATCGGCATCCGCCTCGCCATCGGCGCGACGGCGAGCCAGGTGATGCTGCAGTTTCTCGTGGAAGCGGTGGTGCTGTCGATCATGGGGGGCGTGATCGGCATCGCCGTGGGCCTCGCCATCGCCGGCATCGCCGGGGCGCAGATGGGCATCCCCTTCGCGGTCAACGGCATGGTGGTGGCGGGCGCCTTCGTGTTCTCGGGAATCGTCGGCGTGATCTTCGGCTATTTCCCGGCCCGTCGCGCGGCGCGGCTCGATCCGATCCAGGCGCTGCGCTACCAATAGGGCCCGAGAGGCCCGCGCTCAGCCGAACACCAGCGACAGCGCGGCGAAGGCGCCCACCGAGACCATGCCAGCGACGAAGATGGTCGAGGCCAGGGTGAGGACCAGACCGGCGGCCAGCCAGTAGCCGTCGCGCTCGCTGAGGCCGAGGGCGAGCATGATGATCGACAGCGCCGGCAGGCCGTTGGCGAAGGGGATCGGCAGGAACAGGAAGACCGCGAGGATCAGGGTGGCGCCGCCGATCGTCCGTTCGGCGAGGTTGTAGGAGACCGGCCACCAGCGCGGTTTCGCGAGCCGTTCGATGCGCTCGATCCAGGGCACCGAGGCGGTGACGATCCGGTCGAAGGATGCGCGCTCGATCGAACGCAGGGCGACGAAACGCGGCAGCCAGACATCGGGGCGGCCGAGGATCAGCTGCAGGCCCAGCACCATCAGCGGCAGGGCGGTGAACATCGACGAGCCGGGGATGAACAGGAAGACGTTGGGGGCGGCGAAGATCACCATCAGCGGCGCGAAGCTGCGGTCGCGCAGCGCACCGACGATGTCGCCGACCGCGATCCGCGCGCCGTCTCCGGCCTGAAGATCGCGCAGCACTTCCGACAGCCGCCGTCCCGGGCGGCGCGCGAGCCGGGGCGGAGCCTCATCGACCAGCATCATTCCGGGTGCACCGGAACCTGCGCCGGCGTCGGCGGCTCGGCGTCGGACCGGCGGGTCTGCCAGAGCGAAAGAGCGACCCCGCCCGTGAGCAGCGCGGCGGTCACCCCGAGCGAGAGCGCGGCCGGCACTTTCTCGATCCCGAGCAGTTCGGCGCCGATCACCTTCGCGCCGATGAACACCAGCACCAGCGACACGGCGGTCTTGAGATGGACGAAGCGGTGCATCATCGCCGAGAGCGCGAAGAACAGCGCGCGCAGGCCGAGGATGGCGAAGATGTTGGAGGTGAAGACGATGTAGGGGTCGGTGGTGATCGCGAAGATCGCCGGGATCGAATCGACCGCGAAGATCACGTCGGCGAGCTCGACCATCACCAGGGCGAGGAACAGCGGGGTGACGCAGAGCGCGGTCTTGCCGCTCAGCCCCATCGGCCGGCGCACGAAGAAACGCTCGCCGTGGAGCTCGTCGGTCACCCGGAAGCGCCGCCGCATGAAGCGCAGCACCGGGTTCTTCGCGACGTCGTACTCGTCCTGGCCGCCGGTCAGCATCTTCACGCCGGTGACGATCAGGAAGGCGGCGAAGACCAGCAGCACCCATTCGAAATGCTCGACCACCTCCGCGCCGACGCCGATCATCACGCCGCGCAGAAGGATCACGCCGAGAATGCCGTAGACCAGCACCCGGTGCTGATAGGCCCGCGGCACGCCGAAATAGGCGAAGATCATCGCGATGACGAAGATGTTGTCGAGGGCGAGGCTCTTTTCGACGACGAAGCCGGTGAGGTAGAGCAGCGCCGCCCGTTCGCCGAGGTAGTGCCAGATCCAGATCGAGAACAGGAGGCCAGCGCCGATGTAGAAGGCCGAGAGCAAGAGGCTCTCGCGCACGCCGATCTCGTGGGATTTGCGGTAGAGCACGCCGAGGTCGAAGGCGAGCAGCGCGACCACGAGGATGAGGAACAGGCCCCAGCTCCAGACCGGCTTGCCGAGGAAATCGAGTAGCAGAAAGTCCAAGATGGAGCTCCGAAAAGGCCGTTCGCGTGGCCCCGATCTGCGGGCGGTCCGGGCGCGCGCGGCACAGGATCGGGGACTGTGCCGCAAGCAAGTGGGCGTTCCGCGCGGCGCTGCAAGCGGGGACGCGAAAACAATTTTCGCGCGCGTGAGCGATGAGCCCCTTTCCGCCCATCCGCGCCGGCGCGGGTCAGATCGAGATCCGTTCGCCGAGTTCCACCACCCGATCCCGGGGCAACAGGAAATAGTCGCTCGGATCGAGCGAAAAGCGGTGCATCACGGCGTGCAGCCGGTCGAAGGACCGGCCCAGGCCCGCGCTGGCGCTGACCACCGGACGGCGGCGGGCGACGAAGAAGACGGTGCGCATGACGTCGACTTTCAGCCCCGCGGCGCGCGCCAGCGGCAGGGCGCTCACGACCTTCGGGGTCTCCATGAAGCCGAACCGCAGGGTCAGCTGGCTGAACGGCCCGCGCAGCTTGCGATAGGTCACCCGTTCGCCGGCCGGCGCCACCGGCACGCGCAGGGTTTCGACCGTCAGGATGATGGTCTGGTCGTGCAACACGCCGTTGAACCGGATGTTGTGCAGCAGCGTCGTCGGCACCACCTTGGGGTCCGAGGTCAGGAAGAACGCCGTGCCGCGGACCCGGTGGACGCTGCTGTCCTCGATGATCGCGATGAAGCGCTCGAGCTTGACGCTCGATTGATGGGCACGTCGCAGGAGCCGCTGGGTGCCACGCCACCAGGCCCACATCGCGAGCGCGAGCTGGCCGGCCATGATCACCGGGACATAGCCGCCGGCGGAGAACTTGCCGAAGTTGGCGGTGAGGAACACCGTCTCGACCGCCAGGATCGTGCCGGCCAGAGCGAGCGTCGGCACGCGCGGCAGGCGCTTCGCGTGAAGGATGTAGAGGATCGCCAGCAGGCTGGTGATGACCATCGTGCCGCTGACGGCGATGCCGTAGGCCGAAGCGAGACGCCCCGAGCCGCCGAAGCCGATGACCAGCGCGGCGACCATCATCAGAAGAGCCCAGTTCACCGCCGGAACATAGATCTGGCCGCGGTGCCCGAAGGCGGTGTGCAGGATGCGCATCCGCGGCAGGAGGCCGAGCTGGATCGAAGCGCGGGCCATCGAGAAGGCCCCGGTTATGACCGCCTGGGCGGCGATGACGGTGGCGGCGGTGGCGAGCGCGATGAACCAGGGCAGCGCCGGGCGCGGCACCATCTCGAACAGCGGGTTGGCGACGGCCTCGGGATCCTCGAGCACCAGGGCGCCCTGGCCGAGGTAGTTCAGCACCAGAGCGGGGAAGACGAGCGCGACCCAGGCGGCGACGATCGGGCGGCGGCCGAAATGGCCGAGATCGGCGTAGAGCGCCTCGGCGCCGGTCACGGCCAGGAAGACCGCGCCGAGCACGACGAAGGCGAGGCCCGACTCCGTGAGCAGGAAGCGCGCGCCCCAGACGGGGTTGACCGCCTGCAGGACGCCGGGCGCGGCTGCGATGTGCCAGATGCCGAGCCCGGCGAGGGTGACGAACCACAGCGCCGTCACCGGGCCGAAGGCGGACGAGATCGTGCCGGTGCCGCGCGGCTGGGCGACGAACAGGACCGCGAGGATCGCGAGGGTCAACGGCACGACCCAATGGGCGAGGCCCGGCAGGTAGAGCTCGATGCCTTCGACCGCAGACATCACCGAGATTGCGGGCGTGATCGCGGCGTCGCCGACGAACAGCGCGGCGCCGGCGATGGCGAGAAGCAGCACCGGGATCGAGCGTCGCCCGATCGCCAGCCGCACCATCGTATAGAGCGCCAGGATGCCGCCCTCGCCACGGTTGTCGATTCGCAGGAGAAAGGTCACATATTTCAGGCTGACGATCAGGATCAGCGCCCAGATGATGAGCGAGAGGAGCCCGAGCACCTCGGCCTGGGTCAGCAGCCCGTCGCGCAGCGCGGGCCGCAGCGCCTCGCGGAAGGTGTAGAGCGGGCTTGTGCCGATATCGCCGTAGACCACGCCGATGGCGCCGAGGGTGAGCGCGAGGAGCTTGCCGCGCCCGCCTTTGGGGGCGTCGGGATCGGACGGGGCGCCGGTCTCTTCACGCAAGTAGTCGCTGATGTCGAGCGTGCCGGCGGCGGGGTCTGCACCCGACATCGCGGCGCCCATGGCCCGGGGCGAGGGGATCGAAACTTGTGCCATGATGAGACGGGATGGGAGCGCCGCCGGCCGGGAAGCGAGAGGGTTCGGTCGGTCGACCTCGCGGGGCCGTGCCTGCACTCCAAGCGATCGCGGCAGCGCGATCAGCGGGCAATATCGGGCAAGCTCCGGCCGGTTTCAAGTGGGGCGATTGCGGCCGGGCGGGCGGGCTTTCGTATCGCCGCGCTGCGCAGGCGGGAATCCGCGCGTGCCGGTGTGTGGGGTGATTGACGCGGGTCACGCGGCACCCCACATCTCGCGAGATTTTCCCGGGGTGTCCCGCGCGATGCGCCATCGTCTCCCTGACACGCGGCAACAGGCCATCAGGTGGCTTGGCCGCGCCTTTGCCCTCATCGGACTGGTCGCACTCCTCGCCCTGCCCTTCGCGAGCGGGTCGGACGGCGGGATCATGCACCGGCAACTCGCCGGGATCGGCCAGCTGGACAAGGCGCTGCCGGCCGAGCTGCGCAGCGCCCGAACCGCCGCCGTCGCCCCGGAGAAGTCGACGGGCGGGGGCGAACCGGCCCTGGAGGGTTCCGCCGGCGTCCCGCAGCGAGGCGGGCCTGTCGCGCGCCTTCTGCCCTGGCCGGCGGAACGCACGGCAAATGCGTGCACTCCGTTCCTGCACCCGGTGTCGCAGGCGCCGCCTTCGGTGATCTGATCCCGGCCGCTCCGATGCGGGGCGGTCTCGACCCTTCAGATCCATCGGAGACATATCATGTTGAACAATATCGGCCTTCCTGGCCTGTTGCTGATCGCCGGCGTGACCCTTGTGCTGTTCGGCCGCGGCAAGGTCAGCGCGCTCATGGGTGAGCTTGGCAGCGGCATTTCCGCCTTCAAGAAAGGCGTGCGCGACGGCGCGCGCGAAGACGCCGCCGAGGCTGCGGCGGAAACGCCCGAGGCACGGCCGGAGTCGGGCAAATGAGCAATGCCAGATCGGCCACCGCGCGCAACGTCGCCCCGGCGGAAGAGCCCGGCGACGACCTTCCCCCGCCGCGCATCCGCAAGCCCGGATCGGGGCGCGAGACGCTGATCCACTGGATCATCACCGTCGTCGGGTTTTCGGCCATGCTGCTGGTCGGGCTCTACTTCACGAAGTGACGAGGGCCCATGCCCCCGGCGCGAGGTTTTGCGCCGGGGGAAAGCCCGCTCGCGCGGCCTCTTCCTTTTTGATCAAATCTGGTCGATAGGTGCTCCAAAGCCCCGGAGGCAACCTTGGCCAGCACATCAAACCTCATCGCCGGTCTCGACCGCGCGCGCCTTGCCGAAGTGGCACGGCGCGAAGCCCAGCGCTACGAGGCCGCTCGGCCACGCACCCGCGCCGCGCTTGCAGACGGCGCAGGGGCGTTCCTCGACGCGGTGCCGATGCACTGGATGAAGGATTGGCCGATGCCGTTCGCGATGCTGGTCGCGGAGGCGAAGGGCGCGCGGCTTACCGATATCGACGGCAACACGCTCGACGATTTCTGCCTCGGCGACACCGGTTCGATGTTCGGCCATTCGCCCGCGCCGGTCGCCCGCGCGATCCGGGCGCAGGTGGGGCGCGGGCTCACCTACATGTTGCCGACCGAGGCGGCGCTGGAGGCGGGCCGGCTGCTCAGCGCGCGGTTCGGCGCCTTCGCCTGGCAGATCGCCACCACCGCGACCGACGCCAACCGCTTCGCGCTGCGGGTGGCGCGGGCGGTGACGGGCAAGCCCAAGGTGCTGGTGTTCAATGGCTGCTACCACGGCACCGTCGACGACGCGATGGTCGAATGCCAAGGCGGGGTGACGGCGGCGCGGCCCGGGCTGGTGGGTCAGGTCGAAGACCTCACGCTGGTCGCCGCCTGCGCAGAGTTCAACGATCTCGCCTCGGTCGAGGCGCAGCTCGCGACCGGCGAGATCGCGGCGATCCTCACCGAGCCGGTGATGACCAATTCCTGCATGGTGCTCCCCGCCTCCGGCTTCCACGAGGGGTTGCGGGCGCTGGCCACGCGCTACGGCGCGCTGCTCATCATCGACGAGACGCATACGATCTCGTCCGGCCTCGGCGGCTACACGCGCGTGCATGGGCTCGACCCCGACATCTTCGTCATCGGCAAATGCGTGGCGGGCGGCGTGCCCACCGCCGCCTGGGGGCTGAGGCCGGACGTGGCCGAGGCCTATCTGCGCTACAACGAGACCCGGCCGGCCGGGCATTCCGGCATGGGCACGACGCTGTCGGCCAACCCGATGCAATTCGCGGCCCTGGTCGCGACCCTCGCCGAGGTGATGACGCCTGCGGCCTACGCCACGATGGAGGCGGGGGCGGCGCGGCTCGCGGCCGGGCTATCGGCGGCAATCGCGGCGGCCGGCCTGCCCTGGCACGTGGTGCGGGTGGGCGCGCGGGTCGAGTTCATCTGCGCGCCGGGGCCGCTCGCCAACGGCGCCGAGGCGGCGCGCGCCCATGTGCCCGAGGTCGAGGCGGTGCTGCACACCGCGCTTTTGAACCGGGGCACGCTGATCGCGCCGTTCCACAACATGATGCTGGTGAGCCCCGCCACCGGCCGGCGGCAGATCGACCGGCTGATCGCCGCCTTCACCGACATCCTCGACGAGCTCACCGCATGATGACCCAGCCCTGCCCTTCCGGCGCCAGCCCGGACGAAGCCGATGCCTTCCTCGCCGCCCATCCGGAGGTGGAGGCGATCGATATTGTGCTGCACGATTCGAACGGGATCGGGCGGGGCAAGATCATCCGCCGCCACGAGCTTTCGGCGCTCTACCGGTCGGGCCGGCACATGCCGATCTCGATCCTCGGGCTCGACGTGGTGGGCGAGGACGTGCACGAGACCGGGCTGATCTGGGATCAGGGCGACGGCGATCTGCGGGCCTGGCCGGTGCCGGGGTCGCTCAAACCCCTGCACAACACAAGCCCCGCGCGCGCCGAGGTGCTGCTCTCGCTCTACCATCTCGACGGCACGCCGATGGGATCGGACCCGCGCCACGCGCTCGCGCGCCAGGTGGAGGCCTTCGCCCAGCGCGGGCTGAAGCCCGCCGGTGCCTTCGAGCTCGAGTTTTTCCTGCTCGATCCCGCGCCCGGGCCGGATGGCCGGATGCGTCCGGCGCGAGACGTGCTCGACGGGCGGGCGAGCGCCAAGACCGAAGTCTATTCGGTCGATCATCTGCACGGGATGCTGCCGCTGTTTTCCGACATCTACGCCGGGGCCGAGAAGGCGGGCATCCGGGCCGAGACGCTGATCTCGGAATATGCGCCGGGGCAATACGAGCTCACGCTCGATTACCGCAAGGACGTGATGCAGGCGGCGGACGATCTGATCCGGCTCAAGCGCATCGTGCGGGCGCAGGCCCGCGCCCATGGGGTGACGGCCACGTTCATGGCGAAGCCGGTGCAGGATTACGCGGGCTCGGGAATGCATCTGCACGTCTCGCTGCAGGACGCGGCCGGGGTCAATGTCTTTGCCGAGGCACCGGGGGCGGGCTGGACCGAGATGCTGCTCCATGCGCTCGGCGGGCTCCGGGCGACGATGGGCGAGGCGATGCTGGTGTTCGCGCCGCATCTCAATTCTTGGCGCCGGTTCTCGAACCAGAGCTATGCGCCGGTATCGACCGCCTGGGGGGTCAACAACCGGTCGGTGGCGCTGCGCGTGCCCGAGGGCGCGCGCGCGGCGCGGCGGATCGAGCATCGTCCCGCCGGGGTCGACGCCAACCCCTATCTGGTGGCGGCCACGGTGCTCGCGGGCATCCTGCACGGGCTCGACAAACGGCTCGACCCGGGGCCCGAGACCACCGGCAACGCCTATGCCGAAGACCCCGACGGCCCTGCGATCCCGCGCGACTGGAACGAGGCGATCAAGGCGGCGCGCGGGTCGGATTTCCTCAAGGCGGCGCTCGGCGAAGAGATGCACCGCACCTTCACCGCGGTGAAGGCGGCGGAATACGCCCGCGTCGCCGCCTGGGTGAACGCGGTCGATTACGAGCTCTATCTGCACACGATCTGAGGCCGGCCGCGGACGCCCCGCCCGCCGATCAGGCGGGCACCGGCACGGGCACGGGCTCGCGCGGCGAGTTCGCGTACATGCCGGGCCGGAGCCAGGCCGAGACGTTGCGGGTCAGCACCGGGTCGCCGTCCATGATGAGATCGCCCTCGCGGATCGCGTCGCGTTAGGTGCGGTCGCCCATCCAGATCTCGGAGAGCGTACGCACCGTGCAGTTGAAGAACACGTCGATGTCGCGCCCGGGGTCCTTCAGGCAGACCTCGGCCACTTCCGGCTTGACCACCAGCCACCAGTCGCGCTGCTCGATGAGATCGGTGAAGCGGAACTTGATCACCGTCTCCATGCCCTTGATCTTCTCGCGGTCGATACTGCGCTCGAGGTAGAGCATCAGGAACTCGGCGTCGAAATCCTGGTCGAGGATTGTGTTCTTGGCCCAGATCACCCCCCATTCGCCGAGCGCGAACAGCACCGGCAGAAGCGCCTCGCAGGCGTCGGAAGGGAAATATTCGTAGCCCTTCTGGCCCGGGATCTTGCGGCGCACGAGCATGTTCTGCTCTTCGAGCTGCTTGAGGCGCTTGGTGAGAAGCGCGGGCGAGATATCGCCAAGGCCCCGCTGCAGCGTGTTGAACCGCCGGCCGCCCATCAGGATCTCGCGCAGGATCAGGATGGTCCAGCGCTCGCCGAGAATCTCCGCCGCCTTCGCGATCGGACAGAACTGGTTGTAGTTCATCGGGCCCTCCTGATCCGGTCCATCCGGCTTAACTTCAGATAGTGTAGCGCATTCCTGCGGTTTTTGTAGTTCGTTGCTACGGGGCGTGAAGTATTTTGGCGGCTTTTGCCCCGCTATCCCTTGGTCATCGGCAGACGGACAGACCGGAGCCACCAGAGACCAAGAGGAAAACGAGATGCATATCAAAGCGATAGAAGGTTTCTCCCGGCGCCGTTCACGCCGCGCGCTGGCCGGGCTCGACGCTCACCTGCTGGCCGAAATCGGCATCGCCCGGGCCGAGGCGACCCGCGAAGCCCGCCGCCCGATCTGGGATGCGCCGGCGCACTGGCTGCGCTGAGCCCGGCCCTGAAAGGACCTGCCCATGACGACCGACACCACTGCCGAGCACTGGGACTCGGACCCGACCCGGAGCCCCCAGATCCTCCGCCTGCTCAAAACCCGCCGCCGCCCGCGCACAGGCGCCACGACGGCCTCCCGCTGAAAGGACCGATCCGATGACCATGCAAGAAACCCTCCCCGCCGTCCCCGCCTCGCCGCTCGTCACCTTCTGGAACGAGACGCTGGCGCCCAAGTTCATCAAGTACCAGCACATCATGGAAGGCGGCCTGTCGCGGCACAGCGCGGTCGTGATGCCGAAACTCGATATCCGGTTCAACGATACCGTGCTCGATATCGGCTGCGGCTTCGGCGATACCGCGATCCAGATCGGCGGCCGGGTGTTTCCCTACGGCAAGGTGGTCGGGGTCGATTGCTGCGAGGATTTCCTCGAGATCGCCCGGACCCGGCCCGAGAAGCAGTTCGCCCCGAACGTGCGCTTCGCGGTCGGTGACGCCGAGCGCGATCTCGGCGAGGCCGAGTACGATTTCGTCTTCTCGCGCTTCGGCACGATGTTCTTCGCCAATCCGGTGGCCGGGCTGCAGTCGATGCGCAAGGCGCTGAAGCCGGGCGGGCGGATGGCGCATATCGTCTGGCGGGCCCGCGAGGACAATCCCTGGGTCTTCGCCGCCCGCGACGTGGTGCGCAAGTTCCTGCCGCCGCCCGGCCCCGATGCCGCCACCTGCGGACCCGGCCCGTTCTCGATGGCCGACGAGGCGACGACCCGCGCCCAGATGGAGGCCGCCGGCTTCACCGACATCGCCTTCGAGCGGATCGACGCCAAGGTGAACGTCGGGCGCGACATCGAGGATGCGGTCTGCTTCCAGCTGGCGATCGGGCCGGCGGGCGAGACCTACCGCGCCGCCGGTGCGCCGGGCGTGGCGCGGCGGGCCGAGATCGCGATCGCGCTGTCCGACCTCTTCGAGGAGGTGATCGAGCGCGAAGGCGGGCTCTGGATGGACAGCTCGTCCTGGCTCATCACCGCCCGCGCTCCGAAGTGACCGACGTTTTCACAGAAGGACCAGACCGATGACATTCGCCTTCACCACCCCGTTCCGCCGCAAGCGGCGCGATACCGCCGGGCCGGAGACCCCGACCGGCTTCGGGACGCAGGCCAGCAAACGCCCGCTGGGCGGCCTGCAACCCGCTCATCTGCTGATGCTCCGCTAGGGCCAGCGTTTCCCCGGGGGGCCGAGGCCCCCCACCAACCAAACCAACCAAACCCGAAAGGAAAGACCATGAACATCCAGACCCAGACCGCGATCAAGGCCGACAACGGCGTCAACACCGAAGCCCTGATCGGCGCCCGCGGCGCCTTCGCCGAGGCACCGATGGCCGCGCAGTTTACCTTCAAGAGCCAGTGCAGCTGGATCGAAGGCACCTACAACGCCAACCGGATCGGCAGCTACTTCGGCCTCGGCCAGGAGCACGAGCGCAGCCGGACCTTCATGATCGAGAGCGATCACCCGAAGGTCTTCGCCGCCGCCGACCGCGCGCCGACGCCGCCCGAGATCGTGCTGGCCGCGCTGGCGAGCTGCCTGACCGGCGGGGTCGCCGCCGTCGCCCAGCACCGCAACATCCAGCTCAATTCGGTCGAGGCATTCGTCGAGGGCGATGTCGATGTGCAGGGCATCCTCGGGATGGACCCGGAGATCCGCAACGGCTTCTCGGCGATCCGGGTGCGGTTCGAGATCGACGCCGACGCGAGCCGGGACGAGATCGAGGCGCTCGTCGCCCAGTCGCAGAAGCGCTCGGCGGTGTTCGACATCCTCACCAACCCGACGCAGGTCGACGTCGCCCTGTCGTGAGCCACCGCCCCCGCCTGCATCGCCCGGCGGGGGCCTCCCACTCCCCCGAATTCCCCCGTGCAAGGACCTGGCCCATGATCCACATATCCACCCTCATTATCGGCGCTGGCCAGGCCGGGCTCGCCATGAGCCATGCCCTCGCCGCGCGGGGCGAGCCGCACGTCCTTCTCGAGCGCGGCGAGATCGCCCAGTCGTGGCGCACCGAGCGGTGGGACAGTCTGCGGCTGCTGACGCCCAACTGGCAGAGCCGGCTGCCCGGTCATGCCTATTCCGGGCCAGCGCCCGACGGGTTCATGACGATGCCCGAAGTGGTGGCCTTTCTTTCAGACTACGCCGCGCGGATGGACGCGCCGGTCGAGACAAACACCCGCGTCACCTCGGTCACGCGCGACGGCGCCGGCTACCGCGTCGCGACCGACCGGGGCCTGTGGACCTGCCGCAACCTCGTGCTCGCGAGCGGGGCCTGCAACCGGGCCAACATCCCTGCCTTCGCCGGGGCGATCCCCGCGCATATCCACCAGATGAGCCCGCTTGGCTACCGCACCCCCGGGCAATTGCCCGAAGGCGGCGTGCTGGTGGTGGGCGCCTCGGCCAGCGGCGTGCAGATCGCCGCCGAACTCGCCGCCGCCGGACGCGACGTGGTGCTCGCCGCCGGGCATCACGTGCGGATGCCGCGGCACTACCGCGGGCGCGACATCCAGTGGTGGATGGATCGCTCCGGTCTGCTCGACACCACGACGGCCGAGATCGACGATCTCGCGCGCGCCCGCGCGGTGCCGTCCTTGCAGCTTGTCGGCGACGCGGGCGCGCGGTTTCTCGATCTCAACGCGCTGCAGGCGGCGGGGGTCGAGGTTGCCGGCCGTTTGGCGAGCGTTCGCGACGGCGCGGCGCTGTTCTCGGGCGGTCTCGGCAACGCGGCTGCGCTGTCGGACCTCAAGATGACCCGGGCGCTGGCCGGGTTCGACGCCTGGGCCGAGGCCCAAGGGCTCACGGGCCTGCCGGAACCCGAGCGTTTCGCACCGACCGCCTTGCCCGCCCGGCCGCGGCTCAGCCTCGATCTCAACGGCGGCCGCATCGCCACGATCGTCTGGGCCACCGGGTTCCGGCCGGATTTCGACTGGCTGCACCTGCCGGTGTTCGACCGCAAGGGCCGGATCGCGCATCGCGACGGCGTGGTCGCGCCCGGGCTCGCCGTGCTGGGCCTGCCATTCCTGCGCCGGCGCAAATCCTCGCTGATCGACGGCGTCGGGGCCGATGCCGTGGCGCTCGCCGATCACCTCGTCACCACCTCCCGCCGCGTTGCGGCCTGATCGAAAGGAAAAACCATGACCTACCAACCGGAGTTTCCCACCACCGCAGCCGCGGCCGATGCCCGCATTCAGAGTGCCCAGCGCGCGGTGATCGAGCGCATTGCCGCCGCCCCCGAAAAGGCCCGCAGCACGATCCGCACCACCGGCGAGATCGGCGAGGGGCTGAGCTGCCGGGTGCGGCAGGGCAAGTTCGAGGCGGTCACCGACTTGAGCCTCGGCATGGGCGGCGACTGCACCGGCCCCTCGCCCGGGTTCTTCGCGCGGGTCGGCATCGTCGGCTGCGTCGGCATCGCGGTGAAGATGCTGGCGGCGCGCGAGGGCCTGGCGTTCGAGGCGGTGCATGTAACCGTCGAGACCGATTTCGACGATGCGGCGTTGTTCGGCATCGGCGATGGCAATGCCGCGCCGACCGAGACCCGCGTCGTGATCGACATCGTCACCGAGGCAGACGCGGCGGCCGTCGACGCGCTCGTCGCGCGCGCTCTGGCGATGGACCCGTGGTTGCTCGCGCTCCGCGATCCGCAGCGGGTGGTTACTTCGGTCGCGGTCGCGACGCCGCCCCGGTGAGAGGGCGGCGCGCGCCTCAGCCCTCGGCCATTTGCGCCGATGGGGTCGAGCGCGAAATTGCCCGTTCCTCGTCGTCCATCTCGGCCGCCACACCGTCGAACAGCGGCGTCGAAAGATAGCGCTCGCCGGTATCGGGCAGCATCGCCAGAAGCACCGAGCCCGCGGGCGCCTGTTCGGCCACTTTCATCGCGGCCGCGAAGGTGGCGCCGGCCGAGATGCCGACGAAGATGCCCTCTTCGGCCGCGAGGCGGCGCGACCAGGCGATGCCATCGGGGCCCGGCACCGGGACCAGTGCGTCGTAATAGCCCATGTCGAGGCTTTCCTGCAGGACCCAGGGAATGAAGTCCGGCGTCCAGCCCTGGATCGGGTGCGGCGCCCAGGCCGTGTGGCCCTCGGTGGGCTGGTGCCTGTCGTTGCGGCCGTTGACCGTACCGGAGCCCACCAGCGCCGCGTTCGCCGGTTCGGTCAGGATGATCTTCGTGGCGGGCCGGGCCTCGCGCAGCACCCGGGCGACCCCGGTGAGCGTGCCGCCGGTGCCGTAGCCGGTGACGAAGTAGTCGAGCCGCCCGCCATCGAAATCGGCGAGGATCTCGCGCGCCGTGGTGTGCTCGTGGATGTCGGCATTGTCGGCGGTCTCGAACTGGCTGGCGAGGAACCAGCCGTTGGCCTCGGCAAGTTCGACCGCCTTCTGGTACATGCCGAACGCCTTGAGCTCCTTGGGGGTGATCACGACCTTGGCGCCGAGGAAGCGCATCAGCCTGCGGCGTTCGACCGAGAAGCTCTCGGCCATGACCACGACGAGCGGGTAGCCCTTGGCGGCGCAGACCATGGCGAGCCCGATGCCGGTGTTGCCCGAGGTGGCCTCGACCACGGTCTGGCCGGGTTTCAGCCGGCCGTCGCGTTCGGCGGCCTCGATGATGTTGACGGCGAGCCGGTCCTTGACCGAGCCGGCCGGGTTGAACGCCTCGGACTTCACATAGACGGTGACGTGCTCGGGCGCGATCCGGTTGATCCGGATCACCGGCGTGTCGCCGATGGTGTCGAGCACATTGTCGTAAAGCCGGGCGCGGCCGTTGGTGGTTCGTATCGCCATGATATCCTCCCTGAGACGATGGGCTGTCGGCAACCTTCCGCACTCGGACGCTTGCAGGAACATGCACGAAGCCTAACACGAAGCGGCGCGGAAAAGTGCCTCGCGGATGCGGAAATCGGCAAACGCGGGTTCTCTCGCGGGGCGCGCCGGGGGGACGGGTTTTCGGTCAGGCGCTGCGCAGGACGGATTCGGCGAAATCCTCGCCGGCTTTCGGCAGGTAGGCCTCGACGTCGGCGACGGTCGCGCTGATGTGGTCTTCGACCAGGCGCACGCAGGCTTCGACATCGCCCTCGATGGCGACGTTGAAGATCGCCGCGTGTTCGGTGCGCACGTCGCGGTGCTTGCGGTTGTTCTTCAGCGCCAGGCGATGGTAGCGGATCGAATGATCGTGGAGCTGGCGGCGGAAGCCGATCAGCCAGGCGTTGTTGCAGTTCTGGACCAGGCAATCGTGGAATTTCGCGTTGCGCTGATGCCATTCGGTGATCAGTTCGGTATCGCGCACCCCGACCAGCCGGTCTTCGACCAGCGTCAACAGCCGGTAGGCGGCGAAGAGCTGCGCCTCCCACTGATCGTTGCGGTTGGCGAGCGAGCCGCGAATCGCGCCGCCCTCCACCATCCGGCGCGCCTCGCTGATGCTGCGGAAATCCTCGAGGCTCAGTTCGCGCACGAAAAAGCCGCGCTGGCGTTCGGAGACGACGAGGTTGTCGGTCAGAAGCCGCGACAGCGCCTCGCGCATCGTCGCGGTGGAAACGTCGAACTCGCGGCGCAGGTTGTCGACGTGCAGCCGCTCGCCCGGCGCGAGGCCGAAGCTCAGAATCCGGTTTTTCAATTCGGTCTGGACCGTCTCGATCGCCGTCGGTTTGGCCGTGCTGTGTGGTTCGTCGTCCATCTTTGCGCAACGTTGTGACTGCGCGGTGAACCTAAGGGCGCGCGCGTCAGGAATCAACGATTTACTGGCCACTTTTTCGTCATCGCGACAAAAAAACGTTTTTAAAATTGACAAAACGTTTTTGCGAAAATACCACTCTCCCCGTTGAGACGCGGTTGGGGAGGACGCCAGTGAACTCGCAGGCCAAACTTATGGTCGAACACCAGCTGTTCATCGACGGCGCCCATGTGCCGGCGCTGTCGGGGCGGACGTTCGACAAGATTTCGCCCGTCACCGGCGCCGTGATCGCCAAGGTGCACGAGGCCGGGCGCGAGGATGTCGACCGCGCGGTGCGGGCCGCCAAGGCCGCGCTCAAGGGGCCCTGGGGCAAGCTCACGGTCAACGAGCGCGCGGCGCTGCTGCAAGAGCTCTCGCGCGCAATCGAAGCCCGTTTCGACGATTTCCTCGAGGCCGAGCTCGCCGATACCGGCAAGCCGCGCAGCCTCGCGCGGATGGTCGACATCCCGCGCGGCGGGGCGAATTTCTCGACCTTCGCCGACATGATCAAGAACCTCGGCTCCGAGTTCTTCCAGACCTCGACGCCGGACGGCGGCACGGCGATCAACTACGGTACGCACCGGCCCAAGGGGGTGATCGCGGTCATCAGCCCGTGGAACCTGCCGCTCCTGCTCATGACCTGGAAGGTCGGTCCCGCGCTCGCTTGCGGCAATACCGTGGTGGTCAAGCCGTCCGAGATCACGCCCGCCAGCGCGACGCTGCTTGGCGAGGTGATGAATTCGGTCGGCATTCCCAAGGGCGTCTACAACGTGATCCACGGCTTCGGCCCGGAGTCGGCCGGCGAGTTCCTGACCCAGCACCCGCTGGTCGACGGCATCACCTTCACCGGCGAGACCCGCACCGGCGAGGCGATCATGAAACAGGCCGCCGTTGGCTTGCGCGACGTGTCGTTCGAGATGGGCGGCAAGAACGCCGCCATCGTCTTCGCGGATGCCGACCTCGACAAGGCCATCGCCGGCACGATGCAATCGGTGTTCTCGAACTGCGGCCAGGTCTGCCTCGGCACCGAGCGGGTCTATGTGCAGCGCCCGGTTTACGACGAATTCGTCGCGCGGCTGAAGGCGGAGGCCGAAGCGCTGGTGATGGGCGGTCCGGATCATCCCGGCGTCGGGATCGGCCCGCTGATTTCCGACGAACACCGAGAGAAGGTGCTGTCCTATTACCGCCTCGCCGAGGCCGAAGGTGCCAAGGTGGTCACCGGCGGCGGGGTGCCGTCGTTCGGCGACGCGCGCGACGCGGGCTATTTCATCGAGCCCACGATCTGGACCGGACTGCCCGAGACCAGCCCGATCCTGCGCGAAGAGATCTTCGGCCCCTGCTGCCACATCACCCCGTTCGATACCGAGGACGAGGTGATCGCGCTTGCCAACGACAATTCCTACGGCCTCGCCTCGGCGATCTGGACGCAGGACATCTCGCGCGCGCACCGGGTCGCGCCGCAGATCGAGGTCGGGCTGGTGTGGGTCAATTCGTGGTTCCTGCGCGATCTGCGCACCGCGTTCGGCGGCTCGAAATCCTCCGGCATCGGCCGCGAGGGCGGCGAGCATTCGCTCGAGTTCTACACCGAGCGCGCCAACATCTGCGTCAAGCTCTAGGAGGCGCGGATGAGCCAGTCTATCGCCCGCGCCGCCCAAGCATTGCTGGACGCCGCCGCCAGCCGCCAGCCGGTCGCGCCGATTGCACCCGGGCTCGGCGAGGGCGCCGGGGTCGATACCGCCTATGCCGTGCAGGAGGCGATCACCGAGGCCGGGCTCACCGCCGGACGGCGGCTGGTCGGGCGCAAGATCGGGCTCACCTCGGCCGCGGTGCAGGCGCAGATGGGCGTCGACCAGCCGGATTACGGCATGTTGTTCGCCGATATGGAATATGCCGATGGCGAGACCATTCCCGCCGGCCGGCTGATCCAGCCCAAGGTCGAGGCCGAGGTCGCCTTCGTCGTCGACCGCGATCTGCCCCGGGACGACATGACCGCTTCCGAGCTGATGCGCGCCATCGATTGCGCGCTGCCGGCGATGGAGATCGTCGACAGCCGGATCAGCGACTGGAAGATCGGCATTCTCGACACCATCGCCGACAACGCCTCGTCCGGCGTCTACGTGCTCGGCACCCGTCCGGTGCGGCTCGCCGATTTCGATCCGAGGCTGTGCGGCATGGTGATGGAACGCAACGGCGCGCCGGTCAGCTTCGGCGCCGGCGTCGCCTGCATGGGCAATCCGCTGATCGCCGCGCTGTGGCTCGCCCGGCGCATGGCCGAGGTCGGCCGTCCGCTCGCCGCCGGCGACGTGATCCTGTCGGGCGCGCTCGGCCCGATGGTCGCGGCCCAGCCCGGCGATCTGTTCCGCGTCGCGATCAACGGGCTCGGACAGATCAGCACCCGATTTGAGAAAGGGAGACAGACCCAATGAAGCGCAAGGTCGCGATCATCGGCTCCGGCAATATCGGAACCGATCTGATGATGAAGATCCTCAAGGGCTCGGACGAGCTCGAAATGGCCGCGATGGTGGGGATCGACCCCGACAGCGACGGGCTGAAGCGGGCGCGCGAGCTCGGGGTGGCGACGACGCATGAGGGGCTCGACGGTCTGCGCGCGATGGACGTCTACCCGGACGTGTCCATCGTGATGGACGCGACCTCGGCCTATGCGCATGAGAAGCACCACCCGGTGCTCGTCGCCGACGGCAAACAGATCATCGACCTCACCCCCGCCGCCATCGGCCCGTTCGTGGTGCCGCCGGTCAACCTCGCCGAAACGAAGTCGTCCGAGGCGCTCAACATGGTCACCTGCGGCGGGCAGGCGACGATCCCGATGGTCTACGCGGTGCGCCGCGCGGTCGACAGGCTGATCTACGGCGAGATCGTCGCGTCGGTCTCGTCGCGCTCGGCCGGGCCGGGGACGCGGGCCAATATCGACGAGTTCACCCAGACCACCAGCCGCGCCATCGAGAAGGTCGGCGGGGCCGAGCGCGGCAAGGCGATCATCATCCTCAACCCGGCCGATCCGCCGATGCTGATGCGCGACACGGTGTTCACGCTCACCCAGGGCGGCAGCGAGGAGGCGATCCGCGAGAGCATCGCCGAGATGGTGAAGGCGGTGCAAAGCTATGTGCCCGGCTACCGGCTCAAGCAGGAGATCCAGTTCGAACGGATCGGCGACAACGCGCCCCTCAACGTGCCGGGGATCGGCAAGGTCTCGGGGCTCAAGACCTCGATCTTCATCGAGGTCGAAGGCAACGGCGACTATTTCCCGCCCTATGCGGGCAATCTCGACATCATGACCTCTGCGGCCAAGGCCACGGCCGAAAGCTGGGCCCGGGCGCATGACAGTGGAAAGGCGGCCTGAGATGGCGATCACCGACAAGACCCGGCTCTACATCCAGGATGTGTCGCTGCGCGACGGGATGCATGCCTTGCGCCACCAGGCCACGCCCGACGCGGTGGCGGCGGTGGCGGGCGCGCTCGACGCGGCCGGCGTGGACGCCATCGAGGTGACGCATGGCGACGGGCTGTCCGGCTCGTCGTTCAACTACGGCTTCGGCAGCCATTCCGATCTCGAATGGATCGAAGCGGCGGCTTCGGCGGTCAAGCGGGCGCGGATCACCGTGCTGCTCGTGCCGGGGATCGGGCTTGCGGACGATCTGCGCGCGGCGCGGGCGGCAGGGGCGAGCTCGGTACGGATCGCCACGCATTGCACCGAGGCAGACGTGTCGCTCCAGCACATCAAGGTCGCGCGCGATCTGGGCTACGACACCGCCTGCTTTCTGATGATGGCGCATATGACGTCGCCCGAGGCCCTGCTCGCACAGGCGAAGCTGATGGAAAACGCGGGCGCCGAATGCGTCTACGTGGTCGACAGTTCGGGCGCGATGCTGCCCGACGACATCACCGCGCGGGTCACGGCGCTGCGCGGCGGGCTCAAGCCCGAGACCGAGGTGGGCATCCACACCCATGAAAACCTGCACCACGGCGTGGCCAATTCGGTCGCCGGGGTGCGCGCGGGCGCGGTGCGGGTCGACGGCTCGCTCGCCGGGCTCGGCGCGGGCGCGGGCAACGCGCCCATCGAGGCGCTGGTCGCGGTGTTCGACCGGCTCGGCTTCGCAACGGGGTGCGATTTCACCAAGCTGTCGGCGGCGGCCGACGAGCTGGTGCGGCCGCTGATGGATCGTCCGGTGCGGGTCGACCGCGAGAGCCTGATGCTCGGCTATGCCGGGGTCTATTCGAGCTTCCTGCGCCATGCCGAGAAGGCGGCGCGCGACTACGGCGTGCCGGCCTCCGACATCCTCGTCGAGCTCGGCCGGCGCAAGATGATCGGCGGGCAGGAAGACATGATCGTCGACGTCGCGCTCGACCTCCTCGCCGCGGCCGAGACCGCGCGATGACCGACCTTGCCGCCCTCGCAGACCGGCTCGACCGGGCCGTCGTTTCGGCCCGGGCCACGGCCCAGTTGCCGGCCGATGCGCAGATCGACGCCGCAACCGCCTACGAAGTGCAGCGGCTCGGGATCGAGCTGCGCGAGGCGCGCGGCGAGCGGGTGATCGGCGTCAAGATGGGGCTCACCAGCCGGGCGAAGATGGCGCAGGTCGGGGTCGACGAGGTGACCTGGGGGCGGCTCACCGATGCGATGCGCCGCGAAGAGGGCGGCGCGCTCGACCATGCGCCGTTCATCCACCCCCGCGCCGAGCCCGAAATCGCCTTCATCCTCAAGCGGGGCCTGTCCGGCGAAGTCAGCCTGGCCGAGGCGGCACTTGCGCTCGAAGCGGTGGCGCCGGCGGTCGAGATCATCGATTCACGCTACGAGAACTTCAAGTTCTCGCTCGGCGACGTGATCGCCGACAATTCGTCTTCGGCCGCGTTCTTCATCGGCCCCGCGTCGCGGCCCGACACCGATCTCGCCAATCTCGGGATCGCGCTCAGTATCGACGGCGCGGTGCGCGAGGTGGGCTCGTCGGCGGCGATCCTCGGCCACCCGCTGCGCGCGCTGGTCGCGGCCGCGCGGATGACCGAACGGTCTGGCCATGCGCTCGAGGCGGGCGACATCGTGCTCGCCGGCGCCGCCACCGCCGCCGTGCCGCTCGCGCCCGGCATGCAGGTCGAGGTCGAGGTGCAGAGCCTCGGCCGGGTCTCGTTCCACGTAACCTGAGGAAACCGCCATGCCGCTCGTCGAGATCACGATCATGGAAGGCCGCACCCGCGAGCAGAAGCGCGCAATGATGGCCGAGGTGACCGACGCCATCGTGCGCACCCTCGATGCGCCGCGCGACATCATCCGGATCTGCATTCGCGAGATCCCGGCCGAGCATTGGGCGATTGCCGGGGTCTCGGTCGCCGACCAGCGCGAACGCGCGGCGGCGGCCAAGGCCGGCGAGGCCGAGGGGGACGAGAGATGATCGCAGGGCACACCAGGTTCACAGGCGGGCGCAGGACATGACCGACAATCCCGAGATTGGCCACAGGATCACCGCCGGCGGGCTCGGCACGAATTACCACGCGCTCGGCACGGGCCGGCCGGTGTTCTTCATCCACGGGTCCGGCCCCGGGGTCTCGGCCTGGGCGAACTGGCGGCTCAACCTCGAGCCCATCGCCGCGCGGGGCCTGCGCTGCATCGCCCCCGACATGGCCGGGTTCGGCTATACCGACGCGCCCGAGGGTCTGCGGTTCAGCCGCGACGGCTGGGTCGAACATTTCGCCGCCATCGTCGACGCGCTGGCGCCGGACCAGTCGATCTCGATCGTCGGCAATTCCTTCGGCGGCGCCATCGCGCTGGCCTACGCGATCCGGTTTCCCGAGCGGGTCGAGAAGCTGGTGCTGATGGGCGCGGTCGGGGTCGATTTTCCGATCACGCCCGGGCTCGACCAGGCCTGGGGGCACAAGGCGTCGTTCGAGAACATGCGCCGGCTGATGCAGGTCTTCGCCTTCAACCAGGATCTGGTGAACGACGATCTCGCCGAGCTGCGCCATCGCGCCTCGCTGCGGCCAGGGGTGATGGAAGCCTTTTCGGCGATGTTCCCCGAGCCCCGACAGGAGGCAATCCGGGCGCTCGCTTCGGCCGAGGCCGATATTGCGCGGGTCGCGGCGCCGACGCTCATTTTCCACGGCCGGGACGACAAGGTGATCCCGGTCGAGGTGTCGAAACGGCTGTTCGAGCTTCTGCCCGAGGCCGAGCTGCACCTGTTCCGCAATTGCGGGCACTGGACCCAGATCGAGAAGGCCCAACGCTTCAACGAGATCACCGGAGCGTTCCTCGCTTGAGGCGCCGGGCGACGCATGACGAAGGCAAGGAGGTAAGATGACAGCGCAGAAGGATTCCGCCGGTACCGGCGAAGACATCACCCTCAAGGGCGTGTCCAAGACATTCGCCACCGCCAGCGGTCCGCTGCCGGTGCTGCGCGATATCGACCTGCATATCAAGGCGGGCGAGTTCGTCTCCTTCGTCGGCCCCTCGGGCTGCGGCAAGTCGACGTTGCTCAACATCATCGCGGGGCTCGTGCGCCACGATAGCGGCACGGTCACCGTCGGCGGCAAGCCGCCGCGCGAGGGCCGCGATGACATCGGCTTCATGCTGCAGAAATCGGTTCTGATGCCCTGGCTCAACGTGACCAAGAACGTCGAGCTGCCGTTCGTCATCTCGCGCCGGCGCGGGCCCAAGACGGCCGGGCGGATCGCCGAGCTGCTCGCGCTCGTCGGGCTGTCGGATTACGCGACGCTGAACGCCTGGGAGCTGTCGGGCGGGATGCAGCAGCGGGTGGCGCTGGCGCGCGCGCTGGCGCTCGATCCCAAGGTGATGCTGATGGACGAGCCGTTCTCGGCGCTGGACGAGTTCAAGCGTGAACACCTGAACATCGAGGTCGCCGACATGTCCGACCGCTTCGGGCAGACCACGATCCTGGTGACCCATTCGATCAGCGAGGCGGTGCTGATGTCGGACCGGATCATCGCGCTCGGCGCCAATCCGGGGCGGATCGTCGGCGATATCGCGGTCGATCTGCCGCGGCCGCGCAACCCCGACATGGTCGGCAGCGACCCGTTCCAGAAGATCAGCAACGAAGTGCGCGCGGCGCTGCTCGGCAAGGTGGAGGCTAACTGATGACCTTTTCGCTCTGGTACCGGATCGGCCTGCCCGTCCTCGTCGCCGTCGTGCTCGTCGCGATCTGGCAATTCCTCAGTGTCGCCGGGGTGCTCAACCCGGTGACCTTCCCCTCGCCGTTCGAGATCGCGCGCGCCTTCGGCACGCTGGTCACCCGCGGCTATTTCTGGGACGCGACCTGGATCACCCTGTCGGAGACGCTGTTCGGTTTCATCATCGGCGCCTCGCTCGGGCTGGTGATCGGCGCGCTGACCGGCACGTTCCGCACCTTCCGCACCGCCTTCTACCCCTGGGTGGTGGCGTTCCAGAACACGCCCCGGGTCGCGCTCGCGCCGATCTTCCTCACCTGGTTCGGCTTCGGGATCACGTCCAAGATCGTGATGGCGGCGGTGATCTGCTTCTTCCCGGTCGTCATCAACACCGTGGCCGGCATCGCCGGCGTCGACGAGAACGCCAAGACGCTGTTCCGCACGCTCGGTGCCAGCAAGACGCAGACCTTCTTCCGGCTGACCCTGCCTGGCGCTTCCGCCGTCGCCTTCGCGGGGATCAAGACCGCGCTCACGCTGGCCCTGCTCGGCGCCATCGTCGGCGAGTTCGTCGGCGCGTCCGAGGGGCTGGGCGTGCTGATCAAGGAACTCAATTTCCAGCTCGAAGTCGCCATGGGTTTCGCCGTTGTGCTGTTCCTCGCCGGGATCGGGCTCGCGCTCTACGGGCTCATCGAATTGGTCGAGAAACGGCTGATCACCTGGGCGCGCGACTGACGCGCCGCCCGCCTGACCCCAATCAAATTCACCACCACACTTCAGAGGAGGATAACATGAAGCAAAAAGGTTGGAGAATGACCACGACGGCGCTGGCCGCCGTCGCCCTGCAGGCCCTGTCGCCGGTCGGCGTCGCGGCGCAGGATCTTACCCCGGTGACGGTGCTGCTGCCGATCCCCGAGGGCATCCCGTTCAACCCGATCGTCGTGGCGCGCGAGAAGGGCTTCTTCGCCGATGCCGGGATCGACGTGACCTCGTCGGTGGCCGACGGGTCGGGCTATCTCTCGCAACAGATCGTCGCCGGCAACGCCCAGTTCGCGCTGATGGGCGCGGCCGACGCGGTGGTCGCCTATACCAAGCGCGACGACGTGCGGGTGCTGTTCTGCAACCAGGTGAAGAACGTCTACCGGATCGTGGCCAAGGCCGAATCCGGCGTGACCTCGATGGCCGATCTCTCGGGCAAGGCGCTGGGCTATACCGAGCCCGGCGGCGGCGAGAGCAAGCTGGTCGCGGCGGCGATCGACGAGGCCGGGCTCGTGGTCAACGAGACGATCACCCTGGTCCCGATCGGCGGCGCCGGGCCGCAGTCGCTGGTGTCGTTGCAGAACGACACGGTGCAGGCCTACAGCTCGAGCTTCCCCGACGTGGCCGCGCTGTCGGTCGCCGGGATCAACTGGGTCGACATCACCCCCGAGAAGTATTCCAACGTGCCGGGCGCCTGTATGGTGACGACCGAGGAAGTGCTGTCGTCGGAAGACGGGATGAAGGCGGCCACCGCGCTCGCCAAGGGCTGGGTCCAGGCGCAGTATTACGCCATCGAGAACGGCGAGGACGCGCTCGGCACGGTCTGCACCGCGATCGAGTCGGCCTGCGAGAACGAGGACGCGGCGAAGGCGCTGTTCTCGGAATCGATGAACCTCATCACCCCGCCGGAAGGCCACCGTCCGGGCGAGCTGTCGCCCGCGTCCTGGCAGACCGTGGTCGAGATCCTGTCGTCGGGCGACATCGTCGCCGCCGATCTCGACGTCACGCCGCTGATCTCGGGCGCGAATGTCGAAGCGGTGATCGCTGCGGCCTACGAAGGCCACTGACGGCCCGGGGATGCCGGCCCCGGCCGACGGCCCGTGTGGCCCGAGGTCCCGGGCGCCCGGCATCTGCAAGATCGCGCCGCCGCACTTCGGTGCGGCGGCGCTCGTGTTCTCGCCGCGCGGGTCTGGC
>JAGRMO010000117.1 GCA_020441205.1 Maritimibacter sp.
AAGCTGTTCCCGACCACCGAGATCTACTCGATGTACGGCCAGACCGAATGCAAGCGCTGCACCTACCTGCCGCCCGAACAGCTCAAGACCCGGCCCGGATCGGTGGGGATCGCGATCCCCGGCACCCAGGCCTTCCTGGTCGACGAGACCGGGGCGCGGCTGCCGGCGGGACGCGAGGGCGAGCTGGTGATCCGCGGCGCCCATGTGATGAAGGGCTACTGGAACAACCCGACCGCGACCGAGAAGGCGCTGAAGCCCGGTCCGCTGCCGGGCGAGAACCAGCTTCACACCGGCGATCTGTTCCGCACCGACGACGAGGGTTTCCTCTATTTCGTCGGCCGCAAGGACGACATCATCAAATCGCGCGGCGAGAAGGTCGCGCCGAAGGAAGTCGAGGCGGTATTGCACGAGATCCCCGAGATCAACGAGGCGGTGGTGCTCGGCCGGCCGGACCCGGTGCTGGGCGAGGCGGTGCACGCGATCATCGTGCCGAAGGGCGACGCAAAGCCCGACGAGCGCCAGTTGCTGCGCTATTGCCGCCAGCGGCTCGAGGATTTCGCGGTGCCCGCGAGTTTCGAGTTCCGCGCCGAGCTGCCGAAGACCGCGAACGGCAAGGTCGATCGCAAGCTGCTCACCGAGATGCTGCGCGCCGAGGCCGAAGCGGAAGCCGAAGCCGCGCACGAGACGAAACAGGACAAGACCGCCGCCATGCCGGAGATGAACCGATGACCATGACCGAAACCCTTTCGCCGCTCTGGCAGGACCAGTTCAAACGGCTGGAAGCCGGGCTCAAGGTGCTGCACGACAAGCCGGAGGAGACCGTCGAGGTCTGCCTGCAGGCGCTGTGGCTGAAGGCCGCCGGCATCGCCGTCTCGCCGCAGCGGGCCGACCAGGTGGCGCGGCCCGAGCTCGACGGCGCGCAGGCGAAGGCGCTCGCCGATCTGGTGACCGAGCGGCTCGACGGCGTGCCGCTCTCCTACATCACCGGGCGGCAGAGCTTCATGGGGCTCGAGTTCATCACCAACCCGGGCGCGATGATCCCGCGCAAGGAGACCGAGATCCTCGGCCGCACCGCGATCGACCTGCTCGACCGCATCGGCGACGTGGCCGGCGGGCGGCGGGTGATCGACATCTGCACCGGCTCGGGCAACCTGCCGGTGGTCTATGCGACGCATGATCCCGAGGCCCGGGTCGGCGCGGCCGATCTCTCCGAGGAGGCGGTGGCGCTCGCGCGCGAGAACGCGAAACTGCACGGCGTCGAGGGCCGGGTGGAGCTGCGCGCCGGCGATCTGCTGGCGCCGTTCGACACCGCGGAGTTCCACGGCACGGTCGATCTGCTGACCTGCAACCCGCCCTATATCTCCGACGCCAAGGTCGAGGAGCTGCCGGAAGAGATCGGCACCCACGAGCCGCGCATGGCCTTCGCCGGCGGCTCGTTCGGGATCGACATTCCGAAGCGGCTCATTGCCGACGCGCCGCGGCTCCTGAAGCCCGGCACCGGCTGGCTCGCCTTCGAGATCGGTCTCGGTCAGGGGCCGTTCTTCCTCAAGCGGCTGCAGAAGAACCCGGAATTCACGGATGTCGAAGGGGTGCCGGACGAAAACGGCGACATCCGCGTCCTTGCGGCCCGCAAGGCCTGATACAGAAAGACAAGAGGCGAATATGGTAGGCAACACGATGTCCAAACCCAACGAACCCTTCTCGAGCGAGACACTGCGGCTCGATTACGCGGCCGAGGCCGACCGGATCGTCGCCGCGATCCGCGAACAGATCACCAAGCGGCTGCGCAAGCGCGGTGTCGTGCTCGGCCTCTCGGGCGGGATCGACAGCTCGGTGACGGCGGCGCTCTGCGTCAAGGCGCTGGGGCCGAAGCGGGTGTTCGCGGTGTTCATGCCGGAGAAGGACAGCGAGGACGAGAGCCTGAACCTCGGCCGCGTGGTCGCCGATCACCTCGGCATCGAAAGCGTCGTCGAGGATATCGGCCCGACGCTCGCCGCCGCCGGCTGCTATCAGCGCCGCGACGATTTCATCCGCAAGCTGGTGCCCGAATACGCCGCCGACTGGGGCTGCAAGGTGGTGCTGCCCAACGTGCTCGAGAACGAGGGCTACAACCTGTCGCGTCTGGTGGTCGAGGCGCCCGACGGAACCCGGCAGGATCACCGGATGCCGCTCGACGTCTATCTCGGCGTCATCGCCGCGACCAATATGAAGCAGCGCACCCGCAAGCAGGTCGAGTATTATCACGCCGACCGGCTGAACTACGCGGTCGCGGGCACGCCGAACCGGCTCGAATACGACCAGGGCTTCTTCGTCAAGAACGGCGACGGCGCGGCCGATTTCAAACCGATCGCCCATCTCTACAAGACCCAGGTCTACGCGATGGCCGAGGCCCTCGGGATCCCGGCCGAAATCCGGTCGCGCCCGCCCACCACCGACACGTTCTCGCTGGCCCAGTCGCAGGAGGAGTTCTATTTCTCCCTGCCCTACGACCGGATGGATCTCTGCCTCTACGGGCTGAACAATTCCATCCCCGCCGCCGAGGTCGCGGCCGCCACCGGTCTCACGCCGGAGCAGGTCGAGCGCGTCTGGGTCGATATCGCGGCCAAGCGCAAGGCAACCCGCTACCTGCATGAAGCGCCGCTGCTGGTCGAGCCCGTGGCGCTGTCGCAAGACGCGGCGGACTGATCGGGGGGACGGGCTTTGGCGACCGAAGACACAGCCGTGACGGAAGCGGGCGCCGCGCCGGCGGAGAAACCCGCGGGCAAGGCCGAGAAGGCGCCGGCCGAACTTCTGATCGGCAGCGGTCAGCGGATCAACCGGAACCCGACCGACATCTCGTTCTGGGCGCTGGTCGCCGAGGATTACCGGACCAACGGCTCGAAGCTCGCGTCCTGCGGCTTCTGGGCGTTGTTCGTCCATCGCTACGGCAACTGGCGGTTCAACGTGAAGAACCGCCTGCTCGCCTTCCCGCTCAACGCGCTGTTCCGGCTGATGTTCGATTTCGTCCGGTTCTTCTTCGGCATCCAGCTCAGCGTCGAGACCCAGGTCGGGCGGCGGGTGATCCTGCTGCATCACGGCGGGATGTATCTCGGCGCGGCGAAGATCGGCGACGGGGTGCTCTTGAAGCAGAACACCACGATGGGCTACCGGATCGGCGGCGATTACGGGCTGCCGACGCTCGAAGACAATGTCGAGGTCGGCACCGGCGCGGCGATCCTCGGCGCGGTGACGATCGGCCACGACAGTTTCGTCGCCGCCAATTCGCTGGTGCTGAAGGACGTGCCGCCGAACTCGATCGCGATGGGCGTTCCGGCCCGGGCCTTCCCCAAGCTCGACGAGTAGCGCCGGGCGGACGAAGGTCCGCTGCCCGCCGCACCGCCAGGCGCCCGGGCGGCGTACCCAGACATGTAGGGCGCCCGGGTTTCCCCGCCTGCGCCTTTCCTTGACCGGCCGGTTCTGGTTCACTCGGTTGTGGAACGAACCGCCGGACAGACATGGCCTTCACCCTCAGACAGCTTCAGTTCTTCGTCGCCGCCGCCGAGCACGGGTCGGTGTCGGGTGCGGCCAAGGCGCTGGCGATCTCGCAGAGCTCCGTCACCGAGGCGATCAAGGCGCTGGAAGCCGATCTCGGGATCGCGCTATTCGAACGCCGGGCGCGCGGGCTGGAGATCACCGTCGCCGGCCACCAGTTCCTGCGCCACGCCCGCAAGATCCGCGACGACGTGTCGGACGCGCGGCGCGCCTTCATGGTCGGCCCCGAGACCCGCGACGGCGAGATCCGGCTGGGGGTCACCTCGCTGGTGGCGGGCTACGGCCTCTCGGACGCGCTCGGGCGGTTCCGCCGCACCTTTCCCGGCGTCGCGATCACCGCGGTCGAAGATACCGGCGAGTATCTCGAACACCTGTTGATCGGCGGCGAGATCGACGTCGCCTTCCTGATCGTGTCGAATCTGCACAACCGCGCCGCGTTCCAGGTCGAGAGTATCGTCGCCTCGGCGATGCGGTTGTGGCTACCGCTCGGCCATCCGCTCGCGGCCGAGGAGGCGGTGAGCCTCGAGGACGTCGCGCGCGAGCCGCTGATCATGCTCTCGGTCGAGGAGATCGAGGCTTCGACCCAGCAGCTCCTGTCGTCGCTCGGCGCGCGGCCGGAGGTTGCGTTCCGCACCCGCTCGGTGGAAGCCGTGCGCTCGCTGGTCGCCACCGGCATGGGGGTCGCGATCCTGCCCGACCTGATCTACCGGCCGTGGTCGCTGGAAGGCGACCGGATCGAGATCCGCGACGTCTCGGGCGATCTGCCCACCGTGCAGGTGGGGATGGCCTGGCGCCGCGGCGCGCCGCTCTCGGACAATGCGCGCGATTTCGTGCGATTGGCGCGCAGTTCGTTCCAGGGCGCGGGCTGAGCTTTCGGTTTTTCCGATATCACTCGTCAAGAATTTGCGATTGCGAAACGTGCCCCTTGGGCAGAAGGTTTCGTCAGTCCCCCCGCACGCCTGCTTCGCGACGCGACCGGGACCAAGCACAAATCTTCCAGGGAGATCGCACATGTCGCATCGCTTTTTCACGACGGTCGCCGTTACGGCATTGGTTGCCGCCCAACCGCTCCTGGCCCAGGTCGCCTCGCTCGGCGAGGGCGAGGGGCAGGTCGATATCGTCGCCTGGCCCGGCTATATCGAGCGCGGCGAGACCGACGCGGCCTTCGACTGGGTGACCAAGTTCGAAGAGGCCAGCGGCTGCAAGGTCAACATCAAGACCGCCAACACTTCGGACGAGATGGTCGCGCTGATGAACGAGGGCGGGTTCGACCTCGTCACCGCCTCGGGCGACGCCTCGCTGCGCATGGTCGCCGGCAAGCGGGTGCAGCCGGTCAATATCGACCTCATCCCGTCGTGGTCGAAGGTCGACGACCGGCTGAAGGACGCGCCCTGGCACACCGTCGACGGCGTGCATTACGGCGTGCCCTACCAGTGGGGGCCGAACGTGCTGATGTACTCGACCGAAGCCTTCGGCGACACGCCGCCCACGAGCTGGAACGTCGTGTTCGAAGAGACCACCCTGCCCGACGGCCAGTCGAACGCCGGCCGGGTGCAGGCCTATGACGGGCCGATCCATATCGCCGATGCCGCCAACTACCTGATGGCGCACAACCCCGATCTCGGGATCACCAACCCCTACGAGCTCAACGAAGACCAGTACGCTGCCGCGCTCGACCTCCTGCGCACCCAGCGCACGCTGGTCAGCCGCTACTGGCACGACGCCTTCATCCAGATGGACGACTTCAAGAACGAGGGCGTCGTCGCTTCGGGGTCGTGGCCGTTCCAGGTCAATATCCTGCAGAGCGAGGGCGCGCCGATCGCCTCGGTGATCCCGGAAGAGGGCGCGACCGGCTGGGCCGACACGACGATGATGAGCGTCGACGCCGCGCATCCGAACTGCTCGTACATGTGGATGGAGCATACGCTGAGCTCGAACCTGATGTCCGATCTCTCGGCCTGGTTCGGCTCGGTTCCGGCGGTGGTCGAGGCCTGCTCTGACGGCTCGGGGATGCAGACCGCCGAGGGCTGCTCGGCCAACGGGCTCGACGATTTCGACAAGATCAAGTTCTGGACCACCCCGGTCAGCGCCTGCGCGAGCCAGGGCGAGTGCGTGCCCTACTACCGCTGGGTCTCCGACTACATCGGCGTGATCGGCGGCCGCTGAGCCTTCCGTCACCGATACTGCAGACCGGCGGCGCCTTTCCGGCGCCGCCGACGACCCCGGGATTGCCATGACCCACGCCGTCGACTTCGACCATGTCTCGCGCCATTTCGGCGATGTCCGCGCGGTGGACGACGTGTCCGTCGCCATCGCCGAGGGCAGCTTCTTCGCCATGCTCGGGCCGTCGGGTTCGGGCAAGACCACCTGCCTTCGGCTGATCTCGGGCTTCGAGCGGCCCAGCGCCGGGCATGTGCGCATCTTCGGCGCCAATTCCGAAAGCCTGCCGCCCAACCGGCGGCCGGTGAACACGGTGTTCCAGGATTACGCGCTGTTCCCGCACCTCAACGTGCGCGACAACGTGGCTTACGGGCTCATGGTGCAGGGCACCGACAAAGCCCGCCGCCACGCCGCGGCCGACGAAATGCTGGCGCTGGTCAAGCTCGACGGGTTCGGCGACCGCAAGCCCGCGCAACTCTCCGGCGGCCAGCGCCAGCGGGTGGCGCTTGCGCGGGCTCTCGTGAACAAGCCCAAGGTGCTTCTGCTCGACGAACCGCTCGGCGCGCTTGACCTGAAGCTCCGCGAGGCGATGCAGGTCGAGCTGAAGGCGCTGCAGCGCTCGCTCGGCATCACCTTCGTCTTCGTCACCCACGACCAGGGCGAAGCGCTGTCGATGGCCGATCAGGTGGCGGTGTTCAACGCGGGCAAGATCGTCCAGCTCGGGAGCCCGGAAGACATCTATCAGCGCCCGCGCACACGGTTCGTCGCCGATTTCGTGGGCTCCGCCAATGTGCTCCCGCCCGCGCTCAGCGCCCGGGCCGGCGCGCCCTCGAGCTGGTCGAGCCTCAGGGCCGAAGCCGTCTCACTCGCGCCCGCGGGCCAGGGCCGGCTTGACGGCACCGTGGTCAGCGCGCGCTACATGGGGCCGGTCAACCGGGTCGCGGTCGATGTGGGCGGCGCGACGATCACCGCCGATCTCGCGGCGCTCGGCCCCGCCCCCACGGTGGGCGAGACCGTCGCGCTCACCTGGGCCGACGGCGCGCTGCACCACATGGACGAGGGCTGAAATGCAGGCCCGCGCCACCCTCGCCGGTACGCTCTCCGACACTTTCTGGCGCCGCCCCAGGGTGTTGCTCGCGCTCCTGCTCACACCGCCGCTGCTGTGGCTTGGGGTGGTCTATGTCGGCGCGCTGGTGGCGCTGCTCATCCAGAGTTTCTTCTCGATCGACGAGTTCACGGGCCTCATCGACCGCAGCTTCACGCTGAAGACCTACAGCGAGCTGCTGCGGCCGGCGAATTTCGACATCATCCTGCGCACCACGCTGATGGCCGCCGCGGTCACCATCGCCTCCGTCTTCGTCGCCTTCCCCATCGCCTTCTATGCCGCCCGCTACGCCCGGGGCCGGATGAAGGCGTTCTTCTACCTCGCGGTGATGTTGCCCTTGTGGTCGAGCTACCTGGTCAAGGTCTACGCCTGGAAGCTGATCCTCGCCAAGGAAGGCATCCTGACCTGGGCGGTCGACGGGATCGGCGCCTCGGCCGCGCTCAATGCGCTGCTCGCGCTGCCGGTGATCGGCGGCAACTCGCTCTCGGTGAGCTACATCGGCACCTTCCTCGTGTTCCTCTACGTCTGGCTGCCCTACATGATCCTGCCGTTGCAGGCGTCGCTCGAACGGGTTCCGGTCAACCTGCTCGAAGCCTCCGACGATCTCGGCGCCACGCGCCGCCAGACACTGCGCCACGTGATCCTGCCGTTGGCGCTGCCGGGGATGATCGCGGGCTCGATCTTCACCTTCTCGCTG
>JAGRMO010000118.1:0-2900 GCA_020441205.1 Maritimibacter sp.
ATGTCGGTGCTGGTGCAATCGCCGACCACGGGCCTCAGGACTCTGGAAGAGGTGCTCGACGCCCGCAAGTGAGCCGACCGCCTTCGTCACGGCCCGCGAATCGCCTCCCGGCGCCGCGGGCCGTTTCCGTTTCCGGCCCCGGGAGAGTGGTTTCAGGCACTTGCCCGAAAGACCCCTCACTATTTCTGGGGAGGTGAAACCGGCGAATTTCCTAATAAAATTCCTGATGCTATCGTAGTAGTTAACCGATTGTTAACTACTTGCGGGAGAGTCTTGCGATGCAATGTGACTGGATACTCGACGTCCTTGCCGATCTGAAATCCTTCGCTGTCGCGAACAGCCTCGAGGCGCTCGCGGAACAGCTGGACGACACCCGGCTGGTCGCCGCTGCGGAGATTGCATCCCGCGTTGAAGAGGCTCGCTCGCACGTCAATGGTGGACTTGGACAAACTGGATCGAATCCTCAAGCGATTGGAGGAGGCCAGCGGGCTTGAGGACCTCTTCCGGGTCATCTACGAGATCCGCGATGCCTTCGCCATCGACCATGCCGTCTATCACTGGGTGGACTCCAAGGGCGAGCAATACGGCTGCGGCACCTATTCCGTGGCCTGGAAGGAACGCTATCTCGCGCGCAACTACCTGCGTGTCGATCCGGTCATCATCGGCTGCTACACGCGCTTTCACCCGGTCGACTGGAAGCGGCTCGACTGGTCGTCCAAGGCGGCGCGCGAGTTTCTGGCGGATGCGCACGAACACGGTGTCGGCAACCAGGGCTATTCGATCCCGATCCGCGGGCCGAACGGGCAATTCGCGCTGTTCACCGCCAATCACAACTGCCCGGACGAGGACTGGGCCGAGTTTTTCGAGGCGCATGGCCGGGACCTGATCCTGATCGCGCATTACTTCAACCGCAAGGCGCTGGAGTTCGAACCGGGCCGCGCCCCCGAGCAATCCCGCCAGCTCTCCCCGCGCGAGGTCGACGCGATGACGCTGCTGGCGATGGGCTACAACCGGGCCCAGGTGGCGGATGCGCTGGCGATCTCCGAGCATACGCTGCGGGTCTATATCGAAAGCGCCCGTTTCAAGCTCGGGGCGCTCAATACGACTCACGCGGTCGCCCGGGCCATCGGCTGCGGGCTGATCGTGGTCTGAAGCGATCCCTCACAGGACGGGCGCCGGCGCCAGCCGGCGTTAAGCATGGCTGTCTATCGCTGTCCCTGCCGCACCGTTCAGGGATTCTTCAGACATGCTCCGCTACATCTACGCCGACGACCTCCGCGCTCAGCCGAAGCTCGCCCATTCCATGTTCGCCGACCGCGCCGAACAATTCTCGCGCCGCCTCGGCTGGGCGGTGACTGTCGACGCGGCAGGGGAAGAGCGCGACGAATACGACGCGATGAACCCGCTCTACGTGATCTGGGAAAGCGCGCCGGGCCGCCACGGCGGCTCGATGCGCTTCCTGCCGACCACCGGCAGGACGATGGTGAACGACGTCTTCCCGCACCTGATGGGCGGGGGCAGCATCACCAGCCCGCTGATCTGGGAATGCACCCGCTTCTGCCTGGCGCCGGACGCCGGCCCCCGGGTCGCCGCCGCGCTGATGCTGGGGGGCGGAGAGATCATGTCGCAATTCGGCGTGCGCCATTTCGTCGGCGTCTTCGACGCGCGGATGGTGCGGATCTACCGGATGATCGGTTCCTCGCCAGAGGTGCTGGGCAGCGACGGCACCGGGCGCGAGCAGATCAGCGTGGGGCTGTGGTCGTTCAGCGAAGAGGCGCGGCGGCAGGTGGCGCGGCGGGCCAACATCTCGCCCCAACTGTCGCGCTTGTGGTTCGACCGCTCCTTCGGGGCCCCGCCGGTGGCGCAGCACATGGCGCTGGCCTGACCGGGTCTGGCGCAGGGTGGCGCGCGCCTGTAGGGTCGCGTCATGTCGCAACCCGCAGTCACCTTTTCCGAAGACCAGGCCAGTGCTTACGACAGCGTGACGCAGATGCTGGCGGGGGTCGGGATCAACCTCGATGATGCGCTGCTGACGCCGCCCGCCGCGGCGGGCGGGGGTGTCATGGCAGTGATCGGCAAGGCGGGGTCGGGCAAGACCCTGCTGCTCGCCGAGCTGACCCGGGCCGTCAGCGAGGCGGGCGTCGAGATCGTCTCGGGCGATTGGGAGGGCAAGCGCTTGGCCCAGCGCCGCACCCTGGCGATCCTCGCTCCCACCAACAAGGCGGCCTCGGTGCTGCGCGCCCGCGGCGTGCCGGCGACGACGATCCACCGCATCCTCTACACTCCGGTCTACGCCCCCGAATTCGAGGCCATCGCCGAATGGCTCGCGGGCCAGGGCGAGCGGCCCGTGGTGGAAGGGCTCACCGACCTCGCCCTCGATCGGGCCTATGCCTTCTATCAGAGCCAGAAGTCGATCCCCGGCGCGCTGGCGGCGGCGGGGCTGCGCGGCTCGGATTTCATCTCCGGCTGGAAGCGGCGCGACGACCCGCTCGACATCGGCTTCGTCGACGAAAGCTCGATGCTCGACGACAAGGCGCTGGAAGATCTGAAGGAAATCTTCCCCACCCTCGTCCTGTTCGGCGACCCGGCCCAGCTCGCCCCGGTCGGCCAGTCGGGCGAGATGGTGTTCGACGGCTTCGGCGACGCGACCAAATGCACCCTCCACCGCGTCCACCGGCAGGAGACAGACAGCCCGATCCTCGACCTCGCCCATGCACTGGGCGACGAGACCCTTTCGTTCGAGGCCTTCGAGCGCCGGGTCGAAGAGGCCGCCCGCAATGACGACCGCATCGTGCTCGCGCCCCGGGTGGATGCCGACATGATGGCCCGCTCCCCCGTGCTGGTCTGGCGCAACAAGACCCGCATCCGCCTGATCCACGCCTTCCGTGCCGCCCATGGTG
>JAGRMO010000118.1:3001-4681 GCA_020441205.1 Maritimibacter sp.
GGGCTCATCAAGGGCGCGCAGGTGGTCTATCTCGGCGACGGCCGCAAGCCGGGCTTTTCGCGGCTCCACGTTTTCGGCGCCGAAGACCCGCGCATCTCGGTCGCCTCGATCGTCAAGATCGAGAAGCCCGACGAGGAAGAGCCCTTCATCCCCTACGCCGCCACAATGGGCGCGGCCTTCCTGCACGGCGCGGCGGTGACCATCCACAAGGCGCAAGGCAGCCAATGGCCCGACGTGCAGGTCTTCGCGCCCGATCTCTGGGCGGCGGCGCGCGCGGGCCGCATCGAGGCCGGCATCCCGCTGTGGAAACGGCTCGCCTATGTCGCGATCACGAGAGCCGAGACCCGGCTGCACTGGGTGACCCGCTACGCGCTGGCCCGGCCCTCGCAGCCCCTCGGCACCGACGATCTGGTCGCCCCGGCGACGCCGCTCAGCCTCGAAAGCGAGATCGACGCCGACTAGGGGCGGCCGCGGGGCAAAACGCGCGCGTCCTGCGCCGCCGCGCGAGAGCCTTGTCGAGCCGAAGGCCAGGCAAGAAAAACCCCGCCGCGGGGCCTGCCCGGGCGGGGTCGTTGCAGGGGTTCGGCGTGGCCTAGCTGCGCAGCACCAGCCGGAAGAAGGTCGAGGCGGCCCAGCCGGCGGCGATGGCGATGGCGAGCGACATCAAGCCGTAGAGGATCGCCTGGTCATGCGCGAGGTTGTAAAGCCAGCGCTCGAGCCCGACCTTGTGCACTTCCAGCGCCGTCGTGTAATCGGCCACCACCTCGCCGTTGCGGGTGAGGAAGATCCGGGTGGTATAGGCGCCTTCGGTCAGGTTCGCGGGCAGCTCGATGCTCGTGTCGAACAACGTGTCGCCGGTGATCCGCACATTGCCCTCGTACATCTTGTAGAGCCCCGCCTTCTCGCGGATGCGCACCACCGCGTCGGCGAAGGCCTGCGGGTCATCCACCTTTTCCGACGAGAAGACCCGGATCGCTTCGGGGATCGAGATATGCATCGCCCGGTCGAGATCGGGGCGGATCAGCTCCTCGAACGGCGCCGAGGTCGAGATCGCGTAGAACGACGGCGCCCGCTGCACTTCGACGCTGTCGGTGTTCACCCAGATGCCCATCCGCTTGGCCTTGCGCCGCACGGTGATCGGGTGCGAGGGGCCTTCGACCACCACCGCGACGCCAAGTTCGCCCTCGGGCGCCGGCGCATCGCGCTTGACCGCGCCGAAGATCAGGATTTCCGAGCCGACGAAGGTCGCGGTGATCTGCACTGCGTTCTGGCTGAGGCCGGCGACGATTTCTTCCGCCTGCGCCCTTGCCGGGAAGGTGAAGGTGGCGACCAGCGCCAGGAGGCTGAGAAGTCGGGTCATGTCAGTGCCCCCCCGCGCCGATGGAGTAGAGTTCCGAGGGCATGAGAAGCAGGTCGAGCCCGAGTTTGATACAGACCGCGAGCACCATCATCGCCAGCAGCACGCGCAGCTGTTCGGCCTTCATCTTGACGCCGATGCGGGCGCCGATCTGTGCCCCGATCACCCCGCCCACAAGGAGCAGCACCGCGAGCGCGACGTCGACCGTCTTGTTGGTCGTGGCATGGGCCATCGTGGTATAGGCGGTGGTGACGATGATCTGGAACAGCGAGGTACCGACGACCACCTTGGTCGGCATCCCGAGCAGGTAGATCATCGCCGGC
>JAGRMO010000118.1:4688-6875 GCA_020441205.1 Maritimibacter sp.
GCCGCCGCCCACGCCCATGATCGCGGCGAGGATGCCGACGAGCACGCCGACCAGCACCGGCGGGATCACCGAGATATAGAGCCCCGAGGTGCGGAACTTCATCTTGAACGGCAAGTTGTGCACCCAGGTGTGCTTGCGCCGGGTCGGCACCACACCCTTCGACGACTTCATGATCGCGCGGACCGATTCGATGAACATCAGCCCGCCGACGATGCCGAGGAAGATCACGTAGGCCAGCTTCACCAGGAGGTCGACCTGGCCGAGCGCCTTGAGGTAGTTGAAGACCAGGATACCGATCTGCGCGCCGATCAGGCCGCCGATCTGCAACACGATCCCCATCTTGATGTCGACGGTCTTGCGCCTGAGATGCGCGAGAACCCCCGAGAACGACGAGGCGACGATCTGGTTCGCCTCCGTCGCCACCGCCACCGCGGGCGGGATGCCGATGAAGAACAGCATCGGAGTGAGGAGGAAGCCGCCGCCCACCCCGAACATCCCCGAGAGGACGCCGACGAGGCCCCCCAGCCCGAGGATCAGGAAGGCGTTGACCGAGACTTCGGCGATGGGAAGGTAGATCTGCATGGGCAGGTATTGCTTCAGTTTATTGAATATGTCTAGGGGGCATCTGCGCGCGGCCGGTCCCGGAACGCGACATTTTTGCAAAGTTGTGGCCGTTCTTCAGCAATTTCGCACTCCTTTCGCCCCTCAATGGGTCATGATCGAATAGGCTTCGCCGGGCGGGATCGCCAGTTCGAAGCCGATCTTGAGGCTCACCGCCAGCACCATCGCGGCCAGCAGCAGCCGGAGCGTCTCGGCCCTGAGTCTCTGCCCGAGCCGCGAGCCGATCTGCGCGCCGATCACCCCGCCGAGCATCAGCACCAGCGCCAGCACGAAATCGACCGTGTGGTTCTCGACCGCCTGCATCAGCGTGGTGAAGCCGGCAAGGAAGGTGATCTGGAACAGCGAGGTGCCGATCACCGTCTTGGTCGGCATGTTGAGCATGTAGATCATCGCCGGCACCATGATGAAGCCGCCGCCCACCCCCATGATCGCGGCCATCACGCCCACGAGCACGCCGACGGCGACCGGCGGGATCACCGAGATATAGAGCCCCGAGGCCCGGAACCGCATCCGCAGCGGCAGGCCCTGGATCCAGCTGTGGTGCTTGCGGCCCATGCCGATCTGCTTGCCGGCCGAGCGCGCCCGGATCGACCGGATCGCCTCGATCATCATCAGCCCGCCGATGACGCCGAGCAGCAGCACGTAGCTGAGCTTGATCACCAGGTCGATCTGGCCGAGCGTCGTCAGCCACTTGAACACCTTCACACCGAAGAACGAGCCGACGAGCCCGCCCAGCAGCAGGGCGATCCCCATCGGAAAATCGACCGTCCGGCGCCGCAGATGCGCGAGCACCCCCGAGACCGAGGCGCCGACGATCAGGTTGCCCTGCGTGCCCACGGCGATGGCCGAGGGAATGCCGATCATGAACAGGAGCGGCGTGAGGATGAAGCCACCGCCCACGCCGAACAGGCCCGACAGCACGCCCACGCCGAGCCCGAGCCCGACCAGCAGCGGCACCGAGGCCGAAATCTCCGCGATGGGCAGATAGGCGTGCATATATTTGGATTCCCGAATACTCACCGCTCCCCTACGCCCCTCGCCGCTGCGCGGAAAGGGGGGGAGGGTGCGACATTCCGGAGCGATCCGCCCCAAAGGCGGTCACGCTTGCGTGAGGAACCGCGCGAGCAGCCGTTCGAGCTTCTCCGCGCCGAGGGGCGCCATCGCCTTGGTGTGCTCGTGGCTGATCGCCTCGTCCGAGAGCCCCGCCGCCATGTTGGTGATCGACGAGATCGCCGCCACCCTCAGCCCGAGGAACCGCGCGAGGATCACCTCGGGCACCGTCGACATCCCCACCGCATCCGCCCCGAGCCCCCGGATCGCCCGGATCTCGGCCGGCGTCTCGAACGAGGGGCCGGAATACCAGGCATAGACCCCCTCGGCGAGCGCGATCCCCTCGGCTTCGGCCGCGGCCCTGAGCCCCGCCCGCATTTCCGGGTCGTAGGCGTCCTTCATCGGCACGAACCGCGCGTCGGTCGGCTCGCCGATCAGCGGGTTGAGGCCGGAGAAATTGATGTGGTCGCCGATCAGCATGAGATCGCCCGGCGGAATGTCGGGCCGCATCGAGCC
>JAGRMO010000119.1 GCA_020441205.1 Maritimibacter sp.
GAAGACGAACTCTGGTTCGGCGTGGGCGGCTTTTTCACGCTTTCCCTGTTTCCTGCCACGGACCAAGAGCGGGATTTCCGCGCAATCGTCGCCGGTTTCCTATGCGGGCAATCGCGCATTCGCGTGCGCTGGGGGCGGGCGTTCCTCGAAAGCCCGGACGGGGGACGCTGGAAGATCGAGGCGCGATACACCGGGGTGAGGTGGCACGGATGGCGGGAACGGATCCTGTTCAAAGACGGTGAACGCGCCGCATGACGGAGGACGACACCCGGCACCCGGGTCGATCCGGGTCCCTTCGGCGCAGGCGCGCCCGCTTTACCCGGTCGCCAGCACCGCCACCCCGGTCAGGATCACCGTGGCCCAGCCGAGGCGGCGGGCAAGTTGGCCTTCGCCCAGCAGGAAACTGCCGAGCAGCACCGTGATCAGCACCGAGATTTCGCGGATCGGAGCGACGTAGCTCACCGGGGTAAAGGTGAGCGCGACCAGCACGAGGATATAGGCGAGCGGGTTGAACACGGCGATCACGATCACCTCGACCCGGTGGTCGCGCCAGAGCGTCCGGACCTTTGCCCAGCGGCTGCGGGCGAGGGGGGCGAGGACGAGGCTGCGCCCGAGGCTCGAGACATAGTCGAGCAGCACCGGCGGGATCGCGAGCAGCGCCACGGCGCGTGCGTCCCAGACCGTGTAGGCGCCGATGAGCGTGCCCACCGCGAGGCCGAAACCGAGCGAGAGGCCCGCACGCCGGGGACCGACGCCGCGCCCACCGGTCAGCATCAGGACGCCGAACACCACGATCAGGCCGCCGGCCGCCATCTGCGGGTTCATCGGCGCGCCGAGCACCGCGACGGCGAAACTCGTCGACAGGATCGGGCCGGTCGCCCGCGCGGTCGGGTAGATCACCGAGAGATCGCCGGCCCGGTAGGCGCGCTGCAACAGGACGAAATAGGCGAGATGCAGTAAGGCGCTCACCGCGATGACCGCGACGCCCGAAAACGTGGCCGTCCAGCCGAGGGCGAACCAGAGCGCGAGCGGGGCATAGAGCACGACGGTCACCGCCGAGAACAGCCAGATGAGCTCCGGCCCGGCGTTGAGGCGCTTGACGAAATAGTTCCAGGTGGCGTGGCAGAAGGCCGCGGCGAGGACCAGGGCAAAACCGAGTGCAGACATGTTTCCTCTCAGGGGTCAGGCATGACTAATCATGCCCTCCATCCCCCCGAGTCTTTTCGTCTGACAGGTGTCGGCCATACGGCTTTGCGCGGCGCTCGGTCCAGACCCGGCGGCACGGCCGCCCGCGGAACCCTAGCCGCTCATATGGATGGGCAGGGTGACCATAGCAGCCGTCCGGGTGGGTGCAAGAGGGCTAGGCGCGGGCCCCGTGTCGGCGTAAGAGGCGCGCCATGAATATGGACATCCTCATCGAAGACGCGCGCTGGGCGGAAGCGGGGTTCGAGGCGCTGGCCGAACGGGCCTGTGCGGCGACGCTCGACCGTCTCGGCATCGCAGGCGCCGAGATCAGCCTGCTGGCCTGCGACGACGCGCGGATCGCTGTGCTCAACGCCGATTTCCGGGGCATACCGAGCCCGACCAACGTGCTGTCCTGGCCCTCGCAGGAACGCGGCGCCGACGAACCGGGGGGCGATCCGTATCCGCCGGAGGATCTGGAACTCGGCGACATCGCCATCGCATACGAGACCTGCGCGCGCGAGGCGGAGGCCGCGGGGCGGGCTTTTGCCGACCACGTGACCCATCTTCTGGTGCACGGAACCTTACATTTGTTGGGTTATGACCACATCGAGGACAAAGATGCGGGTCTTATGGAAGCGCTCGAAGTGGAAATACTTGGCAAGCTGGGCATTGCAGACCCATATGGAGAGGCGGGCGCGTGAGGCGCCGGCCCTGGAGTGACACCGCTGGAAGGACAGATGGGAGAGACGAGCGAAGGGTCGTCTGGCGCGGCGCATAGCGCGCAGGACGACAGTGAGAGTAGGCCGGCCGGGTTGTTCGGCCGCTTGATCGGGGCGCTGAGCCCCGGCGAAGACGAAGACGGCGACCTGGAGATCCCGGCGCTGTCCGGCGATCCGGTGGCGATGCCGCCGCCCGGCATGCTGAACCTGCGCCGGATGCGCGTCGAGGACGTGATGCTGCCGAAGGCGGAGATCGTCTCGGTCGCGGAAGACATTTCCAAGGACGACCTGGTCGAGGTGTTCCGCTCGTCGGGCCTGACCCGGCTGCCGGTGTTCCGCGGCACGCTCGACAGCCCGGTGGGCCTCGTCCACCTCAAGGATCTCGCGCTCAAGCATGGCTTCAACGGGTCCGCCGAGGATTACGACCTCGCTGGTCTCCTGCGGCCGCTGCTCTACGCCCCGCCCTCGATGCCGATCGGCGTGCTGCTCACCAAGATGCAGGCCGAGCGCATCCACATGGCGCTGGTGATCGACGAATATGGCGGCGTCGACGGGCTCGTCACCATCGAGGACCTGATCGAACAGGTGATCGGCGAGATCGAGGACGAGCACGATCTCGAGGAAGGCGTGCTCTGGACGCTGGAAAAGCCCGGCTCCTACCTCGCCGAGGCCCGCGCCCCGCTCGACGAGTTCGAGGCCGAGACCGGGCTGAGGCTGCGCGATCCCGACGACGACGACGAAGAGATCGACACGCTGGGCGGGCTGGTCTTCCTTCACGCCGGTCACGTGCCGACCCGCGGCGAGGTCATCACCCATCCGAACGGCTGCGAGTTCGAGGTGGTCGACGCCGACCCGCGGCGGATCAAGCGGCTCCGGGTGCGGCTGCCGGCGACCGCCGCGAATGCCGGCTGACCGCGGACCCGGCTGGGCGCGGCTGCCGGGTTGGCTCGAGGGCCGCCCGGCCCGGGTCATCGCCGGCGGCTTCGTCATCGGCCTGTTCACCGCCTTCGGCCAGGCCCCGTTCAACCTCTGGCCCGCGACCCTCGCGGGCCTCGCGCTTGCCTACGCGCTGCTCGGCGCGGCACCGTCGCTGAGGCGCGCGGCGCTCACCGGCTGGGCCTTCGGCCTGGGCTATTTCGGTCTCACCCTGATCTGGATCGTCCAGCCCTTCCTGGTCGATCTGCCCGCCACCGGCTGGATGGCGCCCTTCGGCTGGTTCTTCATGGCCGGCGGCATGGCGCTGTTCTGGGGCGCGGGCTTCGCGCTCGCCCGCTGGCTCGCGCCCGCCGGCCGCTTCGGCTGGCTCGCCTTCGCCGCCGCCATGGGGGCGATGGAACTGATCCGCGCGCATCTGTGGACGGGCTTTCCCTGGGGCGGGCCGGGCTTGTCGTGGATCGCGAGCCCCGCCGCCCAGCTCGCGAGCCTCGTCGGCGCCTACGGCCTCTCGGTGGCGAGTTTCGCAGGCGGCGCGCTCCTGGCCCGCGCCGTGCTCGCCCGCCGGACGCGCCCGCTCGTCGCGTTCGCCGCCGGCCTCGCGGTCGCCCTCGGCCTCGGTGCGCTCGCTGGCCGCACGACCCCGGACGCGCCCGCAGAGACCGCGCGCCTCCGCCTCGTCCAGCCCAACGTGCCCCAGGCGCTCAAATGGCAGTCAGACCTGGTCTGGGACTTCTTCCAGCGCACCCTCGACCTCACCCACGCCCCCGCCGCGGGCGCGCCGCCCGATCTGGTGATCTGGCCCGAGACCGCGGTGCCGACCATTCTCGGCGATTACCCCGAGCTCGAGGCCGAGATCGCCGCCGCCGCCTTTCCCGCCCGCGCCATCGTCGGCATCCGCCGCCTCGACGGCACCCGCGCCTACAATTCCATGGTGCTCTTCGCCCCCGACGGCGGCGTCGAGCGCATCTACGACAAGCACCACATCGTCCCCTTCGGCGAGTACATTCCGCTCGGCGACCTGGCCGGCCGCCTCGGCATCCATGGGCTGGCCGCGCGCGAGGGCTACGGCTATTCCCGCGGGCCGGGGGCGGCGGTGCTGGACCTGCCCGGTCCGCTCGGCACCGCGTTGCCGCTGATCTGCTACGAGGCGATCTTCCCGCGCGATCTGCGCGCGGCCCCCGCCCGCGCCGACTGGGTGCTGCAGATCACCAACGACGCCTGGTTCGGCACCTTCTCGGGGCCGCAGCAGCACCTGGTGCAGGCGAGGTTCCGCGCCATCGAGTTCGGCCTGCCGGTTGTGCGTGCCGCCAACACCGGAATCAGTGCCGTGATCGACGCCCGCGGACGGGTGCTGGATGCCCTCCCGCTGGGCACCGCCGGCCACCTCGACGCCGACCTCCCCGGCGCGCGTCCGGCAACAATTTATGCCCGCGTCGGCGATTGGCCGCTGGCTGCGATCATTCTCGCATTCCTTGCGATTTTCATCGTGTTTCGGCGCGTGAAACCTGTTGACCCGGCCGCAGCCGACCGCTAACGCCAAAAGGTCTTCACCGTCACAACGGCTTCCTGGCGTGACGGTCGGTATTCAATGGAGCGCTTCCCATGGCCCGCAACGACTACACTTTCACCTCGGAATCGGTTTCCGAGGGCCACCCTGACAAGGTCTGCGACCGGATTTCCGACGCCGTCCTCGACGCCTTCCTCGCCGAAGAACCCGAGGCCCGCGTCGCCTGCGAAACCTTCGCCACCACCAACCGCGTCGTCGTCGGCGGCGAGGTCAAGATGTCGACCGAGGCGAAGGTCATCGCGATGAAGGATCGCGTCGACACCATCGTGCGCGATTGCGTCGCCGACATCGGCTACGAACAGGATGGGTTCAACTACAAGACCCTCGAGGTCACCAACCTCCTGCACGGCCAATCCGCCCACATCGCCCAGGGCGTCGACGCCGCCGAGGGCAAGGAAGAGGGCGCCGGCGATCAGGGTATCATGTTCGGCTATGCCGTCGACGAGACGCCCGAGCTGATGCCGGCCCCGATCCAGTACGCCCACGCCATCCTGCGCCGCCTCGCCAAGGCGCGCAAATCCGGCGAGGCCGCGGTGCTCGGCCCCGACGCCAAGAGCCAGCTCTCGGTGCGCTACCACGGTGGCAAGCCGGTCGGCGTCAGCCAGATCGTGCTCTCGACCCAGCATCTCGACGAAAAGCTCACATCGGCCGACGTCCGCGCGATCGTCGCGCCCTATATCGAGGAAGTGCTGCCCGAGGGTTGGCTGTCGAAGGATACCGTCTGGCACGTCAACCCGACCGGCGCCTTCGTCATCGGCGGTCCCGACGGCGACGCCGGCCTCACCGGGCGCAAGATCATCGTCGACACCTACGGCGGGGCCGCGCCCCACGGCGGCGGCGCCTTCTCCGGCAAGGATCCGACCAAGGTCGACCGTTCCGCCGCCTATGCCGCGCGCTACCTCGCCAAGAACATCGTCGCCGCCGGCCTCGCCTCGCGCTGCACGCTGCAGCTCTCCTACGCCATCGGCGTGGCCCGCCCGCTGTCGATCTATGTCGACACGCACGGCACCGGCCAGGTCGACGAGGCGGCGATCGAGACGGCGGTGGCCAAGGTGATGGATCTCACCCCGCGCGGCATCCGCACCCATCTCGGGCTCAACCGGCCGATCTTCCAGCGCACCGCCGCCTATGGCCATTTCGGCCGCCAGCCGGATACCGAAGGCGGCTTCTCCTGGGAGAAGACCGACCTCGCCGACAAGCTGAAGAACTCGGTCTGACGCGCATTTTCCGGGTTCGGCCCCGGGCGGTCGCGCCCGCGCCGAATTCCGGCCACACTCGCAATCTACCACCGGACCGGGCCCATCGAGGGCCCGGTTTCGGTTTTCGGAGGTGCGAGATGATCGAGAAGTCGATCGAGATCTATTACGACGTGTCCACGATCCTGCACGCGCCCGGCGGCGATCTGCTGGCCGCGCTTGAGTTCCGCAACGATGCGCTCGAAGTCATCGACGCCGCCCTCGAGGATGCCGGCGCCGGCGAATGGGAAGGCGCCGAGATCGGGACCGATCCGCTCACTGGCGCGCCGGAAGTGAACTTCGGCTTCGCGGTCGACGATTTCGACCTCGCCGAAGCCATCGTCCGCGCCGCCGTCGCCGATACGCCCTATGTCGGCATCCGCGAGATCCGCCGCTCCGAACAGGGCGCGCCGCACTACGCCTGACCGGGCTGCGGGCAGGCTGGCCCGGGCCTTGACGATCCGCGGCCGCGCGCATCACAAGGGCGGATGCGACGCATCATGATCCTCGGCGGGGCCGGGTCCGGCAAGAGCACGCTGGCCTGCATCCTCGCCCGCCGTCTCGACATTCCGGTTGTCCATGTCGACAAGATGTACTGGTCTCCCGGCTGGGTCGCCCGGCCGCGCGACGAGACCGACAGCCTGGCCCGGGCGGCCGCCGACGGCGCGGCATGGGTGTTCGACGGCAATCACCTGCGCAGCGCCGCCTACCGGGCCGCGCGCGCCGAGTTGATCGTGTTCATCGACCTTCCGGCGAGCCTGCGTCTGTGGCGGAGCCTGCGCCGCGTCCTCCGCCATCGCGGCGAAACCCGCCCCGACATGGCCGAAGCCTGTCCGGAGCAATGGCCGGACCGGGACTTCCTGCGCTTCATCCTGGGCTACGGGGCGGATGGCCGGTTGCGAACGCTGGCCTTCCTGGACGATTGGCGCGGCCGGGTCGAAGTGGTCCACCTCGAAACCCGCGGCGCCGTGCGCGCCTTCCTGGACGATCCGCGCTGGCGGGCCATTGCGCCGCGGCCGACGCCCCGCTAGACCCCGGGGCCATGACCCGCACCCGTCCCCCCGAAGCGCCCCGGCGCAATTTCTACGGCCGCCTCAAGGGCAAGCACCTGCGCGACAGCCAGAAGGCCTATCTCGACGAGGATCTCGCGGGCTTCAGCCCGGGCCCGGTCACCTGGGAGGCCAACCCCGACCGTACCCCGCTCGATCTGCGCGCGCTGTTCGGGTCCCGCCCGGTCTGGCTCGAAGTCGGCTTCGGCGGTGGCGAGCACATGGTTCACCAGGCCGCGCTCAACCCCGATGTCGGCATCATCGGCTGCGAGCCCTATATCAACGGCGTCGCCATGTTGCTCGGCAAGCTCCGCGCCGCCGAGGCGGGCAATATCCGCGTCCATCCGGGCGACGTGCGCGACCTGTTCGAGCTGTTGCCCGAACGGAGCCTCGCCAAGGTCTTCGTGCTCTATCCCGATCCCTGGCCCAAGACCCGCCACCATCGCCGCCGCTTCGTCACGCCCGAGTATCTCGATGCGCTTGCCCCACTGATGCCGGTGGGCGCCGAACTGCGTATTGCCACCGATATTCCCGACTACGTCCGCCAGGCGCTTGAGGAAGTGCCGCGCGCGGGCTTCGACTGGCTCGCCGAAACGCCCGCCGACTGGCGCGATCCCTGGGACGACTGGATTTCCACCCGGTACGAGCAGAAGGCGCTGCGCGAGGGCCGGGTGCCGCACTACCTCACGTTCCGCCGGCGCTGAGAGCGCGGGGCAGGGCGGGCTGCCCAAATTTCGGGCGGAATCGCCTGGCAGCCGTTGCCCTGGGCAAAGATTCGGCTATTTCCCAATGACTTGGCACGGCAATCTGTTTGATGCTGCGCGCGCGAAACATGCGCCGCATTGCGGCAAGTCCTTGCGGGGAAGGCGGAATATTTTAATCAAACAAATTCATATGAATGAATATTCACAAATTCGCATCTTTGGGTTGCTTGAACGAAAATATCCCGACTATCCTTTTGTTTGAAATAAAACGAAACGACGTCAGGGAGGAGAACGGCTGCGTCGCCGCGATGCGGGGCAGTCCGGGTGTGCGCTTCGCCACGCCCTCCTTTCCTGACAAATGCACGTACCCGCAGCGGGCGAAGACGGCGGCGGGCACCGCGCCCGGATGACCGCGCCGCCTTCCCGAAGCTCTGCGGTGCGCTGGAACCGCCCGTCAGGGCACGCGAAACCGCAACGAAGGTGACCCAGAATGACCCGACAGAAGATCGCAGCCACCCTGTTTGCCGCCCTCCTGCCCGTCGCGGCCTTGGCCGACGGCCATTCGATCGGCGATCCCGAGGCCGGGGCCGAGGTGTTCAAGAAGGAATGCTCGAAGTGCCATATGGTGGGCGAGGGGGCCAAGAACCGCGTCGGCCCCGAGCTCAACCGCGTCTTCGGCCGCGCCGCCGGCCATGTGGAGGATTTCAAGTATTCCAAGGGCATGATCCGGATGGGCGCCGACGGGCTCACCTGGACGCTCGAAACCCTCGATCCCTATCTCACCAATCCCCGCGCGCTCGTCTCCGGCACCAAGATGAGCTACAAGGGGCTGAAGGACGAGACCGCCCGCGGCGATCTCTTGGCCTACCTCAGAACCTTCTCCGACCAGCCGCAGAACATCCCCGAGGCCGAGCCCACCGCGCTCGCCGAGGGCAATCCCGTGCTCGCCCCCGAAGTGCTCGCGCTGGTCGGCGATGCCGCCTACGGCGAATACCTGTCGTCGGAATGCAAGACCTGCCACCAGGCCGACGGCTCCGACCAGGGCATCCCTTCGATCACCTCCTGGCCCGAGGAAGATTTCGTGATCGCCATGCACGCCTACAAGCAGCAGCTCCGGCCGCATCCGGTGATGCAGATGATGGCCGGGCGTCTCAACGACGAAGAGATCGCCGCCCTCGCGGCCTACTACGCTGCGATCGAATAGAAACGCGCGCCCGGCGGCCTCGCGGCCGCCTGACAGTAAGTACCCAACCGGAGGAGACTACATGAGACTGAACAGACGGACCTTCATCGGCACCGGCCTCGCCACCGGGGCCCTGCTCAGCGCCCCGGCCATCGCCCAAGCCAAACCGCGCGTCGTGGTCATCGGCGGCGGCGCCGGCGGCGCCACCTGCGCCCGCTACCTCGCCAAGGACAGCGAGGGCGCCATCGAGGTGACCCTGGTCGAGACCAACCCGGTCTATACCACCTGCTTCTTCTCCAACCTCTACCTCGGCGACATCCGCGATTTCGCCAGCATCCAGCACAATTACGAGACCCTCGCCCAGTCGGGCGTGAACGTCGTCAACGACACCGCGACCGGGGTCGACCGGGACGCCAAGACCGTCACCCTCGCCGGCGGCACCACGCTGGAATATGACCGTCTCGTCCTCGCCCCGGGCATCGACTTCGTCGAAGGCTCGGTCAACGGCTGGACCGAAGCCGATGCCGAGGTCATGCCGCATGCCTGGAAGGCCGGTCCGCAGACCCAGCTCCTCAAGGCCCAGCTCGAAGCAATGCCGGAAGGCGGCACCTTCGTGATGATCGCGCCGCCCAACCCCTACCGCTGCCCGCCGGGGCCCTACGAGCGGGTGTCGATGATTGCGCATCTGTTCACCAACATCAATCCGACCGCCAAGATCATGGTGCTCGACCCGAAGGACAAGTTCTCGAAAGAGGGCCTGTTCCGCGATGGCTGGAACCGGCACTATTCCGGCATGGTCGAATGGGTCGGCCCCGATTTCGGCACCGGCAACATCACCGTGAACCCGGGCGCGATGGAGGTCGATCTCGACGGCGAGATCATCAAGGCCGACGTCTGCAACGTGATCCCCGGCCAGATGGCGGGCAAGATCGCCGGCATCGCCGGCGTGAACGACGGCAACTGGGCCCCGGTCATGGCCGACAACATGAAGTCGAAGGTCGACGAAAACGTCTACGTGCTCGGCGACGCCTCGAACCAGGGCGACATGCCCAAATCCGGCTTCTCGGCCAACTCGCAGGCCAAGGTGGCGGCGATGGCGATCCGCGGCGAACTTACCGGCTCGCAGGTGTTCCCGGCGAAATACTCCAACACCTGCTGGTCGTTGCTCGGCACCGACGATGGCGTCAAGGTCGGCGCCTCCTACGAGCCCACGCCCGAAAAGATCGCCTCGGTGCAGAGCTTCATCTCGGAGGTCGGCGAAAACGCCGAGATGCGCAAGGCGACCTACGAGGAATCGGTCGGCTGGTACAACGGCATCACCGCCGACATCTTCGGCGGCTGATCCATCCCTGAGCGACATCCGGGCCGGGCCCTCCCCATGGGGGGCCCGGCCTTTTTCCGGCCCGCCCCCGCCGCCCCCATGGACCGCGCCCCGCCGCTGCGCTATCAGCCGGGCGCAACCGCTCGCATCGCGACCCACCCTGCAGGAGAGGCCCCATGTCCGGCCACGGCACGCCCATCCCGATGACCGCCCGCCGCGCGGGCCCGCTCCGGGGCGCGGCGCATGTGCCGGGCGACAAGTCGATCAGCCACCGCGCCCTGATCCTCGGCGCGCTCTGTGTCGGCGAAACCCGGATCACCGGCCTCCTCGAAGGCGAGGACGTGCTCGCCACCGCCGAGGCGATGCGCGCCTTCGGGGCGACGGTCGAGCGTCTGAGCGAGGGCGACTGGCGCGTCCAGGGCGTCGGCGTCGGCGGTCTGGCCGAGCCCGAGACGGTGATCGACTGCGGCAATTCCGGCACCGGGGTGCGGCTCATCATGGGGCTGATGGCCACGAGCCCGATCACCGCCACCTTCACCGGCGACGCCTCGCTCCGCTCCCGCCCGATGGCTCGTATCACCGATCCGATCGCGCTGTTCGGCGCCGCCGCCTACGGCCGCGCGGGCGGCCGCCTGCCGATGACCATCGTCGGCAGCGCCGATCCGGTGCCGGTGCGCTACACCACGCCGATGCCCTCGGCCCAGGTCAAATCCGCCGTGCTGCTTGCGGGCCTGAACGCCCCCGGCCAGACCGTCGTGATCGAGAAGGAAGCCACCCGCGACCATACCGAACGCATGCTCGCGGGCTTCGGTGCCGAGATCACCGTCGAACACACCGCCGAGGGCAGAACGATCACCCTCACCGGCCAGCCCGAGCTTGCCCCGCAGTCCATCGCCGTGCCGCGCGATCCCTCCTCGGCCGCCTTTCCGGTCTGCGCCGCGCTGATCGTCGAAGGCTCCGACGTGCTGGTGCCCAACATCGGCCTCAACCCGACCCGCGCCGGCCTGTTCGAGACCCTGCGCGAGATGGGCGCCGATCTCGCCTACGAGAACCCGCGCGAAGAGGGCGGCGAACCGGTCGCCGATCTGCGCGCCCGCTATTCGCCCGCGATGCAGGGCATCCGCGTGCCCGCCGAGCGCGCCGCCTCGATGATCGACGAATACCCGGTGCTCTCCGTCGTCGCCGCCTTCGCCACGGGCAAGACCGAGATGGTCGGCGTGAAGGAGCTTCGGGTGAAGGAAAGCGACCGGATCGACGCGATGGCCCGCGGGCTCGAGGGGAACGGCGTCACCATCGAGGAGGGGCCCGACTTCTTCACCGTCCATGGCATGGGCCCGGGCGGCATGCCCGGCGGCGGCACCGCGGCCGCCCGGCTCGACCACCGCATCGCGATGAGCTTCCTGGTCGCGGGCCTCGCCGCCCAGAAGCCCGTGAGCGTCGACGATGCCGGCCCCATCGCCACCAGCTTCCCGGGGTTCGAGCCGCTGATGGCCGCTCTCGGCGCGCGGATCGACCGGACCAACCGCTAGCCATCGCACGCGAAACCCCTTGCGTCCTGGCGGCGCCGGGCTAAACCTTCGCCATGTGAGAAACACACTGGCAATACAGATACTTGACCGCGCGCGGCGGGCCGGCCAACAGCGCCCCGGACGGGCGGCGCAGCGATGCTGAGCCCCGGCCGCATCCTGCTGCTCGCCTTTCTCGTCGCCGCCCTCGGTGCCTTCCTCGCCATGCGGCTCTGGACCATGCCGCTCATCCGCGCGGGCGCTGGCGGACGCGACATGTTCGACCTGCTCATCGACGGCTACTCGCCCGCCTATGTCGCCGACTACCTCGCCGCGCTGGGCGATGACGCCCGCACGCTCTACCTCGGCCCCCAGCGCCTGCTCGACACGATCCTGCCCGTCGCGCTCACCGGCACGCTCGCGACGGCCACCTATCTCATGGCCCGGCGCTGGAGCCTCGTCCTCGGCCTCGCCCTCGCGCTGGTGCCGCTGTTCTATTTCGCCTTCGACATGTTGGAAAACGCCCAGCTCGCCGTTATCCTCACCCACCGGGCCGCCAGCGCCGAGATGGCCGAGGCGGCGAGCCGGTTCACGATGGCCAAGGCCCAGGCGCTTCGCTTCGCCATCGGCGCGGTCACCTTCGTCGGCCTCGCCCGGGCCGCCGAAGCGCTTCTGACCCGGGCGGAAGCGGGAGAGACCGGACAATGAGCTTCACGGTGGCGATCGACGGCCCGGCAGCGGCCGGAAAGGGCACGATTTCCCGCGCCGTGGCCGCCCATTTCGGCTTCGCCCATCTCGACACCGGGCTCCTTTACCGCGCGGTCGGCGCCAGGGTGCTGGCCGGCGAAGCCCCGCTCGCCGCCGCCCGCGCGCTGACGGCAGCCGATCTCGAAGCCGACGGCCTGCGCAGCCCCGAAGTGGCCGAGGCCGCGAGCCGCGTCGCGGTCGACCCCGCCGTGCGTGCTGCCCTGGTCGATTTCCAGCGCGCCTTCGCGGCCCGCTCGGGCGGCGCGGTGCTCGACGGGCGCGATATCGGCACGGTGATCTGCCCCGACGCCCAGGCCAAGCTCTTCGTCACCGCCAGCGCCGAGGTGCGCGCCCGGCGCCGCCTCGCCGAGCTTCTCGAGCGCGGCCACGCGACCGATTTCGCGGCCGTCCTCGCCGACGTTCAGGCCCGCGACGCCCGTGACAGCAGCCGCGCCACCGCGCCGCTCAGGCCCGCCGACGATGCCGTGGTGATCGACACTTCGGATCTCGACATCGCCGAAGCCGTCGCCGCCGCCATCGCCGCCATAGACGCCCGGCGCTGACGCCCGCGCGCTCCAGCCCAGCCGGAGACTGCCTCGCGCGAAACACTCTGTTTCCCCGTGAAATCAGTCGCTTGCCGCCTGCGATTCGCCCGGAACATCCGCATAGCCGAGCGCTTCGAAATCGGCCTCGTAGAGCGCCCGGACAATGGCGATATCCTCGGACGATAGGTCGCCGATCTCCGCCCGCCGCGGTGACACATTGGCATGCGGCACCGCGGCCTTCAGCCCGCTCGCGGCCCGGATCTCGCCCATCGCCGTCTCCAGCGCCTCGAGGCGAAACACCCGGTCGACCAGCGGCATCCCGCCCGCATCCTGGATAAAATCCACCTGCGGACGGTAGAAGTAATACATCGGGTCCGCGTCCCCGGCGGCGAAAGCCCCGGTCAGCTCCTGGCTCACGAAGTGGCGCAGGCTCTTCCCGCCGCCGCGATAATTGTACATCGACAGCACCCGCGCGAACGGGTCGCGCACCAGCGCGAAGCTGAAATAGGCTGCCCACAACTCGGCGCTCATCCAGTGATGCGCCACGTAGTCGCGCGCCTTCAGATGCGACAGCCGCGGCGGCCCCAGTTCCGGCCGGTCGTTCGCGCCCATCAGGAGCGGCGCGCGGCTCTTCCAGCCGAGCCCCAGATCGGCGAGAAACGCCGTCTCGATGCTCTGCCCGCCGCATTTCGGGATATGGACGAACACCGTCCTGTGGGGATGCGAAATCATGCCTGCCTGCCCGCCTGCCTCCCCGCACCATAGGCCGGCCCCGCGCCCGCGCAAACCCGCCGCCCCGTTTTCTTGCGCCAGATACCTCGCGGGGCTCGGGAGGCTGGCCCCCCGATAGCCAAACACATCGGCCAAACCCGCAGGAAACGGGTCGCCCCGCGCGCCGGTCCAGCCTACCTTCAGGGCCAAAGGAGCCGCCCATGACCGCCCAAGACCGCGCCACGCCCGAAGGCCAGTACCACTACCAGGTGATGCGCCGCGCCATCGCCGCCATCGATGCGGCCGGCCCCGGCCTGTCGCTCGACGAGATCGCTCGCGCGATGCAGATGAGCCCCGCGCATTTCCAGCGTCTGTTCTCGTCCTGGGTCGGCGTGAGCCCGAAGCGCTACCAACAATATCTCACCCTCGACCACGCCAGGCGCCTCTTGGCCGACAACCACACCACGCTCGCCACAGCCGACGCGGTGGGGCTCTCCGGGGCAGGGCGGCTCCACGATCTGTTCCTGAGATGGGAGGCGATGAGCCCCGGCGACTACGCCCGCGCCGGAGACGGGCTCGCGATCCGCTGGGGCTGGTTCGACAGCCCCTTCGGCCTCGCCCTGGTGATGGCGACCGAGCGCGGCATCTGCGGCCTCGCCTTCGCTGCCGAAACCGGCGCCGAGGCGGCGATGGCCGATCTGCGCGCCCGCTGGCCCCGGGCCCGGTTCGTCGAAGACCCGGCATCGCTCGCCCCCGAGGTCGAGGCGGCGTTCGCAGGCCGGCCCGGCGCGCGGCTCCACATGATCGGCGCGCCGTTCCAGATCAAGGTCTGGGAGGCNNGCTGATCTCGATCCCCTCGGGCCATGTCACCACCTATTCCGAGATCGCCGGCGCCATCGGCCGGCCGAAGGCGGTGCGCGCGGTGGGCACGGCGGTGGGGCGCAACCCGGTGAGCTGGCTCATCCCCTGCCACCGGGCGTTGCGCAAATCGGGCGGGCTCGGCGGCTACCATTGGGGATTGCCGGTCAAACGCGCGCTGCTCGCCTGGGAATCGGCCCGCGCCGAAGCCGATGCGCCGCCCGTCGCCACGCCCGCTGCCCGGCGGGAACCCGCCTAATTTCAGAGATTTGTGCGTTCTGGCGCTTCGCCCCGGAACGTTTTCGCGCTATCAGGCGTTGGACCTGCATAATCACCACCTTGGGAGGGATGCCATGCGCTTCGCCAAACCCGTCTATGTCTTGCCGCTCGTCGCGGCCGTTTCGCTCACCGCCTGCACCGATACCGGTCCGCGCCAGAACGCGGGCGCCGCAACCGGCGCGCTCGCCGGCGGCATCCTCGGCGGCATCGTCACCGGCCGTCCGGCCGGCGCGGCGGTGGGGGCCGTGGGCGGCGCCATCGTCGGCGGCGCCATCGGCCAGTCGCTCGATGTCCAGGCGGGCGAACTGCGCGCCGGCTTCAACGACGGCCGCATCGGCGTGGTCAACACCGGCAATTCGCTGGTCGTCACCATGCCTGAGGCGATCCTCTTCGCCACCGACAGCGCCAAGCTGTCGAAGCCGATCCGCGGCAACCTGCGCGTGGTCGCCGACCACCTGCGCAAATACCCCAATTCCAACGTCCAGGTCATCGGCCATACCGACAACCAGGGCGCGGCGAGCTACAACCTCAACCTCTCGCGCCAGCGCGCCGCGGCGGTGACCAACGTGCTCATCAACAACGGCGTCGCGCCGGCCCGGATCACCTCGATCGGCCGCGGCGAGGACCAGCCGATCGCGTCGAACCTGACGCCGGAAGGCCGCGCCCAGAACCGCCGGGTCGAGATCGTCATCGTCCCCTACAACTGACCGGCCGGGGCGGGCCGCCCGGCCCGCGCCGCCACGTCACGGTGACGCCCCAAGCGGCCCCGAGCCTTGCGCCCGGGGCCGCTTGCCGTTCTTATGGCCGGGCCAGCCTGCGCCGGCCCGTTCGGGCCCCGCGCCAAGGGGAGGAATGGCCATGGAGATGCCCGCACCCGACGCCGCCATCCTGGCGAAGAAGCCCCGCCTCGTCGCGGCGCTGCGCGCTGTCCTCGGCCCCGGCGGGGTGATCGAGGACGGGGTCGAACTGCGCGCCTACGAATGCGACGGCCTCGCCGCCTATCGCTGCCCGCCGCTCTGCGCCGTGCTGCCGCGCTCGACCGCCGAAGTCGCCGCGGTGATGAGGATCTGCCACTCCGAGGGCGTGCCGGTGGTGCCCCGGGGCTCCGGCACCTCGCTCTCTGGCGGCGCGCTGCCCACGGCGGATGCGGTGCTCCTCGGCATCGCCCGGATGAACCGGGTGCTCGAAACCGATTACCAGAACCGCTTCATCCGGGTCGAAGCCGGCCGTACCAACCTCTCGGTCACCGGCGCGGTCGAGAGCCAGGGTTTCTTCTACGCCCCCGATCCCTCGTCGCAGCTCGCCTGCGCCATCGCCGGCAACATCGCGATGAACTCCGGGGGCGCGCATTGCCTCAAATACGGCGTCACCACCAACAACCTCCTGGGCGTGACCATGGTGATGGCCGATGGCGAGGTGGTCGAGATCGGCGGCGCCCATCTCGACGCCGGCGGGCTCGACCTGCTCGGCCTCGTCTGCGGCTCCGAGGGCCAGCTCGGCGTGGTCACCGAGGCCACCTTGCGCATCCTCGCCACGCCCGAGGGCGCCCGCCCGGTGCTGATCGGCTACGACAGCGCCGAGGTCGCCGGCGCCTGCGTCTCCGACATCATCAAGTCGGGCATCCTGCCGGTGGCGATCGAATACATGGACCGGCTGGTGATCCAGGCGGCCGAGGCCCATGTCCATGCCGACTATCCCGATTGCGAGGCGCTGCTCATCATCGAGGTCGAAGGCTCCGAGGCCGAGATCGCCGACCAGCTCGGCCGGATCATCGAGATCGCGCGCCGCCACGACCCGGTCGAGATCCGCGAGTCGGGCTCGCCCGCCGAGAGCGAAAAGATCTGGCAGGGCCGCAAGACCGCTTTCGGCGCCATGGGCCAGATCAACGATTACATGTGTCTCGACGGCACGATCCCGGTGAACCGCCTGCCCGAGGTGCTGAAACGCATCGGCGAGATGGGCGACGCGGTGGGCTTGCAGGTCGGCAATGTCTTTCATGCCGGCGACGGCAACATGCACCCGCTGATCCTCTACGACGCCAACAGGCCGGGCGATCTGGAGAAGACCGAGGCGCTCGGCGCCGACATCCTCAGGCTCTGCGTCGAGGTGGGTGGCTGCCTCACCGGCGAGCACGGCGTGGGCGTGGAAAAACGCGAGATCATGACCGCGCAATACGGGGCCGACGATCTCGAGATCCAGATGCAGGTGAAGGACGTGTTCGATCCCGACTGGGTGCTGAACCCGGCCAAGGTCTTCCCGCTCGACGTGAGCGCGGGGCGGCGTGGTTAGGCCGGGGGCCAGCCCCCGGACCCCCGGAGTATTTGGGCCAAGATGAAGATGAAAGTGACATCGGAACAGGATCTCGCCGAGGCGATCCGGGCGGCGACCGGCCCCCTGAAGGTGCAGGGCGGCGGCACAAGGCCCATCGGTCGCCCGGTGGAGGGCGAGCCGCTGGAAGTGGGCATCGCTGGCGTCGAACTCTACGAGCCGGGCGCGCTCACCCTTGTGGTGCGCGCGGGCACGCCTTTGTCCGAGGTCGAGGCGCTGCTCGCGGCCGAGGGCCAGCGGCTGGCCTTCGAGCCCCCCGACATGCGCGCCTTCCTCGGCACCAAGGGCACGCCGACGATCGGCGGCGCGGTGGCGGCCAATGCCTCGGGCCCGCGCCGGATCCAGGTCGGGGCCGCGCGCGACCACACGCTCGGGATGCGCTTCGTCGACGGCACCGGCCGGGTGCTGAAGAACGGCGGCCGGGTGATGAAGAACGTCACCGGCTACGATCTCGTCAAGCTCCTCGCCGGCAGCTGGGGGACGCTCGGGGTGATCTCCGAGCTCAGCCTCAAGGTGCAGGCGATCCCCGAGACCGAGGCCACGCTCCTGGGCCACGGGCTCGACCTTGGCGACGCGGTGGCCGCGCTCGCCCGGGCGCTGGGCTCGCCCTATGACGTGAGCGGCGCGGCGCATCTCGACGGCGGCGCGACGATGGTGCGCGTCGAGGGGATGCAGGGCATGGTCGACCACCGCGCGGCGGCGTTGCTGACCGGCGCGCTCGCCGGCTGGGAGCGGGTCGACGGCGCCGAGAGTGCTGCGCTGTGGCGCGGGGTGCGCGACCTCGCCCATCTCGCCGGCACCCCGGCCGCGCTCTGGCGGGTGTCGCTGAAACCCTCCGACGCGCCCCGGTTCTCGGCCGCGCTCACGGCGGCGGGGTTGCAGCACGGCGGGGTCTACGACTGGGGCGGGGGGCTTGCCTGGCTCACGCTCGACCCCGGCCTCGAAGATGCCGGCGCCACCGCGCTGCGCGCCGCGCTCGCACCCTTCGGGGGCCATGCCACGCTCATCCGCGCGCCTGCCGCGATCCGCGAAAAAGTTGATGTTTTCCAACCTCAACCGGCACCCCTGGCGGCGATTTCGCGCGGTTTGAAGCAGAAATTCGATCCGCGCGGCCTCCTCAACCCGGGCCTCATGGGGTAACATGCAGACCTTCTTCACCCCCGACCAGCTCGAAGACCCCGGCATCGAACGCGCCAACGAGATCCTGCGCGCCTGCGTTCATTGCGGCATGTGCACCGCCACCTGCCCGACCTATCAGGTGCTGGGCGACGAGCTCGACAGCCCGCGCGGCCGGATCTACCTGATCAAGGACATGCTCGAACAGGGCCGCCCCGCCGATGCCCGCACGGTCCAGCATGTCGACCGCTGCCTCTCCTGCCTCGCCTGCATGACCACCTGCCCCTCGGGAGTGCATTACATGCATCTCGTCGACCAGGCCCGTGCCTATATCGAGCAGACGCACAAGCGGCCGCTGATCGACCGGCTGCTCCGCGCCGTCCTCGCCCGGATCATCCCCTATCCCGGCCGGTTCCGCCTGTCGCTGCGCCTCGCCAGGCTCGGCCGGCCGTTCCGCGCGCTGATGCCCGACCGCAGGCTGCGCGCCATGCTCGACATGGCGCCCGCGCGCCTGCCGAAGCCCAGCCCCAACGACCGGCCCCAGACCTTCGCGGTCGCCAACCGCAGGAAACGCGTCGCGCTGATGACCGGCTGCGCCCAGAAGGTGCTCGACACCTCGATCAACGACGCCACCATCCGGCTGCTCACCCGCCTTGGAGTCGAAGTGGTGGTGCCCGAGGGCATGGGCTGCTGCGGCGCGCTCACCCATCATATGGGGCGCGAGACCGAGGCCCATGCCAGCGCCGCGGCCAACATCCGCGCCTTCATCAGGGAGGCAGACGGGCAGGGGCTCGACGCCATCGTGATTAACACCTCGGGCTGCGGTACCACGGTGAAGGATTACGGCCACATGTTCCGCTCGGACCCGCTCGCCGCCGACGCCGCCCGGGTCTCGGCGCTGGCGAAGGACGTAACCGAGTTTCTCGCCACGCTCGATCTGCCGCCGGCCGACATGGGGCTGCGCGTCGCCTACCACGCCGCCTGTTCGCTACAACACGGCCAGAAGATCAAGGACGCGCCGAAAGCGCTCTTGAAAGGCGCAGGTTTCACCATCGTCGAACCCGCCGACAGCCATCTCTGCTGCGGCTCCGCCGGCACCTACAACCTGATGCAGCCCGAAATCTCGGCCGAGCTCAAATCCCGCAAAGTGGCGACGCTGGAAGCGACCGCGCCCCAACTCATCGCCGCCGGCAACATCGGCTGCATGGTGCAGATCGGCTCCGGCACCGATCTTCCCGTGGTTCATACCGTCGAGCTGCTCGACTGGGCCACCGGCGGGCCGAAGCCGGAAAAACTCGCCGCGAAGGGCCTCTGAACGCCCGCAAATGTTGGTGGAATCGCACCCGCTGCCACATTTCCGCCGCAACTGGCTGCTAGCGCTTTCGCAAAGCGCGAGGGGCGTGTTCGGGCATGATCAAGACCATTTCACTGATTGCGGCAGCCGTGCTGGCCGCGGCCGCGGCGGCCCCGGCTCTCGCTGGCGGCTCCGGCCTTGAAACCATGGTCACCGCCGACGACAGCCGCGGCTTCGAGGGTGTCGGAAGGATCAACGTCGGCGGGCGCAGTTTCTGCACCGGCGCGCTGGTCGCCGACAATCTCGTGCTCACCGCCGGCCATTGCCTCTACGACCATGACGCGGGCACCCTGGCGCGCCCCGACGAGGTCGAGTTCCTCGCCGGCTGGCGGGGCGGCCGCGCCGCCGCCTATCGCGGCGCCCGCCGTTTCATCGTTCATCCCGGCTATGTCGCCAACGGCGCCGACCGTTCCGTCGATCTCGCCCTCATCGAGCTCGACCGCCCGATCCGCAATACCACCGTGCTGCCCTTCGAGGTCGGCGCGCGCAGCTTCCTCGCCCGCGATGTGGGCGTCGTCTCCTACGCCCACGACCGCGCCGAGATGCCCTCGATGCAGAACATCTGCCACGTGCTCGGCAAGACCAAGGGCACCCTGGTGCTCGATTGCGACGTCGATTTCGGCTCGTCCGGTGCGCCGGTCTTCGATTTCTCCGACGGCCCGCCCCGCATCGTCTCGGTGGTCTCCGCCAAGGGCATGATCGGCGATCTCGAGGTCTCGCTCGGCACCAGCCTGGTCGAGCCCTTGGGCGAGATGCGCACGCTGCTCGAAGACGAAGCGGTCGGCATCTTCGGCCAGAACGATCTGGCCCCCGCCGGCATGGCGACCGCTTCGGGCGCCAAGTTCGTCCGCCCCTGATCCGCCCCTGATCCGTTCCCGGACCCGGCCCCCGGCCGCGCGGCATCCCGTCGCGCCCGCCGGGCGCCGCCCTTGACGGTGCCGAAATCCTCCCTACCTCTCCCCTGCGGACGCCGATGTTCGGGTCCGTATCCCGCCCGTCCGATAAGGAGGGCCCCATCTAGTTGTCGCTCAATGGAGGATGACCCATGCGCAATTTCGATCTGTCGCCGCTCTACCGTGCCACCGTCGGCTTCGACCAGCTCGCCGAAATGATGGACCGGGTGTTCGAGAAGGACGTGAGCCGCGAGACCTATCCGCCCTACAACATTGAAAAAACCGCCGACGATTCCTGGCGCATCACCGTCGCCGTCGCGGGTTTCACCGAGGCCGAACTCGGCGTCGAGGTGAAGGAAAACGCTCTCGTCATCACCGCCCGCAAGGCCGCCGAAGAGCCCGCGACCACCTATCTGCACCGTGGCATCGCCACCCGTGCCTTCGAGCGCCGCTTCCAGCTCGCCGACCACGTGAAGGTGACCGGCGCGGTGCATGAGAACGGGCTCCTGCATGTCGATCTCACCCGCGAAGTGCCCGAGGCGCTGAAGCCGCGCCGGATCGAGATCGCGCGCGCCAGCGATATCGAAGGCCGGGCCATCGAGGCCTGATTTGCCGCAAGGCACGATCCGGGCGCGGAGGGCAACTTCCGCGCCCTTTCTGTTCAGTACCAGAAGATCGGCCAGCGCGCGTCGGTGGCGAGGTTGTTGAACGCGACCGCGACCACGACCAGCACGATCGCGCCGACCCCGACCGGAAACAGCGGGTAGACGAACCCGAGGTCGTGGATCGCCGGCGATCCGGCCACCGCGATCAGCGCCGTCGCGCCGCCCGGCGGATGCAGGCTGCGCGTCATCTGCATCGCCACGATGGCGACGGCCACCGCGAGCGCCGCTGCCAGCCAGCCGGGGCCTGCGAGCTGAAACACCGCCACCCCGATCAGTCCCGACAGCACATGGCCCACCACCACGTTCCACGGCTGCGCGAGCGGGCTCCCGGGGGCGCCGAACACCAGCACCGCGGTCGCGCCGAACGAGCCGATGACGAAGGCGAGGTCGGGATCGGCCAGAACCCACTGGTCGATCAGCCCGATGGCGGCGATCCCCAGAAACCCGCCAAGGCCCGATACCAGCGCGCGGCCGAACGGTGGGCGGGGCGAGTGCTGATGTCTTCGGCGATTGCTCATTTCTTAGACATACCATGTACGCCGTCCGAAGCTATTCAAAAAAGTCGATGTGAGGCACGGAGCCACGCAGCATCCTTCGCCTATGGCTCCGGCGCGGGCGGCGCGCAGGCGGTTGCGCCCCCCGGCGTTTTGGGCTCCGATGCGCCCGAAGCCCGCCTGAACCGCCCCGCAACGCCCGGACACCCGATGGACTACGACCGCGCCTACGCCAACGCCGATTTCATCCCCAACGCGCTCGCCTATCCGGCCGATTGGGCGCGGGCGGCCGCCGAGCTTCGCGCCGCCCGCGCCGCCCGAAGCCGCCTCGACCTCGCCTATGGCCCGGGCGCGCGCCAGAAGCTCGATCTGTTCCTCCCCGACGGCGATCCGGTCGGCCTCGTCGTCTACATCCACGGCGGCTACTGGATGCGCTTCGACCGCGCCGACTGGTCGGGTTTCGCCGCGGGTCCGCTGGCCCGCGGCTGGGCCGTCGCCATGCCCTCCTACACCCTCGCGCCCGAGGCCCGGATCCGCGACATCACCGCCGAAATCGCCGCCGCCATCGCCCTGGCCGCGCATGAGGTGCCCGGGCCCATCGCGCTCACCGGCCATTCCGCCGGCGGCCATCTCGTGGCCCGGATGAACGGCGCCGACGTGCCGCTGCCGGATGCCGTCGCCGCCCGCATTGCCCGTATCGTCGCGATTTCACCGGTCGCCGATCTGCGCCCGCTCCTGCGCACAAGGATGAACGCGACCCTTCGGCTCACGCCGGCCGAGGCCGAGGCCGAAAGCCCGGTGCTCGCCACCGCCCGGCGCGGCATCGCCACCACCGCCTGGGTCGGCGCCGAAGAGCGCCCGGCCTTTCTCGACCAGGCCCGCTGGCTCGCCGACGCCTGGGCCGAGGCGCGGCTCCACATCGCCCCGGGCCGGCATCATTTCGACGTGATCGACCCGCTCACGGAACCCGAAAGCGCCCTTGTGGCCTTGCTGGTCGGGGCAGGGGCCGCATGCAGCACCCGCCCGGGGGTTTGACAAGCCCCGCCCCCGCGCTCACAACCGGCCTCAACCCCCGGAGGTTCCCGTGCGCCGATCCCTCGCAGTCCTGATCCCGCTTCTCGCCCCCTTCGCCGCGGCCGCCGAGCCCGCGCAATGCGAATACCGCAATCCCGACCGGCCCGACTGGAACTTCTTCGCTCCCTGCGAGGTCACGATCGAGACCGCCGGCGACCGCACCACGCGTCGCGCCCGGGCCGAGAACGGCTCGAGCTTCACCATCACCGAGGAGGGCGTCGGCGAGATCCTGCGCTTTACCGTCAACGACAAGGGCGCCACCCGGGTCGAAGACGGCGCTTCGCAATGCTACCTCACCGATGCTGCGGCCGAGCGGGTCTGCATCCACCCGGCCGGCACCCTCGCCGCGCCCGCCGACGATCTGCTCGACGGCGCCGACACCACCGCGCCACTGGCGCTCACCGAGGGGATCGATCCCGCGATGCTCGGCGGCGGCGAGAAGGGCGAATGCCTCGCCTGGATCACCGGCCCCGCCGGTGACGGTCTGATCGAACACGGCGCCTGCGTGCGCCGCGAAAACTGCGCCGTCGCCGAACAGACCGGTGTGCTCGGCTGCCTCACCGATTTCGCCTGGGCCAGCGGCCGCACCACGGCGATGACCGCTGTCGAGGGCGTGGTCACCCTCGACGGCGCCGTCGCCATCCCCGGCGACAACGGCTGTTTCACCGACAATGGCGCGGGCCTGTCCTTCTGCTTCCGCGAAGGCGAGATGACGGCCGAGCTCTACCCGGCGCTGAACGCCCCGCCGGCGCCAGAGCCCGCGCCCCCGCCTGAAGCCGTCGCCGCGCCCGAGGCCGACCCAGGGCAATCGGCCGCTCCGTCGGCCGCTTTCCTCGCCTCGGTTCCGGCCGAGGCCGCGATCGGCGCCTGCATCTACCTGCGCGGACCGGTCGAGGTCTCGCGCTGGGCCTGTTACGAAACCGTCGCCTGCGAAGCCCCGATCTGCACCGTGACCTACACGCTCGACGACGGCACCGAGATCACGCTCGACACCGCCGGGGGCGAGGTCATGTTGATGAACGGCACAAGGGCCAATCTTGGCCCCTGGTCGCCGGGAGCCGGGGTCACCGTGACGCGTCCGGGCGGCCCCTACACCTTCCGCTTCGAACCGCAGGCCGGATCGGCCATGGGCGGGGCAGGGCCGGCCGATCCGGCCGCGCCGGCGGCGACAACCGAATTGCCGGCCCCGGACCCGGCCACCGAGCCCGTCGCAGACCCGACAGCGCAGTAGCCCGTGCGGCGACTGGTCCGCCCGTGCTTGCCGCGCAAGGGGCAGGGCGGCCGATGGCTCCGATGGCGGGCCGCACCACGGGCATGTCGCGGCGACCGGCTGGAAGTCTCTGAAATTCAACAGGAAACCACTGTTTCTGTCGCCGAAAACGCGCCAGCAATACCATTGCACCTTCCCTGATACCTGCCGCGCGGCCCATCCCACACCTCGATGTGATGATAGACACGGCAAGCAGCGACCTCCGGCCGCCCCGACGGGCGCGCAACAAGCGCCCCCGTTGCCCGGATGGCCTCGGGCCTTACCCGCCGAACCCCGCGAGCGCCTTGAAATCGATCGCTTCCAGCACCGGCACCATCACCTCCGGCGCCGCGCCCTCGGCAGTGATCAGGATCCGGTTGTCGATCAGCGCGATGAGTTGGTTGTCGTTCTCGAAGAACTTCTCCCGCCCCACCCGGTGCATCTTCATCCCCATGAGCCCGGCATTCGCCACCATCCCGGCAAATCCCGCGACCATCGGGTTGTCGGCCATGATTTGCAGGGTAAAGGTCTCGGTGCCGTCGGAATATTCCGCCTCCGCGCCGACACCACCGCCGAACATGGCCAACCCCGCGTTCATGTTGGTCTCGCTCACTTCGCGGGTCCACCCCTCGGGCGCTTCCGGCAGATAGGCGCTGAGTTCCTGCGCATTCATCTCTTTCAGAAGCTGGCGCGCATAGTCGAGCTCTTCCAGCGCATAGTCGATATCGCCGTCCTCATAGGCCTGCAGCGCCGCCGACAGCGTGTCGACCACCTCGTCGGCAAGGCCCGGATTGGCCATCGCGATCAGGCTGAGCGAAAAGAAGGTTGCGCGAAACATCGGTCGCCTCCCGAAAAATAATGGGCCGAGACTACGGGTCCACGATCCCCGCCACCTTGATCCGCGTCAACCGCCCGCCCCGAAACGCTCTGTCCACGTCGGCAGAACGTCGCCCGGCGCAGGCGTCGCCGCATAGACCCCCCGCGCAATGGCGCGCGCGAGGCAGACCGCCCCCGCATGGCCCAGCCGCAACGGGTCCAGCGCCGGATCGGCGAGTGGCCTGTCCCCGGTCGCGGCCGCGAACACCAGATCGCCGTCATAGGGCGTGTGGCTCGGCACGATCGCCCGCGCCATCCCGTCATGCGCCGCCACCGCGAGGCGCGTGGCTTCGGCCTGGGTGAGCCGCGCATCGGTCGCGACGATCGCCACCGTGGTCGCCCCGTTGCGCGCCGTGAGCTTGGTGGGCGGCATTGCGCCCGGGTCGAACCAGGCGACCGGCCCAAGCCCGCCGAACTCGCCGCCCATCTCCCAATGCGCGGCCCAGAAGTGCCCCCCCGGCCCGGTCACCGCCCCGACCGCGTTGACCACGACCAGCGCGCCGACCGTGTGGCCGCTGTCCAGCACCACCGAGGCCGAGCCGAGCCCGCCCTTGATCTCCGCCGTCGTCGCGCCGGTGCCCGCCCCCGCGGTGCCGAGCGAAAACCGCTCCCCGGCCGCCGCCAGCGCCTCCCGCCCGAGCCGCTTGTAGGGGTTGTCCACCCAATCCTTCTCGCCGCCCGAGAGCAGGTCGAACACGATCGCGCCGGGCACGATCGGCACCGTCTGCCCGCCCACGTCGAAACCCCGCCCCTTCGCCCTGAGCCCGTCCGCGACGCCCGAGGCCGCGTCGAGCCCGAAGGCCGAGCCGCCGGCGAGCACCAGCGCGTCCACCTCCTGCACCAGCCGGTCGGGCGCGAGCAGATCGGTCTCCCGCGTCCCCGGCGCCCCGCCCATCACATGGACGGCGGCGACGAACGGCCGCGCCCCCACCAGCACCGTGGCCCCGGTCTTCACCCCGTGGTCCTCGGCATTGCCCACCAGCAGCCCCGCGACATCGGTGATCAGGTTCAGCTTTCCCGGCTTCATCGCGCCTGTCCTTCTTTGGTCTCGAAATATCCCGGGGGGTCCGGGGG
>JAGRMO010000120.1 GCA_020441205.1 Maritimibacter sp.
TTCGCCGTCGACCTGGTGATCGCGATGAAACAGCTGGGCGTCCCCGGCCTGCCCGAAATCCCGGGCCTCGACACCCTGCCCACGGGCCGGCCTGCGCCTGCCCGCGCGGCCCCGCCGCCGAGCCTCGCCGACGCCCTGCCGCCCGCCCCGGAAGGCTGGACCTTGCGCGGCTGGCAGGGGTCCGACGCCGCCGTGCTGGCCTCGGCCGGCGCCGCCCTCCCGGTCGAGGCGCATGGTCGGGCGGTGGAGCTCGTGCTCGCCTTCGAGGCGGTGATGCAGGGCGCGACCCCGGGTCTCGTCGCCACCTACGCCCGTGACGCCGACCGCATCGTGGTGATGATCCGCGAAGCCCCGGCGGAGCCCGCGCCCGCCCCATCGAGCGCCGCGCCGCTCACCGTGCATGGCGTCGGCTTCGAGCCGCTCGGCCCCACTGCGGACGGCGCGGGCTTCAACGCGCTCTCAGCCCGGATCGCCGGCACCTTCGCCGTCGACGCCCTCGCCAACACCGACATGGCGACGCTCGCGGGCCTCCTCGCCGGGCTCGACGCAGCCCGCCTCAACCGCATGGCCGACACCCCCGATCCGCAGATCTCGCCCGACCGGGGCATCGCCTTCGCCGATGGCTTCGCCCCCGACGAAGTGACCCGCGGCACGGTGCAGCCCTTCGCGCTCGATCCCGGCCTGCCGGATACGGCCGGGGCCGAACCCGTCCCCGAACCCGCCGCCACCGGCGTCTGCGTGCGCCGGGCCGGCGTGCTCGTCTGCGAATAACCCCCGCCACCGCCGCCACGGTCGTTTTTCGACCATGACAAGTCGTCGCCGCCGTGACCGGCGCGGCGGCATCGGTCAATATCCGGGGCAGAACCAGCATCGAGGGAGTCGCCGGATGAAAACCCATGCAAAAGCGCTTGTCGTCGGCGGTGGCGCTGTCGGCGCCTCGATCGCCTATCACCTCGCCCGCGCGGGCTGGAGCGACGTGGTGCTGCTCGAACGCGACGAGCTCACCTCGGGCTCGACCTGGCACGCCGCCGGCCTCCTGCCGCTCTTCAACATGGGCTATGCCACCACCCACATTCACGACTACAGCGTGAAGTTCTACAAGACCCTGGAGGAAGAGACCGGCCTCAACGCGGGCTTCTCTGTGGTCGGCAACCTGCGCATGGCCCAGACCCAGGCGCGGATGGACGAATACCAGCTCTACGCCACCACCGCCGAGACCGTGGGCATCCCGCACGAGTTCCTGACGCCCGCCCAGATCAGGGAGCGCTGGCCGCTGGTGCGCACCGAAGACCTGATCGGCGCGCTGTTCCACCCGACCGACGGCTACATCAACCCCGCCGACGTCACCATGGCGATGGCCAAGGGCGCCCGCCAGCGCGGCGTCGAGATCGTCCGCAAGCGCCAGGTCGACAGCTACGAATGGACCGGCTCCGAATGGATCGTGCGCGGCTCGGTCATGGTCGAGAAGGGCGGCAACCTCGTCGCCGGCGACGAGCGCTTCGAGATCCGCGCCGAGCATGTCGTCACCGCCACCGGCAACCACGCCCAGCGCACCGCCCGGCTCCTCGGCATCAAGATGCCGGCGATCCCGGTCGAGCACCAGTTCATCGTCACCGAGCCCGACCCGGTGCTGGTCGAATACCGCAAGACCCACGGCGAACACCCGGTGCTGCGCGATGCCGACGCCAAGTGGTACGTCCGCGAGGAACGCGGCGGCTGGATTCTCGGCCCCTACGAGAAGGGCGCCCCCGCGCGCTTCGAATACGGCGTGCCCGACAGCTTCCGCGCCGATCTCTTCCCGCTCGATCTCGAGCGGATCGAGGCCGAATACATGTCGATGATCCACCGCATCCCGTCGTCGGAAACCGTCGGCCTCAAGGACGATTTCAACGGCCCGATCTGCTACACGCCGGACGGCAACCCGCTGGTCGGCCCGGCCCCGGGCCTCAGGAACATGTGGCTCGCCGAGGGTTTCTCCTTCGGCATCACGGCGGCCGGCGGCACCGGCTACTACCTCGCCCAGATGATGGTCGAGGGCGAGGCCGAGATCGACATGGCCGCGCTCGATCCCAAGCGCTACGGCGACTGGATGACCACCGAATATGCCGCCCGCAAGAACGAGGAATGCTACGAACACGTCTTCGTCCTGCACCACCCCGACGAGGAGCGCGAGGCCTGCCGGCCCTTGCGCACCGCGCCGGCCTACGACCGCCAAAAGGCGTTGGGCGCGCAGTTCGGCCAGGTCAACGGCTGGGAGCGGCCCAACTACTACGCCCCCGGCGTCGGCGACGGCTTCGACCACGAGGCCCGGAGCTTCCGCCGCGGCGGCTGGTGGCCCTATGTCGAGGCCGAGGCGAAGGCGATCCGCGAGGGCGTTGGCCTGATCGACGCCTCCGCCTTCACCAAGCACCTCGTGCGCGGCCCCGGCGCCACCGCCTTCCTCGACTGGTTCACCACCAACAAGCTGCCGAAGCCGGGCCGCATCAACCTCACCTACGCGCTGACCGCGGCCGGCACGACCCGGACCGAATACACCATCGTGCGCTACGGCGATGACGAATATGTGCTGATCTCGGCCGGCGCCTGGACCGCCTATGACGGCGACTACCTGCGCAAGGCGGCGGCCGACCGGATGGCCGAGCTCGGCTATATCGAGATCCACGACATCACCACCCAATACGGCGTCTTCGCCCTCGCGGGCCCGAAATCGCGTGACGTGCTGAAGGCGCTGGTGAAGGACGCCGACCCCGATACCGCGCTCTCCAACAAGCGCTTCCCCTGGCTCTCGATGCGCAACATCGAGCTCGGCATGTGCCCGGTCCACGCGGTGCGCGTCGCCTATACCGGCGAGCTCGGCTGGGAGCTACACCACCCGATCGAGATGGGGCGCTATCTCTGGGATCAGCTCATGACGGCCGGCGCGGCCCACGGGCTCACCCCGGTCGGCGCCCGGGCGCAGAACTGGCTCAGGCAAGAAAAGAGCTACCGCGCCTTCGGCACCGAGCTCGGGCGCGACGCGACCCCGCTCGAAGCCGGGCTCGACCGCTTCGTCGACACGGAGAAGGAGTTCCACGGCAAGGCGGCGATGCTCGCGACGGGCATCCGCTCGGCCTGCGTCACCCTGCTGATCGACGGGCCTGCGGATGCCGACCCCTGGGGCCGCGAAGCGCTTTACCTGGGCGACGAGAAGGTCGGCCGGCTCACCTCGGGCGGCTACTCGGTGGTTTTCGGCAAGTCGATCGGCATGGGCTATGTCCGCCCCGACCTGGCGCAGACCGGCACGAAGCTGAAGGTCCGGATGCAGGGCACGCTCTGGGATGCCGAAGTGACCGAGGACAGCCCCCACGACCCGACCAACGCCCGGATCCGGCAGGACGGCTAGCGAGGGTCCGCCGCCGTCTGAGCCGGCGGGCGGGCAGGGCGGGGGCGCTGCCCCCGCACCCCCG